>NZ_MKRN01000018.1:29957-52811 GCF_001896955.1 Nitrobacter sp. 62-13 | reverse complement strand
CGTCGCCCGGCTCGGCGAACGGGTCGCCTTCGAGCTGCTTGACGCCGAGCGAGATGCGTTCCTTCTCGACGTCGACGTCGAGCACGACGGCCTTGACCATGTCGCCGCGCTTGAAGTTGTCGATGACCTGCTCGCCCGGCACTTTCCAGTCGAGATCGGAGAGGTGGACCATGCCGTCGACGTCGCCTTCCAGGCCGAGGAACAGACCGAACTCGGTCTTGTTCTTGACCTCGCCCTCCACGGTCGAGCCGACCGGGTGCTTCTCGACGAACGCTTCCCACGGGTTGCGCATGGTCTGCTTGAGACCGAGCGAAATCCGCCGCTTGATGGAATCGACTTCCAGCACCTGCACCTCGACTTCCTGCGAGGTCGAGACGATCTTGCCGGGGTGCATGTTCTTCTTGGTCCACGACATCTCGGAGACGTGGATCAGGCCCTCGATGCCCGGCTCCAGTTCGACGAACGCGCCGTAGTCGGTGATGTTGGTGACGCGGCCTGTGAAGCGGGCGTTGAGCGGATACTTCGCCTCGATGCCCTGCCACGGATCGTCCAGGAGCTGCTTCATGCCGAGCGAGATGCGGTGGGTCTCGTGGTTGATCTTGATGATCTTGACCTTCACCGTCTGGCCGATGGCCAGCACCTCGGTCGGATGATTGACGCGGCGCCAGGCGATATCGGTGACGTGCAGCAGGCCGTCGATGCCGCCGAGATCAACGAATGCGCCGTAGTCGGTGATGTTCTTCACCACGCCGTCGATCACCTGACCCTCTTCGAGGTTCTGCACCAGTTCCTGACGCTGCTCGGCGCGGGTCTCTTCGAGCACGGTGCGGCGCGAGACGACGATGTTGCCACGGCGGCGATCCATCTTGAGGATCTGGAACGGCTGCGTGTTGTTCATCAGCGGGCCGACGTCGCGGATCGGGCGGATGTCCACCTGCGAGCGCGGCAGGAAGGCGACCGCACCGTCGAGATCGACCGTGAAGCCGCCCTTGACCTGATTGAAGATGACGCCGTGCACCTTCTCGTTATTCTGGAATGCCTTTTCGAGCTTGCCCCAGCTTTCTTCGCGGCGCGCTTTATCGCGCGACAGCACGGCCTCGCCGAGTGCGTTCTCGATGCGATCGAGGAACACCTCGACCTCGTCGCCGACCTTCAGGGTGCTCTCGCGGCCGGGTCCGGAGAATTCGCGCAGCGCCACGCGGCCTTCGGTCTTGAGGCCGACATCGATGACGGCCATGTCCTTCTCGATCGCGACCACCTTGCCCTTGATGACGGAGCTTTCCTGCAGGTTGCCGCCGGCGAAGGACTCGTCGAGCATTGCGGCAAAATCGTCACGGGACGGGTTGTAGGTATCAGTCGAAGCCATTTGTTCTCCAAAGCGGGATACTTGCCGGCGGTTCAGGTTGACGGGCGTTTCACGCGGGAAGGGTCAGGGGTCCGCAATCCTGACGACCGCTGTGCGGGAACATGCAACAACGGGCCGGCAGCAGCCTTCACGTTCGAAACGATGAATGTCTCCGGGAGCCCTTGGCGAGCGATCGACCGCAGAACGACCGACATCAAGACGGAGCGGGACGTTCCTCCATGACGGCGGGAGTTTGAAACCCCGGCCGGCCCGCTCGGACAGCCTCGACACTTCGACGATGGTCCGGATGCGCAGGATATAACGGCAAAAGCTGCGGTAAACAAGGGAGTACGTGCAAGGGCCCCGGTTTCGGAACGTCTGACTCCCGCTTTTGCGCGAGGCATGTCCCCGGGACCGACCCGAGGAGGGATGGCGATCGGCGCGAAGAAAGCGCGTCAAATCAAAATCATAAAGCTTCGCTTCTGATTCCGTTGGAAGCGGAATGGCGCTGTCTTCGCGGCCGAAAGAGGAAATTGTTGCAATAGTCTTTCGCGTCCCAGAATCGTGAGCCGGCTTGCTTCTGGTGGAGTTCGGCATCGAATGCGGATAGTGGCCGGACGCCGCCGGGCGCAAGTGCCTTGAACGCGCGCCACAAAAACCGCGCCTGCATCACCGCTTCCCGGTGATCGACAGCGTCCGGCGTGCGCTCATCTGCGGAGGCGTCCGGCCCTGACCGCCTCGACAATGGCGATGGCGGCCTTCAGGCCGGCCTCGATATCGAGATTGGAATTGTCGAGCACGTGAGCGTCCGCGGCCGCCTTCAGCGGTGCGACGGGCCTGTTGCGATCCCGGTCGTCGCGTTTGAGGATGTCTGCCAGAACCACCGCCTCGTCGACATCCTCGCCGCGCGAGCGCGCCTCCAGCGTGCGCCGGCGGGCGCGTATGATGGGATCGGCCACCACGAAAATCTTCACGTCGGCGTCGGGGCAGATCACGGTCCCGATGTCGCGGCCGTCGAGCACCGCGCCTGGCGGTTCGGCGGCGAACTGGCGCTGAAAGGTCAGAAGCGCCTCACGCACCTGTGGAAATGCCGACACCACCGAAGCCGCTTCGCCGATCGCCCGGGTTTTCAGGGCCGGATGGCCGAATTTTTCCGGGTCGAGTTCGTGCGCGGCCGCCACCGCGCGCGCTTCGTCGGACGGATCCGCGCCAGCGTCGATCAGGGCTTTTGCGACCGCGCGATAGATTACCCCGGTATCGAGATGGCGAAAGTGATAGTGCGCGGCAAGGCGCTTGCCGAGCGTGCCTTTTCCCGAAGCCGCAGGGCCGTCGATGGCGATGATCATGCGAAGTCTGCCCCCAGCCGCCGCATCATTGGCACGAAATCCGGAAAGCTCGTGGCGATGAAGGCGGTGTCATCGACCTTGACCGGTAAGTCCGACGCGCAGCCCATCGCCAGCGCCGACATCGCGATGCGATGATCCATGTGGGTGGCGACGAGGCCGCCGCCCGGCACATGGCCGCGCCCCTCGACGATCAGGTCGTCGCCGTCGATCTCGACCGCGACGCCATTGACGCGCAGCATGGCGGCGGTCGCTTCCAGGCGGTCGGATTCCTTGACGCGCAATTCCTGCAGGCCGCGCATCACGGTAGCGCCCTCCGCAAACGCAGCCGCGACCGCGAGCACGAGATATTCGTCGATCATCGATGGCGCTCGCGCAGCCGGAACCTCGACGCCGCGCAGCTTCGAGGCGCGCACGCGCAGTTGCGCCATCGGTTCGCCGGCATCGCTGCGCGTTTCGCTTTCCTCGATCGAGGCGCCCATCTCTCGCAGCGTTGCGAACAGCCCGGTTCGCAGCGGGTTGGTCATGACGTCGGTCAGAATGACGTCGGAGCCTGGGGTGATCAGCGCGGCGACGATCGGAAACGCGGCCGACGATGGATCGGCCGGCACCGTGACCTCGGCGCCGTGCAACTCTGGCTGTCCGGTCAGCGAGATTTTGCGCCCGTGTGCGCCGTCCGGCACGGAAACAATGGTTGCGCCAAAATGCGCCAGCATCAGCTCGGTGTGATCGCGGCTGGCCTCTTGCTCGATGACGGTGGTGACACCCGGCGCGGACAATCCCGCCAGCAGCACCGCCGACTTGATCTGCGCCGAGGCGACCGGCGTGCGGTACACGATCGGCAGCGGATCGCGCGCGCCCTGCAATGACAAGGGCAGGCGGCCGCCGTCGCTTTGCGAAACCACCCGCGCGCCCATCAATTCCAGCGGATCGAGGATGCGCCGCATCGGCCGCGAGCGCAGCGAACTGTCGCCATCGAAGGTCGCGGTGATCGGACAACCGGCGACCGCGCCCATCACGAGACGGCATCCGGTGCCGGAATTGCCGAAATCGAGCGGGACCGTGGGCGCCGCGAGCCCGCCGGTGCCGGCGCCGCGCACCGACCAGACGGCTCCGCCCTTGTCATCCATCCGCTCGACCCTGGCGCCCAGCGCCCGCATCGCCTTGGCGGTGTTGAGCACGTCCTCGCCTTCGAGAAGGCCCGAGATCCGGGTTTCTCCGACCGCCAGCGCACCCAGAATCAACGACCGGTGGGAGATCGACTTGTCGCCGGGCACCCGGACGCGGCCGGTCAGCGACTGGCATTTTCGCGCTTCGAGCGGGGTAGGCCGGCCGGAATGAGTCAAGATTGCGGGTTCCTGTTGTGGGCGGCTGGTATCACAGGGTCGCCCGTGCGTCACGTCTGTCGGCTCGTCTGCAAAGCGCTATTGACAGGGCCGTCGCAACTAGCCAAGTGAAGCTCCGCTTTTCAAGAATATCCCGGGATTCCACACGTGGCCAAATCCGAGCTCGGAACCAAGCGCATTTGCCCGACCACTGGCAAGAAGTTCTACGATCTGAACAAGAACCCTGTGATCTCCCCCTATACCGGCGAGGTGGTGCCGATCGTTGTGGCGCCGATGCGAACCCGCGGCGAGGCTGCGCGCGCCGCTGCTGCCGCGGCGTCCGCGTCCGATACGGCGCCGGAGCCCGCGGAAGCCGAAGAGATGGTTTCGCTGGAGGAGGCCGACGCCGAGGAGAACACCGGCAAGGTCAAGAAGGCCGTCGTTCCCGAATCCGAGGACGATATCGAGATCGACGACACCCTCGACGATGACGAGGACGACGACTCCACCTTCATCGCCGACGAGGAAGAGGGCGATGAGGACGTGACCGACATCATCGGCGACGTCGGCGACGACGAGGAGACTTGAGATCGGCCCTGAACTGTGGTTCAGGGTCTTTATTAGACCGCGCTGCCCTGATTTGGTGCGGATCTATCAAGGGGCCATAGCTCAGCTGGGAGAGCGCTTGCATGGCATGCAAGAGGTCGGCGGTTCGATCCCGCCTGGCTCCACCACTGTCCGGCCGATTTTTCAAGATCGCCTGACCTGCGCCCCGCTTTTTGCGCCCCGCTTTTGCTGGCATCCAAGGACGTGGATGGCCCCATAATGTCCGGCGGGAGACTTCCTGATTCCATCTAAACCCGATCTTGCCATCATGCGATGGAACCCGGCCACGAGAAGTCCCGTTTGATACGGGCGATTTCGTTCCTCGGATTTGACCTTTCCCTGAACGCAGTTTGCCCGGTATCCTTCCTTTCGCTTTCAGGATCGTTTGCAGGTTATCCAGCGCCGTATCGCGCGAAATGAAGATAACGGCCAACTCTTGAGGAAAATGATGGGTATTCGACGATTTGCCGGCGCGGCCGTGGTCGCCGCCGTTCTCGCCCTGGCCACGCCCGCCCACGCCGTGACGGAAATCCAGTGGTGGCACGCCATGACCGGCGGCAACAACGACGTCATCGTCAAGCTCGCCAACGATTTCAATGCCTCGCAGAGCGACTACAAGGTCGTCCCGACCTACAAGGGTGGCTACGCCGACACCATGAATGCCGGCATCGCGGCATTCCGGGCCGGCACCGCGCCCGCGATTCTGCAGGTGTTCGAGGTCGGCACCGCCACCATGATGGTGGCGACCGGGGCGGTGAAGCCGGTCTACAAGCTGATGGCCGAGACCGGCGAGAAGTTCGATCCGAAGGCCTATCTGCCGACCATCACCGGCTACTATTCGACCTCCAAGGGCGAGATGCTGTCGTTTCCGTTCAACTCGTCATCCACCGTGATGTGGGTCAACCTCGACGCGCTGAAGAAAGCCGACATTGCCGAGATTCCCAAGACCTGGCCGGAAGTGTTCGACGACGCCAGGAAACTGAAAGCGGCCGGTTATGCCACCTGCGGCTTCTCCAACGCCTGGGTGACCTGGGTCAATCTCGAACAGCTTTCGGCCTGGCACAATGTGCCGCTCGCGACCAAGGCCAACGGTCTCGACGGTTTCGACACCAAGCTGGTGTTCAACGGACCGCTCCAGGTGCGCCATCTGCAGAACCTGATCGACCTCCAGAAGGACAAGACCTACGACTATTCCGGCCGGACCAACACCGGCGAGGGGCGCTTCACGTCGGGCGAATGTCCGATCTTCCTGACCTCGTCGGGCTTCTTCGGCAATGTCAGCAAGCAGGCCAAATTCCACTGGACCAACGCGCCGATGCCCTACTATCCCGACGTCAAGGACGCGCCGCAGAATTCGATCATCGGCGGGGCATCGCTATGGGTGATGGGCGGCAAATCGCCCGAAGTCTACAAGGGCGTCGCCAGGTTCCTCGCCTTCCTCTCCGACACCGATCGACAGGTCTATATCCACAAGGCCTCCGGTTATCTGCCGATCACCAAGGCGGCCTATGCCAAGGCCAAGGAGGAGGGTTTCTACAAGGACCATCCCTATCTCGAAACGCCGTTGAAGGAATTGACCAACAAGGAGCCGACCGAGAATTCCCGCGGGCTGCGGCTCGGCAACATGGTGCAATTGCGCGACGTCTGGGCCGAGGAGATCGAGCAGGCGCTGGCGGGCAAGAAGACCGCGCAGCAGGCGCTCGACGCGGCGGTGGAGCGCGGCAATGTCATGCTGCGCCAGTTCGAGCGGACGGTGGCGAAGTAGCCGGCGCCCCTGTCCCCTGGACGCTGATCGACTTCGTTTCGGCGTGAAGTATCGTGTCCCTCCCCGGCGCAAGAGCGGGGCGGAGAACAGTGGCGATGCGGGGGCGATAGCCGATGCAAAAGCAGTCCGTCTTTCATTCGCGTCTGCTGCCTTATCTTCTGGTCGCGCCGCAGCTCGCCGTGGTGCTGATCTTCTTCTACTGGCCCGCCGTGCAGGCGGTCATCCAGTCGTTCCTGCTGCAGGACGCTTTCGGACTGTCGACAGCCTTCGTTTGGCTCGACAACTACCGGGACGTATTGAACCAGCCCGACTATTTCGACGCGGTCGTCCGCACCTTCGTGTTTTCCTTCCTGATCGCGCTGTCGTCGCTGTCGCTGGCGCTGCTGCTCGCCGTCATGGCCGACAAGCCGCTGCGCGGCAGCGCCGTCTACCGAACGCTGCTGATCTGGCCCTATGCGATCTCGCCGCCGGTGGTCGGCGTGCTCTGGGTATTCATGCTCAATCCATCGCTCGGCATCATCGCGCATGGACTGCGCGCCATCGGCGTCGACTGGAATCCTCTGCTCGACGGCAATCAGGCGGCAGCGCTGATCATCCTCGCGGCGGCATGGAAGCAGATCTCCTACAACTTCCTGTTTTTTCTCGCCGGTCTTCAGGCCATCCCATCGAGCGTGATCGAGGCGGCGGCGATCGACGGCGCGCGACCGGCGCGACGATTCTGGACCATCATCGTTCCGCTGCTGTCGCCGACGATCTTCTTCCTCGTCGTCGTCAACATCGTCTACGCCTTCTTCGATACTTTCGGCATCATCGACACCATGACGCGTGGCGGGCCGGCGAATGCGACCGAGACGCTTGTCTACAAGGTCTACGAGGACGGCCTGCTCGGCGGCAATCTCGGCGGCTCGGCGGCGCAGTCCGTGATCCTGATGGGCATCGTGATCGTGCTGACCGCGATCCAGTTCCGTTTTGTCGAACGCAAGGTGAATTACTGATGGCGCGGTGTCTCGAACACGATCGTCATGGCCGGGCTTGTCCCGGCCATCCACGTCTTGCCTGCCTTGCTGTCGTAAAGACGTGGATACCCGGCACAAGGCCGGGCATGACGGAGAACTTGCGCGAGGGATGCCCCTGATGATCGAGCGGCAGAAATTCGGCAACCTCATTCCCCACGTCGTGCTTTGCATCGGCGTGCTGATCGTGGCTTTTCCGGTCTATCTCGCCTTCGTCGCGACCACGCAGGACACCGCCACCATCGCCAACGGCCAGATGTCGCTGCTGCCGGGCGATCACTTCCTCGAAACGTTTTACAGGACGCTGTTCATCGGCTCGTCCGGCACCACGCGCGAGCCCGTATTCGTGATGCTGTTCAACTCGTTCGTGATGGCGATGTTGATCGCGGTGGGAAAGATCGCGATCTCGATCATCTCGGCCTACGCCGTGGTCTATTTTCGCTTCCGGTTCCGGATGACGATTTTCTGGCTGATCTTCATCACGCTGATGCTGCCGGTCGAGGTCCGCATCTATCCGACCTACAAGATCGCAGCAGACCTGCATCTGCTCGACAGTTACGCCGGACTGACGCTGCCGCTGATCGCCTCGGCCACCGCGACGCTGTTGTTTCGGCAATTCTTCATGACGGTGCCTGACGAACTGCTCGAGGCCTCGCGCATCGACGGCGCGGGACCGTTCCGCTTCTTCAAGGATACGCTGCTGCCGTTGTCGCGCACCAACATGGCGGCGCTGTTCGTGATCCTGTTCATCCTCGGCTGGAATCAGTATTTGTGGCCGCTGCTGATCACGACCCGCGACGACATGCAGACCATCCAGATCGGCATCCGCAAGATGATCGTCACCTCCGACGCGCTGACCGAATGGCCGGTGGTGATGGCGACCGCGGTGCTCGCGATGCTGCCGCCGGTGTTCATCGTCGTCGTGATGCAAAAGCTGTTCGTGCGCGGACTGGTGGAGACGGAGAAGTGATCTCTCATGGCTGACGTCGCTCTCCGCAACGCCCACAAGACCTATGCCGGCAACGTCGAGGCCATCAAGGGCATCAGCCTCGCGGTCGGCGACGGACAGTTGTGCGTGCTGGTCGGCCCTTCCGGCTGCGGCAAGTCCACGCTGCTGCGCATGGTGGCGGGCCTGGAGACCGTCACCTCGGGCGAGATCGAGATCGGCGGCCGCATCGTCAACGAGATCGAGCCGGCCGACCGCGACATCGCGATGGTGTTCCAGAACTACGCGCTCTATCCGCACATGAGCGTCTACAACAACATGGCCTACGGCCTGCGCAACCGCGGCGTGGCCAAGCCGGAGATCGACAGCCGCGTGCGCGAGGCGGCGCAGATTCTCGAGATCGGCTCGCTGCTCGATCGCAAGCCGAAGCAACTCTCCGGCGGCCAGCGCCAGCGCGTCGCCATGGGCCGCGCGATCGTGCGGCAGCCGAAGGTGTTTTTGTTCGACGAGCCACTGTCGAATCTCGACGCCAAGTTGCGTATCGCCATGCGGGTCGAGATCCGGAGGCTGCAACGGCGGCTGAAGACCACCTCGCTCTACGTGACCCACGACCAGCTCGAGGCGATGACGCTCGCCGACGTTCTGGTGGTGATGAACGGCGGCCTTGTCGAGCAGGTCGGCAATCCGCTGGAGATCTACCGGAAGCCCGCCACCACCTTCGTGGCGTCGTTCATCGGCGCGCCGCCGATGAACCTGATTCCCTTGCAGGGCGACGATGCAAACCTCGCCGGCGCGGGAGGGCAGGCGGGCATTCTCGGGGTCCGGCCGGAAGATCTGGCGCTCTCCGACCAGCCGGCGCCCGCCGGCGGCGTCGCGCTGGAACTGACCGTCGAGGCGATCGAGCGGGTCGGAGCCGAAACCTATGTCTACGGTATCCGCAGCCGGCCGGCCGGCGCGCGGACAGCGAGCTCAGGGCCGGGCGAACCGCCTCCCGGCGAGATTCTGGTTCGCATTCCCGGTCAGGGCGGTCCGTCGGTCGGCGAGCGGGTTCGCGCGGTTGCAGTGCAGGACAAACTCCATTTGTTCAGCGCCTGCGGCCGCAAGCGGCTTGATTCCTGATCCGATTTCAAAGTGTTGGCGATGCGCCCGACATCTTGAACGGCATGCAAATCATCGCCATATTCGGTTTGACCGGCTGGAAAGCTCCAGACGGTCGCACGGGGCGCCGCAAGGGCCCCAACGCATGATCCGACAAAGGTCGTGCGCGTCAAAGTCGCTTCGAGAGGACTTTGTGAATGTCTCGTGTTCCTTCGTTGTCCAGTCCGTTCCTCCTGGGATTCGACGAGATCGAGCGTGCGCTCGACCGCGTCGTCAAAGGCGCTGACGGCTATCCTCCCTACAACATCGAGCGGTGCGACCGTAACAACGGCGAGCCGGAGCGCCTGCGGATCACGCTGGCGGTGGCGGGCTTCACCCGCGACCAACTCGATGTGACCATTGAGGAAAATCAGCTTGTGATCCGGGGCCGGCAGCAGGAGGACAAGGCCCGGCAATATATCCATCGCGGCATCGCCGCACGCCACTTCCAGCGCACCTTCGTGCTGGCGGAGGGGATGTTGGTGCTGGGCGCGGACCTGAAAAACGGGCTATTGTCCATCGATCTGGCCAGGCCGGAACCTGAAAGGGTCGTTAAGACAATCGCGATCAATGAACACGAATAATGCATGGCCCGGAAAAGCAATAACCGGTGAAAAACATGCATCCGAGTGCAACGAGTAGCGGACTCGACCGCTTAGTCTATAGAAGGAGTCGAGACCATGAGTGAAGTGAGTTCCACATTCCGACCCGAAAGCGTCTCGATCGAGACGCTGGCGCAGCTCGGCGAAGGCCATATCGCCTACGTGAAACAGGTTCGTTCCGAGGACGTGCCGGAACTGTTTCCGCAGGCTCCGAAAATCGCGCCAGGCCTCATGCTGTTCGCGCTGCATGCCGCCGACGGCACGCCCATCATGCTCACCGATTCGCGCGAGGCCGCGGTCGCGAGCGCCTGGAGCAACGAGCTGCAGGCCGTCAGCGTGCACTGATCCTGCGCCGCCGGCGCGGAGCAACGAGTTAGCGGAAAGCGGCGGCGCGTTGAGCGCAGCCGCTTTTCTGTTTGCGGCCTCCGGCGGGGGCTGTATGGTCCCGCCAAACTGTTGAACGTCCGGGAAAAAACCCATGCCCGCCTATCGCTCGCGAACCTCCACCCACGGCCGCAACATGGCCGGCGCCCGCGGACTGTGGCGCGCCACCGGCATGAAGAACGAGGATTTCGGCAAGCCGATCATCGCCGTGGTCAACTCTTTCACCCAGTTCGTGCCCGGCCACGTTCACCTCAAGGACCTCGGCCAGCTTGTTGCGCGCGAGATCGAGAAGGCCGGCGGCGTCGCCAAGGAGTTCAACACCATCGCGGTGGACGACGGCATCGCCATGGGCCACGACGGCATGCTCTACAGCCTGCCTTCGCGCGAGATCATCGCCGACAGCGTCGAATACATGGTCAACGCGCATTGCGCCGACGCCATGGTCTGCATCTCCAATTGCGACAAGATCACGCCCGGCATGCTGATGGCGTCGCTGCGCCTCAACATTCCGTCGGTGTTCGTCTCCGGCGGTCCGATGGAATCCGGCAAGGTCAATCTCAACGGCAAGGTCAGGTCGATCGATTTGATCGACGCCATGATCGCCGCCGCAGACGACAAGGTGACCGACGCCGAGGTCGAGGTGATCGAACGCTCCGCGTGTCCGACCTGCGGCTCGTGTTCGGGCATGTTCACCGCCAATTCGATGAACTGCCTGACCGAGGCGCTCGGCCTCGCATTGCCGGGCAACGGCTCGGTGCTTGCCACTCATGCCGACCGCAAGGGCCTGTTCATCGAGGCCGGCCACCTGATCGTCGATCTGGCGCGGCGGTACTACGAGCAGGACGACGGCAGCGCGCTGCCGCGCGCGATCGCGAGCTTCAAGGCGTTCGAGAACGCGATGACGCTCGACATCTCGATGGGCGGTTCCACCAACACCGTGCTGCATCTGCTCGCGGCGGCTTACGAAGGCGAAGTGCCGTTCACGATGAAGGACATCGATCGGCTGTCGCGTCGCGTGCCGGTGCTGTGCAAGGTCGCGCCTTCGGTGGCGGATGTGCATCTGGAAGACGTGCATCGCGCCGGCGGCATCATGGGCATCCTCGGCGAACTCGATCGCGCCGGCCTGATCGATAGCAGCCTGCCGACGGTTCACAGCGCCTCGCTGAACGACGCGCTGGAACGCTGGGACATCAAGCGGACGAAAAGCGATAGCGTTCGCAATTTCTATCTGGCCGCGCCGGGCGGCGTGCGCACCGAGGTCGCGTTCAGCCAGGACAGGCGGTACGAGGAACTCGACGCCGATCGTTCAAATGGCTGCATCCGCGATGCCGAACACGCCTTCTCGAAGGACGGCGGTCTTGCGGTGCTCTACGGCAACATCGCGCGCGACGGCTGCATCGTGAAGACCGCCGGCGTCGACGACAGCATCCTGAAGTTCTCGGGCCCCGCGCGGATCTTCGAAAGCCAGGACGCCGCGGTGGACGCCATTCTCACCAACAAGATCAAGGCAGGCGACGTCGTCGTCATCCGTTACGAAGGCCCGCGCGGCGGGCCCGGCATGCAGGAGATGCTGTATCCGACCAGCTATCTGAAATCGAAAGGTCTCGGCAAGCAGTGCGCGCTGATCACCGACGGCCGTTTCTCCGGCGGCACCGCCGGCCTGTCGGTCGGCCACGCGTCGCCAGAAGCGGCGGAGGGCGGCGCGATCGGTCTTGTCGAGGAAGGCGATACGATCGAGTTCGATATTCCCAATCGCAAGGTGCATCTTGCGGTCGACGATGCCGAGATCGAGCGCCGCCGCGCGGCGATGGAGGCGAAGGGCGACAAGGCGTGGAAGCCCGCGCCACGCAAGCGCCGCGTGACGGCGGCGCTGAAAGCCTATGCCGCGCATGCCACCAGCGCCGCACTCGGCGCCGTGCGGGTGGTGAAGGACTGAGCGCGCCTCCTGTCGGCAACCAATGGTCCAACTGATGCGTTAAAGGGTGCGTTACAGGGGCAGACGTCGGGTCTGTGTCGCTAACTCCGCGTGGTCCGAGGGGAGGCCGCACAATGACCGCCCGAATCCGAAAATTTCTGAACGATCTTGGCGATACCTTCTGGCTGCTGCCGGCCTTAATGGTATTTGCGGGCGTGCTTGCGGCGCTCGGATTAGTGGCGTTCGACCGTAGTGGAATCGTTCCGCCCTGGCTGCTTCAGAACTGGCTTTACGATGGCGGTGCGACGGGTGCACGGACCTTGCTCGGTGCTGTCGCGTCCTCCACGATCGGTGTAGCCGGCACGGTGTTTTCGATCACCATCGCGGCACTGTCTCTGGCTGCTGGCCAGATGGGTCCGCGTCTGCTGCGCAACTTCATTCGCGACCGCGGCAACCAGATTACGCTCGGCGCCTTTCTCGGCACATTCTCCTATGCACTCGTCGTGTTGCGCAGCGTTCGCACCCATGACGAGGGAGCGTTCGTCCCGCATCTCGCTCTCAGCGTCGGCATCGTTCTGGCTTTCGGATGCGTCGTCACGCTGGTTTATTTTGTTGGCCACATGGCCAGCCGCATCAATGTCGATACAGTCATCGGACTTGTCAGCGAGGACCTCGGCTCGGCGTTCCGGCGGCTGACCACCGAGAAGCGACAACCTGAACCGTCGCCGGACAGTTTCTGGTCGGATGCCACGCCGGTCACCGATACGCGTCGCGGATACCTGCAACAACTTGATGAAACAGGCTTGGCCAACTGGGCGGCTGAACACAACACGAGCCTTCGCTTGCTCGTCAGACCGGGCCACTACGTCTTTCCCGGCGCGCCGATCGCGGTGATGATGCCTCCGGTGGAAGGCGCCGATGCCGCGATTCGCAACGCGACTGCGCTCGGTCCGCAGCGAGTCAGTTCGGCCGATCTCGAATTTGCGGTCCGGCAACTGGTGGAGGTCGCGGTCCGCGCACTGTCGCCGGGGGTCAACGATCCACATACCGCGATGAGCGTGCTGGACCGGCTCGGCGCAGGACTCTGCGATATTGTGCCACTTCATCTTCCGAACGGCGTTCACCTGCGCGACGATCGCGTGGCGCTGATGGTGCCGGCCATTCAGTATGATGGATTGCTCGACGCCATGTTTCACATGATCCGTCAGGCGGCTGCGTCAAATGCGGCCGTGCTGATCCGGATGCTGGAGGTGCTGACGTCGGTCGTCAGTTCGGAGCGAGATCATCTCCGCATGGGCTCGCTGCAGCGTCATGCCAATCTTGTGGTCGGCGCCGCCAGGCGGAATGTTCACATGCCCCAGGACCTCGCGGACGTCGAGCGGCGTTACCTTGCCTTTGTCACAATGCGTGAGGACGGTCCGCTGGGACAATTCAGGTCAGGCTGAGACAAAGACATCCTTTCAATCCCACAACCCGTATTCCGGCCACTTCGACTTCGGGATCACCGCGCCGACGTGATAGGTGAACGACAACACGTTGAGATGGTCGGACGACGTCTTGCACTTGAACGAGAACGCGTACCATTTTCCGCCGCTGCGGAATGCGCCGCCGGTGCCTTCGATCGTGTCGCCGTGATGTCGTGGCGGAGTAATGACGTTGGATTTGGCGCGATCGGGTTTCGGAAGCTTTCCGTTCACGCCGATGTGGTTGACGGCCGCGAGATCGCAGACCTGTTCCAGCCGTGTTTGCGGATCGAGCTTGCCGAGGCTTGCAAGAAGCCTCGGGTCCGCTGCGCCGGCTGGCACCACGACGGAAAGAACGAAAGCGCAGATCAGCAGGATGGATTTTGCGGGCGGCATCATGGCTCCGGATGGATGTCGAACGGTCGCGGTTCTTGTCGGTCCATGCTTGTGCAAATCACGACAAGTGACCCGTCATCTCTCCTGTTCGGGGAGAGCACAATGCCGCGAGGATCCGTTCCGTTAAATCAAGAATCACTCCAGCGGAATGGATTTGACACCCGCTGCCCGTTGCGCCGCAAGTTCGTGAAGCGAATGTCAAATCCAGGACTCAACAGGAAGTTCATGATTCGCCAATGGTCCTTTGATTCCATCATTCGCAAGAGCCCTGCCGACAAGGGGCGCAAATGTTGGAATCAAAGGACCATTGGCGGGGGGGATTCGCAACCGCTTAGGGGACCGTCGCCGGCGGCAGCGCCAGCACCGAATAGATCGCCTCTGCATCGCGCGAGGCGCGCAGCTTGTTGGCGATGTCCTGATCGCGGAGCAGCCGGGCGATTCGCGCCAAAGCCTTCAGGTGATCCGCGCCGGCGCCTTCGGGCGCCAGCAGCAGGAAAATCAGATCGACCGGCTGGCCATCCATCGCCTCGAAATCGATCGGACGGTCGAGCCGTGCGAACAGGCCGAATATCTTGTCGAGTTTCTGCAGCTTGCCGTGCGGAATCGCGACGCCGTAGCCGACCGCCGTGGTTCCGAGCTTCTCACGCCGCAACAGGACCTCAAAAATCGCGCGGTCGTTCTGTCCCGTCAATTCAGAAGCGCGCGCGGCCAGTTCCTGCAGCGCCTGTTTCTTGCTGTTGACTTTCAACGCAGGAATGATCGCCTCGGGTGCGACCAGGTCGGTAATCATCATATGACGTTCCGAGGTGAGTTTTGCCGTCAGGTTGCGAAAGACACGTCAGACAAGCAGCAACAGCGTGAGCCCACATCAGGGCGAACGCACATGGTTCGCGGCCCTCCGGCCGGGTGACCGGCCTTATAGTCTAACGCGAGCCCGATGCCAATTCCTGAACTTTCGCCTCCGCCCGGTGGAAAACCGATCCCGAGGGGCCGCGGATCCGAGATCACGATGATTTTGGATCGAATCGATCCAAAATCGTGGATGCGATCGATTCTAATATTTCGAGCGGGATGCGGGCGGGAAACCACCGCACACTCACCCCGCTCCGGAAGCGGCCTCCCGGGGTCAATTGCGGCAAGTCACGCCGTGCCGTTGACCGCCGGCGGGTCGATCCAGCCCACATTGCCGTCTGGCCTGCGATAGATCACGTTGACGCGGCCGCTGGAGCCGTGCTGGAAAACCAGCACGGGCACGCCGGTGAAATCGAGCTCCATCACCGCCTCGCTGACCGAGAGCCGCCTGAGCGAGGTCGTGGCTTCCGCGATGATGACCGGATTGAAAGCGGTAACCTCGTCTTCGCCGTCCACGGCGGGCGCCTCGATGACGTAGCTCGGCGCGTCGAGGTCGGCGATGGCTTCCGCCGCGGCATGCGCCTTGCGGGCCGAGCGATCCTTGAGGCGGCTCTTGTAGCGGCGCAACCGCTTCTCGATCTGCAGCAGCGCCTGATCGGCGCTCATATAGGCATCCGCGGCGTTGGATTCGGCTTCGAGCGTCACTCCGGAATCCAGATGCAGCGCACAGTCGGTACGGAACCCGAAACCATCCTTGCTCAGCGTGATGTGACCCGAATACTTTCCGTCAAAATATTTTCGGAGAACTTCGTCGGTGCGACCGCTGAGGCGCCCGCGCAGCGCCTCGCCGACATTGATGCTCTTGCCCGAGATTCGAAGTGTCATGGCACGCCTCGTCCATCATGAGTAGGAATGGATTATCGGGCGTGGCGGGCGCGCAATCAAGCCGGTGTGGCGTCGCTGGAACGATCGGCCGGGGGCGCCGCCGCCGTCCCCGGCTTGCCGGGCAGGTTCTGCTTGTCGCGGCGGCGTTGCACCGAGGATGGAATTCGCAGGGCCTCGCGATATTTCGCGACGGTGCGCCGGGCGATATCGATGCCGGCTTCGCGCAATTGTTCCACGATGGTGTCGTCGGACAGGACGGCCGCCGGATCCTCCGCCTCGATCAACCGCCTGATGTGATGACGGACGGCCTCCGCCGAATGGGCGTCGCCACCGTCGGCTGAGGCGATCGACGCTGTGAAGAAGTACTTCAGCTCGAAGATGCCGCGATTCGTCGCCATGTATTTGTTGGCGGTGACGCGCGACACCGTGGACTCGTGCATCTGGATCGCATCCGCCACGGCCTTGAGATTGAGCGGCCTCAGGCGTGCGATGCCGTGCGTGAAAAAGCCGTCCTGCTGGCGCACGATCTCGGTCGCGACCTTGAGAATGGTGCGGGCGCGTTGATCGAGCGCACGGACCAGCCAGGTCGCGTTCTGCAGGCAATCGGTGAAATAGGTCCTGTCGCCGTCCGTGCGGATCGTCTTCGACAGTTCCGCATAGTAGCTCTGGTTGACCAGCACGCGCGGCAGCGTATCGCTGTTGAGTTCCACGAGCCAGCCGCCGTCGGGGCCGGGCCGGACGTACACATCCGGCACCACGGTCTGCGTGCGCGTGGCGCCGAATTTCAATCCGGGCTTGGGATCGAGATGACGAATTTCTCCGATCATCCCGGCAAGGTCTTCGTCATCGACGCCGCAGATCCTGCGCAAGGCTGCGAAATCGCGCTTCGCCAGCACGTCGAGATGCTCGATCAGCGCCTGCATCGCCGGATCGTAGCGGTCCTTTTCGCGCAACTGGATCGCAAGGCATTCGCTTAGGCTGCGGGCGCAAATCCCGGGCGGATCGAAGCTCTGAAGCACTGCCAGCACGGCAGCGACATCACGTTCGGCGGCACCGAGCTTGTCGCCGGCTTCGCCGAGATCAGGGGGCAGGTAACCGGCTTCGTCGACGAGGTCGATCAGATATTGTCCGATCATGCGCTGCGCCGGCTCCGTGACCGCGACCGCGAGCTGTTCGGCGAGATATTCGGCAAGCGTTACTTCAGCGGCGACGAAGGCTTCGAGATTGTAGCTGTCGTCGCTCGAGGCGCCGCCGCCCCATTCGGTGAACGCGGTCGGTGCGGAATCCTGTGCGGTCCGCGCCGCGGTCTCGGCCGGTTCCTCCGGAAAGACGTTTTCGAGGCCGCTGTCGAAGGTCTGCTCGATCTCGGTGCGGCTGCCGAGATCGCGGTTCATCCACTCCTCAGACGCGGATTCGGAATCCTGGCCGCCGGGACGATCGCCCGCGGCGTCTTCCCCGAACGCCGCGGCTTCGCTGTCTGAAAAGCCGGTGGCGGCTTCGGAGGGTGCGGAGTCCGCCGCCGCTGAATCAGGACCGTCGTCGCCGGCGCGCTCCAGCAGCGGGTTGCGTTCCAGCTCGCTCTCGACGAATGCGGCAAGGTCGAGATTCGACAGTTGCAGCAGCTTGATCGCCTGCATGAGCTGCGGCGTCATCACCAGCGACTGGGACTGTCGGAATTCGAGTCTCTGCGTCAGCGCCATGCCAAGACCGGTCCAAAAATTGGTCCGATTCTTGCTTAACTTTTTTGCGGCCAGATGTATACGCCTTGACGGTGGCGAAATCCGACTCCGACGGAATCAGGAGCGAGCATCATGATTCCAATCTGGCGCGTTTTCTTCGCGAGCCACGTCGGATCGACGCGGCTGCTCAAAATGCGCTGGCAGCGCGGCCGTCGTAATCCGCGCAGGGATTGATTCGGGCGACTCAATCCAGGCCAAGAATCCAGAAGGCCCTCAGGAAGGCGTCAATCCAAGGCCTGCACCGGAGGCATCGCCGGCGCAAGGTTGACGGCGCGTGGCGCAGCGGCCGCCGCTGGTTTGGGGCCTGTTGTCTGTATGCCCGCCGCGCGGCGCGTATCATTCGCGGCCGTCAGCCGTCGCGGCGATCGTCTGGCTGATCGCTGGTGCGGTCGTCGTGATGAGTGACGCAGTCCCCATGAACGAGCGATTTTCGGGCCGGCGGTATAGCCGACCACAGCGCCGGCCAGCGCCCCGACCGGACCCAGCACCACCGCGCCCGACAGCGCACCCAGCGCAGCGTCGCCGGCGCGTTCCTGCGCCTGTAGCGCCGAGGATAAGAGCGGCAACGCCAAAGCGGCCGCGGCGACGACTTTCATGATTTTCATTTTTGCGCTCCCCGTATTGCCCGCGAGGAAGACCGAAGAATGCGGCGAGACGACGGTCGTCACGCCTCCGAGAAGCCCGACCAGGTTCCAAATTTGGCCACCGACACGCGTCAGCTTCGACGCACCAGTTCCGCCGCCAGAACTGTTCGGCTTCCGATGGAGTCGGAAGCCGGGCTCGATGACTTCGATTTGGCGGTTCTCTTCACGCACCACGAGAAAATACACATGTTCAGAATGAGCCTTCTTGTTGCGGCCGCGAGTTTGCTGGTCGCGTTCCGGGCGTCCGCCGCCGACTTCTCCTACGCCGGGGAGCCCCCGCAGGTCGCGCCGGTCGCTCCGACTCGTATGGTTTGCGATGATGACGGGAATTGCTACCGCACGCGCGCGCAGCGTTACGTCGAATCCTGGCATGATGACGATGATGAGGATGACAGCGGCGAATACCGCTACCATCGTCCGCACTATGTCGCGCCGGGTCCCGGTTTCTATCGCAGTTATGATGACGACGAGTAGCCGGCGGGCAATAGCGAGAACGCTCTAAAGCCGGAATTCCTCGCCAAGATAGAGACGACGCACGTCGGGATCGTTGACGATCGCGTCGGGAGTGCCCTCGGTCAGGATTTCGCCGGCGTAAACGATATAGGCGCGGTCGGTGAGGCCGAGCGTTTCGCGAACGTTGTGGTCGGTGATCAGCACGCCGATGCCGCGATTGGTCAGGTGGCGCACGAGATCCTGGATATCGCCGACCGCGATCGGGTCGATGCCGGCGAACGGCTCGTCGAGCAGCATGTAGTTCGGACGCGTCGCCAGTGCGCGCGCGATTTCCACGCGCCGCCGCTCGCCGCCGGAGAGCGCGATCGAGGGCGACTTGCGCAAGCGGCTGATGTTGAATTCCTCGAGCAGCGCATCGAGCTCGGCCTCGCGCTTCTTCTTGCTGGGCTCGACGACCTCGAGCACCGCGCGGATATTCTGTTCGACGCTGAGGCCGCGGAAGATCGAGGCTTCCTGCGGCAGATAGCCGATGCCGAGCCGCGCCCGCTGATACATCGGCAGCTTCGTCACGTCGTGACCGTCGAGTTCGATCGTGCCGCGATCGGCAGGAATAAGACCGGTGATCATGTAGAACACGGTGGTCTTGCCGGCGCCGTTCGGACCCAGCAGGCCGACCGCCTCGCCGCGACGGACATAGATGCTGACGCCGTGCACCACCTGGCGCGAGCCGAAACTTTTTTCCACGCCGTGAACGGCGAGGTAGCCGGGACGCTGGGCCATTCGTGGAGCGGCCGCGCCGTTGGAGGAGGCATGTGGACGAGGGGCTCCCGGCGCGGAGCGGACCGGGGGCCGGGCTCGCGGGACGGGCCGGGCCGGAGGAACGTCGCGGGGAGCCGCGCGGGCAATCGGCGGTGCGTCGCGCACCGGATTGGTCAGCATCTCGCCGACCCTATCGTCGTCTCCGAGCGCCGTGATGTCGGGCTGGTTTCGCGCAAACGCTTGCGGTCCGCGTTTTTGCGGCCGTTTGCGGAACACGTTGAAGATGTCCACCATGGGCGCTTGCTCAGCCTCTCACGGTCGTTCGCCCGCACCCGCAGCGTGCCTGATTCGTCGCCTCACCATGAATGAGGAAACGGTCGCGGCCCTCAATACCCGACTGCACCGCCGCCTCAAAACGGTTCGCGGTAGATACCGACGGACCGCCGCGGGTTCAACTCCTGCCGCCCTGCGCTTCGACAATTAGCTGAAATCATTTAGGTTTTTGTGTGGATCCGGAAAGCGGCATCGGTCCGGCCAACGGCCCTCCCTGCCCGGACGACTGAAAAAGGCCCTGCACCCGTCCATTGTTCGATTCGACGCGCGACACGCCGGTGGTCATGTCGACGATCAGCCTGTCGCCGCGCAGCACGTTCTTGCCCTGGGTCAGAACGACCCCGCCGAGCATGGTGACCAGATTGGTCTTGGTGTCGAACACAGCGGTCTCGCCGGTCACGACCTGATCCTTCTGCGTCACCACCACGTTGCCCTTGGCCTCCAGCCGCTTGATGGAGGATGCGCCCGATGGACCCGGCGTCGCCGCGGCCATCGTCGTCTTCGCCGGCGCATTGCTCCTCGCATTGGCCGATTTGCCGCTCTCATAATAGACCACGAGGGTCCTCGACGTCATCGTGGTGTCGCCCTGCACCACCTTGACGTTTCCGGAGAAGGTCGCCTCCTTCTTCTTGTCGCGCATCTCCAGCGCGGCGGCCTCGATCTGGATCGGCTGATCGCGATTCTGGGAAAAGCCCTGCATCGCATTGGGAACGCCCTGCATCGAGCTTTGCCCGGCCGCTTCGCCGGCCGTCATCACTGCGAAGGCGATCAGTCCGCTGCACAGCAGGCAGGCGAGCCGGGTCGCCAGCGGAAGAACACGGCTTTGCATGGCCAGAATCATTTCGTATTGCCGCGTTTACGTGAGGGACTGCGCGCGCCCTCTGCCGCGGGTGCCGGCGGCAGCGTCTCCTCCGGGGCCGCGTCCGCGGTCGCGACAGGGCGGTCCATGATCAGATGCATCACGACATTGTTTTCGAATCGCACCACGTCGCCCTTTTCGGAAACCTTCATGGTGTCGGCGGTCAGCGTCCCGTTCAGCAATTTGACGTCGACAGGCTGGTCCGACGTGACGGTGCCGCGGCCCATATCCACCAGCGCGTGGTTCAGCCGCGCCTCGTATCCCGTCGAAGATTGCATGAGGATATCCTTGTGCAGATCGAGGATCTGCGTTTTCGTGTCGAACAGCCCGGTGCGGGAATCCAGCGTCACCGTCGTGCGGTCTTCCATCAGCACCTTGGCGCGCAAGGCATGCAGTTCGACATGATCGGGATCGGTGATGTCCTGCGTCGCAGTCGTGGCGCGCATCTCGTAGGGCCGCTTGTCCGGTGTGAAGCCTGACAGGTGCGGCGACTCCATCGTGATCTTGGTGCCGGAGACCACCAGATTGTCGGTGTCGAGCGGCAGCTTGGCCAGCGCACGAAAGGGATTGAAGACCGCGATCGCGATCAGTCCGGTCATGACGAGTCCGACCACGGCCGGCACCGCGATCCGCAACGCCCGCACCATGCGGCTGTGGCGCGCCGCGCGGGCGAAACGCGCTTCCAGCCCGGCCTGATGGGTAGGTTTCTGAACCGGATACACCGCTGCTCCAGGCGTCTGTTTCAAAACATGGTCCCGAAAAGTGAAAGCCGGTTTTCGGATCGGATCATACTCAATCAAAAAACAGTGTTTGAGTCGGATCGACGCAGTCGGGATCGCACTCCGACCATTCTACCCCGAACCGCGGGGTTTGGCAGCCCGGACATCGCAAGACGATGCACCTCGCGCCGGTCTTATGAGTTCGCAGGACCCACGACACCTGACGCAGCGCTCAATTCGCCGTGACGACACCGCAAATCCGGCGCCACCGAGAACGAGGAGTGTGACCGAAACGGGGCGGATTGTTCATGTCGCAGCCGGTCCGGTCCGGGCGGGCCGCCCCCGGCAGACCGGATCATGCCTGTTCATGAATGCGCAAAAATGTCCTCGTCCCTCCATCCGGAGAGATCGAGTCTGGCTCGCGTCGGCAGGAATTCGAAACACGCGTGCGCCAGCTTGTCGCGATCCTCGCGCGCCAGCATGGCGTCGAGCTTGTCGCGCAGGGCATGCAGATGCAACACGTCGGAGGCTGCATAGGCGAGCTGCGCATCACTCAGCGTCTGTGATCCCCAGTCGCTCGATTGCTGTTGCTTGGACAGATCGACATTGAGCAGTTCGCGCACCAGATCTTTCAAGCCATGCCGGTCGGTGTAGGTGCGGGTCAGCCGCGAGGCGATCTTGGTGCAATAGACCGGCTGCGGCATGACGCCAAGCGCGTTGAACAGCGCGGCGAGATCGAAGCGCGCGAAGTGAAAGATCTTGACGATGCCGGGATTGCCCAGCAGTTTTTTCAGGTTCGGCGCGTCATGCTGGCCGGCGGCGATCTGGACCACGTCGGCGGTGCCGTCGCCCGGCGACATCTGCACCACGCACAGGCGGTCGCGATGCGGATTGAGGCCCATGGTCTCGGTGTCGATCGCGGCTGAACGGGTGTAGCGCGCCAGGTCCTGGTCCGGCAGGTCGCCACGGTGCAGGCGAATGGTCATGTGTCTCGGCCTCGGGGGTCATCGAATCGGCGCTGTCCAAGCTACCGCTCAAATGAGCAGGAGGCGAGAGCTGCAAATCAAGCTTTTTCGTATGCGAACGTGCGCGACCGCCTGAAGCGTCTCGAGTTAAACGGCCCGGGGTTGAAACGCTTTATCGTCAACTCACGCTTGCTTAGATGCGGAGCAGCGGATCGGGCTGTATCTCGGATAAAGGTCGGTCCTTTAACGTCCATTCGCGCTGTATCTCATGCACATGGACGTCCCGTGCACCGGCCTTCGTCAATATCTGGACGGCGAGATCCTCCGCGGTGGCGTCCCGCACACTCACCCAGACGACTATTCCGCCTCGCGAAAGTTGTTGTGAAACGCTTTCGCTGTGGCGGTG
>NZ_MKRN01000018.1:0-29942 GCF_001896955.1 Nitrobacter sp. 62-13 | reverse complement strand
GCCGCGCCGCCGGCGATTATCGCACCGATTGTCGGCACGGCCAGACCACCGGTGCCGGCAGCTACTGCCGCGGCCGCGACGCAGCCGATATAGAAGGGAATACCTACGGCCGCCGCTTCGCCTTCGACACGGGAATCCTTTTCGACAAAGGCAGTCCCCGGCGCCTGCCGATCGTCCTCGATCTCGACGAGAGTGTGATGAAGGGGCCCCATTCGCTCCTTGATCGTCTTGTCGCTTGCGAGCACGGAAATCGTCGCTCTGTCGAAACCTGAGACCTCGAGTTCGTCAACTGCGGCTTCCAGCGCCTCGACGTCGGAAAAAACTCCCACGGCTTCGCGCACGCTATAATTCACGGTCCCGTTAGTGTTTTCGGACATTTTGGGAAACTCCTATCAGCTTGTCATTCTCAGCGGCGCTGCTACGGCAACGCGCTTAGGCAACTGATAGAACTCGACGCAAGACGACAATGTTCCTGTCGAGCCTGGCGACAACTCGACGGACACGGTGATTTGCGATTACCCAAAAGTCATTCTTGTTACGGGACACTCCTCCACGCCCGCGGGATCGAGGCCATTGCCAGTCTCGAGAGTGATCGGGAAGGGCGGTGGTGGCGCACCGTCGCCACCATCTTTTACAAGCCGTAATCTTTTACAAGCCGTAATCGATTTCCTCAGGAGTTCTCGCAATGGGATTATTCGGGTCCGGCTGCGGCGCTCTTCCGGGCGCTGTCCAGGTCGGCCAGATTGGTCCGCGACTGCGCGACATCAGGGTGATCGGGAGGGAGCGCCTTCTCCCGGATCGCCAGTGCCTGCTTGTAGAGCGACTCGGCTTCGTCGTAGCGGGCCTCGTCCTTGTACGACGAGGCCAGATTGTCCAGCGCCGACGCGACGGAAGGATGATGGGCGCCGAGCGTTTTCTCGAAGATGGCGACCGCGCGCTTGTAGAGCGGTTCGGCCTCGGCGTGGCGGCCCTGTGCCCTGTATACGTGGGCCAGACTGTTCAGCGACTGCACGAGATCGGGGTGATCGGGCCCGAGGGACTTTCTCCAGGTCGCCAGCGCCCGCTTGCAGAGCGGCTCGGCTTCGGCATAGCGGCCCTGCAGGGTGTAGAGTTCGGCCAGATCGGTCAGCCCGAGCGCGACAGAGGGATGCTCGAGCCCGCGCGTTTTCGCGCAGATGGCCAACGCCTGTCTGTACAGCGGCTCGGCCTCGGCGTAACGCCCCTCTTCCTTAAAGATCTCGGCCTGATCGTTCAGCCTGGCCGCAAGCATGATTTCGGATACTGCCATAACATTGGACTCCTGACTCGCGGCCGGGTTTAGCAAAAAAAGGGACGCCGGTAGCCCTAATTCGCCCTGGATTCTCGGATTCTTGGCATTTAGCCCCGCGAGCTCGACACGGCTAGGGGGCAAACCCCGAATTCGCGTCTCCCCCGATCGCGGGCCGCCCCTCGTCGAAGGGCTTTAAAGGCAGCCTCGGTCGGTTCGGGAAGGTGTTCGGCCCGCTTAGGCGGGTCTCGGGTTCGAGGAGCAGGCGAGGGATGTCGGTCGCGAACGGAAGCGCCTTGGAAACAACGGACCAATAGCCGGCCCCTTCTCCCTACGCCTCGCGGATGGAACCAATGGGTGCATTCGCCTTTATGTTTTCCGGTGAAGTCATCGGTGCGTCGGGGCTTCCGCGGGGAAACGAAGGATGCTCCGGCAGAACGGCAAAGACGAGGAGGCTCGTTCGGCGGAAGTCGCCTCCGTAATCGCCGAGGAAGGTCTGCGATATGTGAGTGACTCGGCGCCGGGATACCGGCGCAGGCGGGCGGGCACGTCGTTCAGCTATTACGACAAAGACGGCAAGCGCATTACCGATGCCGCCGTGATCCGTCGCATCAAGTCGATCGGTATCCCGCCGGCATATGAATTCGTCTGGATCTGCCCCTCGCCTGACGGCCACATTCAGGCCACCGGTGTCGATGCGCGCGGACGCAAGCAGTATCGTTACCATCCGAAATGGTGCGAACTGCGGGATCAGAACAAGTACGAGCACATCATTCAGTTCGCGGCAGCGCTGCCCGCGTTGCGCGCGCGCGTGGCGTCCGACCTGAAGCGTGACGGCCTGTCTCGCGAGAAGGTTCTGGCGACGATCGTAAGTCTGCTGGAGAAGACCCTGATAAGGGTCGGCAACGCGGAATACGCGCGGACAAATAAGTCCTATGGGCTGACCACCATGCGGCGCAAGCACGTCGCGATCGGGCGCGGTGTCCTGCGCTTCGAGTTTACGGGCAAGTCAGGCAAGCAGTGGAAGCTTCGGGTCGAGGACCGGCGTATTGCCGCCATCGTGAAGCGCTGCGCGGAAATTCCAGGACACGAGCTCTTCAAATATTTGGACGACGACGGAAAATCGCGCACCGTCGGTTCCGGCGACGTCAACGACTACATCAAGGAAATCACGCGGCAGGATTTCAGCGCCAAGGATTTTAGAACCTGGGCGGCTACAGTGCTGGCGGCGCTCGCACTGGCGGAGTTCAAGACATACGACAGCCAGGCCGAGGCGAAACGGAATGTGGTCGCTGCAATCGAGAAGGTCGCCAAGCAGCTTGGCAACACGCCCGCCATATGTCGCAAAAGCTATGTGCATCCGGAAATACTAAGCGCCTATATGTCTGGCGATTTCGTCAAGATGATAGACGCGAAGATCGCTCAGAAATTCAAACGCCACTACGCGAAACTCTCCACCGATGAGGTTATGGTGCTGGCATTTCTGCATAAGCGGCTGAATGCGCTGAGCTGCCGGGATTGAAATCGGGCGGGCTCGAGTCGATTCAAGATCTCTTGCAATTGCTCAACGGTCATCCGAAGCCTCAGGCTTGCGGCCCAGTTCACCCCTGAGCCACCCGGAAACTACCTTATCACTGAACGGGTCAGCTCTGTCGCAGTCACGGCACAGCAGTGCGCGGGGCCGCCTTCCCGCAAGCGGCGCGATCGTTTTCCCGCATTTATCGCAGATTTTCCCGCTAAGCGCCTTTGGCACTTTCGGCTCCAAGGAGTTCCAGGTGAAGGCGCCAGCGGACAGCTACGATCGATAGCAACCTCTCCCCAACTTCCGAAGTTTAGTTCCAAATATCTCGCGAGCCGTATCGTTTGAGACGCTTTGCAACTTCGGGAGATTGCCGTGGACAATGTGCATCAAACCCTGGTCAACAAACTGAAAGAGCATTCAAAGCTAACGGCCGATGACATGACGGGCATTGAGACGATCAATTATGCCGTGCGCCATCTGGGTCCGAATGAAGATTTGATCCGCCAGGGCGACACCACGAAAGCGTCCGCGCTGGTCCTGCATGGAATGCTTGCGCGCTATCACCTGATGCCAAACGGCCGACGGCAATATCTTTCATATCATCTGAAGGGCGACGTCCCGGACGCTCAAATGTTGTTCATAGAAAAGATGGATCACGGGTTGTGCGCGATGGACCATGCGATGGTGGCTTCGATACCCCATAGCGAATTGATGCGCGTGTTTCATGCGCGGCCCACGATCGGCTTCGCTGTTTGGCGCGAAACTCTCATCGATTCCGCAATATTCCGCGAGGCGATCACCAATAATAGCGCGCGCTCGACTTTAGCGCGGCTGGCGCATTTTTTCTGTGAGCTGTTTTACCGCGCGAAAGCCTCGGGCCTCACACGCAGAAACACGTTGGACGTTCCAATTGGTTTGAACCAGCTTGGAGAGACGCTCGCCATGTCGCTTGCGACGGTCAATCGCGCATTGCTGAATCTGCGGGAGACCAACGCGGCAAACTTTAAGGGAGGGGAACTAACGGTCTTCGACTGGGCCGCCCTGCAAGACTTGGGCGAGTTCGATCCGAGCTATCTCCACATCGTTCGCAAACCTCGCTTTTGAGGTATCTCGTTCACGGTCCTTCGGCCATGCTTTGCAGCGCCGTATCGGAAGCCAGGCGCGATGCGGCGCTCACGCGTCCCGCGCCGTTCATGGATTGAACAGGAACGGAAGACCGCGGCGCCGGCGCCGGAACAAGTTTTCGCAAGGGCCGTTTATCACTTTGGGTCAATCGCGATAAGGGGGCGCGAACGAGGCCGCGCGATATGGCGGACATGACAGCAGAAGCGGGCTCGGGTCGCGCAGATCGGAGGTCAACCAGACAGGACGTTTCCTCGCCCGCCGACGGCGCCAACGCACGATCAGAGCGACAACAGCCCGCGGTCGATCGCGACAAGCCGGCCAAGGCACCGGACGGCACATCAGACGAGGCTTCTCGGCAATCGGGTATCCGCAGCGCCGTTCGCAATCATCCGATCCTGGCAATCGTCTGTCTCGGGTTGGCCGTGCTCGCGGTCGTTGCCGGGATTCTCTGGTATCTTCACGCCCGTCATTACGAGAGCAGCGACGATGCCTTCATCGATGCGCGGCCGGTGCTGGTGAGCCCGCAGGTGACGGGCAGCATCGTCGACGTCGCCGTGACCGACAATCAGGTCGTGAAGCGCGGCGATCTTCTGGCGAAAATAGATCCGCGCGACTATCAGGCCGCGGTCGATCAGGCTGACGCGCAAGTCCGGCAAGCCGCTGCGGCCTTGCAAAATCTCGACGCGCAGATATCGGCCCAGCAGGCCCAGATCGATCGCGCCGAAAAACAGGTGGCGGAAGCCCAAGCCGCGCTGAAATTCTCCGAAGATGAAAACCGCCGCTATCAGGATCTGGTGCGGACCGGCGCGGGCACCGTCCAGCGTGCGCAGCAGGCGGCGTCCGATCTCCATAGCAAGCAGGCAGCATTTGCCGCGGCCAATGCCGCGCAAATTGCTGCGCAACGGCAGATCGATGTGCTGGCTGCGCAGAAGGCAGCGGCTCGCGCCCAGATCGATGAGAGCAAGGCGCAGAAGGATCGCGCTGACGCCGACCTCAGCCGCACTGAATTGCACGCCACCGTCGATGGGCGGGTGACGAAACTCACTGCCGCTGTCGGCGCGCTGGCCACGCCCGGCCAATCGATCATGGTGGTGGTGCCACTGCATGTTTGGGTTACCGCCAATTTCAAGGAATCGCAACTCGCCGACATGCGCGTCGGGCAACCCGTCGAGATCGAGATCGACGCCTTCGGCCGCTCGTTCGCCGGTCATGTCGACAGCATCCAGGCCGGCAGCGGCACCGCCTTCAGTCTGCTGCCTGCTGAAAATGCCACCGGCAATTACGTCAAGGTGGTCCAGCGCGTGCCCGTGAAAATCCTGTTTGACAGGCTGCCGGACGTCGAGCTTGGGCCCGGCATGTCGGTGGTGCCGCGCGTGACCGTGCGCTGAGCGAGGTCGCGCGCAATGGCTGCCGATTCTCATACCGGCGAATATGGCGGCGTCAATCCGTGGCTGATCGCGACGCTCGTCGCGGTCGCGACGTTCATGGAGGTGCTCGACACCACCATCGCCAACGTCGCGCTGCGCTACGTCTCCGGCGGCCTCGCGGTCAGCGCCGATGAGGCCTCCTGGGTGATTACGACCTACCTCGTCGCCAATTCGATCGTGCTGTCGGCGAGCGGCTGGATCGCCGCCATGTTCGGCCGCAAGAACTTCTTTCTGGTCTGCATCGCGCTGTTCACGCTCAGCTCGCTTCTCTGCGGCCTTGCCTGGAATCTGCAGTCGCTCCTGATCTTCCGGGTGATGCAGGGCCTCGCTGGCGGCGGCATGACGCCGGTGGCGCAATCGATCCTCGCCGCGGCATTTCCGCCGGCCAGGCGCGGACAAGGTTTTGCGCTGTATGGCATCGCGGTCGTGGTCGCGCCGGTCGTCGGACCGACGCTCGGCGGCTGGCTCAGCGACAACTGGTCGTGGCACTGGTGCTTCCTCATCAACGTGCCCGTGGGAGTCGTGTCGCTGGTGTTGATCTATCTGATCATCCCGACCTCGCCCACGCGCGAAAAAGAACGCAAGGCCATGTGGGCGGAGGGTCCGAATTTCGATCTCACGGGTTTCGTTCTGGTCGCGATGTGCCTCGGGGCACTTGAGGTGGTGCTCGATCGCGGCCAGATCGACGACTGGTTCGGCTCGACCTTCATCGTGACGTTCGCAGTCATCTCCGTCGTCGCTGCCATGCTGTTTATCCCATGGGAACTGACCCGCAAGCAGCCGCTGATCGATCTGCGGATGCTGGCCGGCCGGCAGTTCGGCTCGTGCTTCGTCATCATGCTGGCGACCGGCGCGCTGCTGATCGCCACCACGCAGATGCTGCCGCAGCTCCTGCAGGAACAGTACGGCTACACCGCCACCATCGCCGGCCTGTCGATCTCGCTAGGCGGACTCGTTACCATGTTCATGATGATCGTGGTGGGGCGGATCAGCTTCGTTCAGCCGCGTTATCTCATTGCAGCAGGCGCGACGATCGCGACCCTCGCGATGTTCGATCTGTGGCGCATGTCGCCTGACGCCGACTTCTGGTATTTCGCCTGGTCGCGTATCTATCTCGGCATCGGACTGCCGCTGATCTTCATTCCGATCACCACCGCCTCATACGATGGCATTCCGCCGGACAAGACCGATCAGGCGTCGGCGCTGATCAACCTCGCCCGCAATTTTGGCGGCTCCATCGGCGTCGCAATCGGCCAGACCGTGCTGGCGCGCCGCGAACAGTTCCACCAAAGCCGGCTGGTCGAGCACATCGGCTCATGGAATCCGATCTACAGCGACACGCTCAACCATCTGCAGACTTACTTCAAAGGACAAACGGCCACGGGCAATGTGTCTGGCACCAGCACCGCCTATATCGGCAAGATGCTGCAGGAACAGGTCGCGATCCTGGCCTATATCGACGTGTTCGTCGTGCTGGCGGGCATTGCGGCGCTGATCGTGCCGCTGGCGCTGTCGCTGCGAACGGTGAAGCGCGGTGGACAGGCGGCGGGGCATTGAGGCGGGGCACGACGGCGTCGCAGCAGCGGGAAGCGGCGGGATCCCGATTCGCGATCGCAGGCTATACGCTATGGAACGCTTGCATTCATCGGACCCGATACTCACCTAAACCTGAAGCAGGTCGGCAGCATCAACTCGTAAGGTGATCCATGCGCATTTTCGTTGCGGGTGCGACGGGCGCGGTCGGACGCCGTCTGGTTCCGCGCTTGATCAACAGAGGGCATAGCGTGACCGGACTGACGCGAACGCCCGCGAAAACGAATCTCCTGCGGAAATTCGGCGCGGACCCCGTGGTCGCTGATGCGCTCGATGAGAAAGCCATTCATGCCGCGGTCGTTGCCGCGCGTCCGGATGTGATCGTGCATCAACTCACGGATTTGAAGGACGCTTCAGACCTGCGCAATTTCGACCGCACATTCGCGAGCAGCAACCGGCTGCGCACAGCCGGAACCGACCATCTTGTTGCAGCCGCGCAGGCCTGCGGCGTGAAGCGAATGGTCGCGCAAAGCTTCTGCGGCTGGCCCTATGCACGGACCGGCGGTCACGTGAAGACCGAAGACGATCCGCTCGATCAGGATCCGCCGCGGGAACTCCGCGGCACGCTGGATGCGATCCGCCATCTCGAGCACGCCGTGACGACGACGCCGGGCCTGGTCGGGGTTGCGCTGCGCTATGGCGGATTTTATGGCCCCGATACCGGCTTCTGCGATCCATCCATTTTGAAGCAGATTCGCAAGCGCCGCATGCCGCCGAAGCGGCTGCGGTTGCGGTCGAGCGCGGTGAGGGCGTTTACAACATCGTCGACGATGATCCGGCGCCGGTGCGTGACTGGCTCATGGAGATCGCGTGGATGCTGGGGGCAAAACCGCCGTTCCGCGTTCCCGCCTGGCTGGGCCGCCTTGTCGCCGGACAACATCTCGTTGTCATGATGACCGAGTCCCGCGCAGGATCGAACGCCAAAGCCAAGCGGGAACTCGGGTGGCTGCCACGCTATCCGTCCTGGCGGCAGGGCTTTTCCGAAATCATTGAAGAGGACATGCGGCCGGCCGCATAGATCGATCGCACTCGCCCCGGAGAGCCCTCAGGCTTGCGCAAAGGGCGGTACGTCTTTAATCCCGACCGGCACAATCGAATTGCAAGGGCGCAGCTCCGTTATGCCGCGTCAAACCGCAAATCTCCGGCTTGCTTTGCGCGGCCAAGGAACGACTCTAAAGGCCATGACGTCCTTGACAGAAATTTCCCGTTCCGCGCCCGCAGATGCGGCAGCGTTCATCCCCTTCGACAATACCTATGCCCGGCTGCCGGAAGCATTTTATCAGCGCGTGACACCTGCGACGGCCCCGGCGCCCGGACTGCTGCGCGTGAACGACGCGCTCGCCCGCCAGCTACGCATCGATCCTCAGTTCCTCAAAAGCCCCGAAGGGGTCGCGATTCTGTCCGGCAACGTCATCGCACCCGGCTCCGAACCGATCGCTCAGGCCTACGCCGGACATCAGTTCGGGGACTTCGTGCCCCAGCTCGGAGACGGGCGCGCCATCCTGCTCGGTGAAGTCGTCGATGCTGCAGGCAGGCGCTATGATCTTCAGCTCAAAGGCTCCGGCCGGACCCGCTTCTCGAGAGGCGGAGATGGCCGCGCCGCGCTGGGTCCTGTCATCCGCGAATACATTGTCAGCGAGGCCATGGCCGCGCTCGGCATTCCGACGACGCGCTCGCTGGCCGCGGTGCTGACCGGCGAAAACGTCATTCGTGAGCGGATGTTGCCGGGCGGCGTCCTGACCCGCGTCGCATCGAGCCATCTGCGCGTCGGCACGTTTCAATATTTTGCTGCACGGGGCGACGTCGACAATCTTCGTGTTCTCGCGGACTACGCCATCGAGCGGCATTATCCGGAAGCGCGCTCGGCCGAAGACCCGTATCGCGCCTTCTACGACGCGGTGGTCGCGGCCCTGGCCCGGCTGGCCGCCCGATGGATGCTGGTTGGATTCATCCACGGTGTTCTGAACACCGACAACACTGCGATCGCGGGCGAGACGATCGACTACGGCCCCTGTGCCTTCATGGACGCCTACCATCCGGACAAGGTCTTCAGTTCGATCGATCACTTCGGCCGCTATGCGTTCGCCAATCAGCCTGCCGTCATCAAATGGAATCTGACCCGGTTCGCCGAGACGCTGCTGCCGCTGATGGCCGACGGCGCAGACAAGGCGATAGAAGCCGCCAACGCATCGATCAGGCTCTTCAATGATCATTTCAACCGGGCATACCTTGCCGGCCTGCGGCAAAAGCTAGGGCTTGCGAGCGAAGGGGAAGGAGATTTCGAACTCGCATCCGATCTCCTGGCATCGATGGCTGAGAATCAGGCGGATTTCACGTTGACCTTCCGCGCCCTGTGCGAGGCAGCAGCAGATCCGAAGTGCGATCCAGGCGTGCGGTCGCTTTTCGCAAACCCGTCCGCGTTTGACGAGTGGGCCGTACGCTGGCGCCAGCGCCTCTCCCTTGAAGAGCGACCCGCCGAGGCCCGCCGGACCGCCATGCTGGCAGCCAATCCGATGTTCATCCCGCGCAATCACCGCATCGAAGCGGCCATTCAAGACGCCGAAGCGGGACACTTCGATAAATTTCACGAGCTCGTCGAGGTGCTGGCGCATCCTTACGACGACCGGCCGGAGTTTGCGGACTATGCGAAGCCTCCGGCGCCAGGAGAAGAAGTCCGGCAAACCTTCTGCGGGACATAATCGGTATTTTCCCATCGGCAGACAACGCCACGCCTGCATTGTAAGGGGCAGTTACCCACCTTTGTACCCGGCGGGTAGCGTTCAACTCATTGATTTTGCTTGTCTGCCTTGGAAAACAACGCTTGAAAGCGTCATGGTGCCCAGGAAAGGACTCGAACCTTCACGACCTTGCAGCCACTGGCACCTGAAGCCAGCGCGTCTACCAATTCCGCCACCTGGGCACGGACCGGGTTAGTAGGCATCGGCCGCGCGCTTGTCAAATCCTTGAAGAGGCGGCCGAATACGGGTGGGACATCCCGCCGGTTGACGTGTCGCGGAACGGCGGAATATCCCTTGTTTCCGACCTGATACCAGCGCCCTTGAGGACCAGACCATGGCATCGAATATGGACACCCTCGTCACGGTTTTCGGAGGCTCGGGCTTCCTCGGCCGGCATGTGGTTCGCGCGCTCGCCAAGCGGGACTACCGGATCCGGGTCGGCGTCCGGCGCCCCGAGCTGGCCGGGCATTTGCAGCCGCTCGGCAAAGTCGGCCAGATCCATGCCGTGCAGGCCAATCTGCGCTATCCGGCGTCGGTGCGCACGGCGTTGCGCGACTCCCATGTGGCGATCAACCTGGTCGGCATCCTGAGCAAGAGCGGTGCGCAGACCTTCGACGCCGTGGTGGCCGAGGGCGCCGCGACGGTGGCGAAGGCGGCTGCAGCAGCCGGCGCGCGCATGGTGCACGTCTCGGCGATCGGCGCCGACGCCAGGTCGGCCTCGGCTTACGCCCGCGCCAAGGCCGCCGGCGAAAAGGCGGTGCTGGCGGCGGTGCCGTCCGCCACCATCCTGCGGCCGTCGGTGATGTTCGGCCCCGAAGACCAATTCGCCAATCGTTTCGCCGCGCTGGCGAGGATGTCGCCGGTGCTGCCGCTGATCGGCGGCGCGACGAAACTGCAGCCGGTCTATGTCGGCGACGTCGCCACCGCGGTGGCGGATGCGGTCGACGGCAGGACCAAAGCGGGCGCGGTCTATGAACTCGGCGGTCCCGAGGTGCTGACGATGCGCGAGATCTGGCAGATCATCCTGCGGGTCATCGAGCGCGAGCGGACGCTGGTGCCGCTGCCGTTCGCCGCCGCCCGCTTCAAGGCGATGTTTCTGCAGTTCGCGCCCGGCGCGCTGAAACTGACGCCAGATCAGGTCACGATGCTCAGGACCGACAACGTCGTCTCTGAGGCGGCGACCGCTGCGGGCCTGACGCTGCAGGAGTTCGGAATCTCGCCGGACTCGATGGAGGCCGTGCTGCCGCAATATCTCTGGCGCTTCCGCAAGGCTGGCCAGTTCGCGACCAAGGGGGCGTGAGGTTCGCGTGCCCCGGACGCCGCGCAGCACGAAGCGAGGCCCTGCATCGCGCCCGGAACACGATCACCTTCCCAGCGCCAGCGCGATCAGGCCGAGCGTGCCGACGATCACCCGCCACCAGGCGAAGAACGTAAAACCGTTACGCGTGACGTAGCTGAGGAATGCCTTCACCACGATGATCGCGGTAATGAACGATACCACGAAGCCGATCGCGACGATGCCGAGATGGTCGGCCGTCATGTCGGCGCGGCTCTTGTAGAAATCATAGGCGAAGGCGCCGATCATGGTCGGGATCGCGAGGAAGAACGAAAATTCCGCCGCGGCGCGCTTGTCGGCGCCGAGCAGCATCGCCGAGACGATGGTCGCTCCGGAGCGCGACACGCCGGGAATCATCGCCGTGCATTGCGCGATGCCGATCCAGATATACATCGGCAGCGGAAAGGTGGTGGCGTCGTGTTCTCGCGGTTTGTGGTCGAGCTGATCGACCCACATCAGCGCCGCGCCGCCGACGATCAGCGAGAAACACACCACCCACGGATTGAACAGCAGCTCCTTGATGTACCTGCCGGCAAGCAGTCCCACGATCACCGCCGGCATGAAGGCCGCAAGCACGCCGATGACGAACCGCCGGTCGGCGGCATTGGAGAACATGCCGAGCGCGATCCGCCACAGTTTCGCAAAATAGATGACGACAATCGCAAGAATTGCGCCGAGCTGGATCAGCACCGTGAACGTATTCCAGAAATCGCCCGCGCCGAGATCGAAGAAACGTTCCGCCAGCAGCAGATGGCCGGTCGAGGACACCGGCAGAAATTCGGTGACGCCTTCGACGATCCCGAGAATGACGGCTCTGATCGCATCGGAAAACATGAAATATCTGCTCCGAATCGGATTCGACGCCACATGGCGGGCTTTTCTCGCTTATTCGCCGCATCGCGGCAATGCCGAAATTCGTCTGATCCGCGATCGGCGCTCCCGGAGCTTCAGGCGGGTTTTCGATCCCTGCGGCGTTAACGCATTAGAGATACTTTTTTAAGAATCGCAAATCTATCAAAGGCGTTATGTTCACGCTGTTTCATCATCCATTCTGTCCGCAATCGCGCTTCATTCGCCTCGTTCTCGGCGAGCACGGCCTCGATGTGCGGCCGGTGGAGGAGCGGATATGGGAGCGGCGCGAGGCATTTCTCGCGCTCAATCCGGCCGGCACCACGCCGGTACTGATCGCTGAAGGTATCCCGGCGATCCCCGGCGCCGCCATCATTGCGGACTATCTCGACGAGACCTATGGCGAACGGGTCGGCGAGCGGCGGCTGCTGCCGGCCTCGATGCCCGAGCGCATCGAGGTGCGCCGTCTGATGGCGTGGTTCAACGAGAAGTTCTTCGAGGAGGCGTCCGGTCCGCTGGTGACGGAGCGCATCTACAAGCGCTTCATGCGCGAGGAGAACGGCGGCGGCCCGCCGGAGACCGACGTGATCCGCGCCGCAAAGGCGAATGTGCGCCATCACCTGGCCTATATCGGCTGGCTGGCGCGGACGCGGAATTATCTGGCCGGCGAGAAACTGACCTATGCCGATCTCGCCGCCGCGGCGCACTTATCTGCGATCGACTATCTCGGCGACGTGCCGTGGGCCGAGGACGAGGCGGCGAAGGCGTGGTATGCGCGGATCAAGTCGCGGCCCTCGTTCCGGCCGCTGCTGAGCGAGTGGCTGGCCGGCGTGCCGGCGTCGCGCACTTACGTGGATCTGGATTTCTGAAAACCGCCAATCATCCCCGCCGGCTCTCGTACGCCTTCAGGTGCGTATAGATCGTGCGTAGTTTCGGCACCGGCAGCTTCGCGGCCTCGGCGCGGGCGATGAGGTCGCCGATGATGTGATCGGCTTCGATCCGCGCGCCGGCCTCGATGTCGCGGAACATCGAGGCGGTGAGCGGCGAGCCTTCCGCCGTCAGGATCCCGGTGGCGGAAGTCAGAATCTCCTCGCGCGGTGCATGCCCGGCCGCCCTGGCGATTGCGGCGATCTCGTCGCGCGCGCCGAGGATGAAATCGCGGCCGCCGGGTGCGGCGACGATCTGGCCGATGGAAGCGCGCATCACACAGGTGGCGCCCGCCAGCGTCGCCAGGAACACCCACTTCTCCCACATGTCCTGGATGATGTCGTCGGACGCCTGCGATCCGCAATCGGCGCCGGCGAAGACATCGGCGATGGCCTTGACCCGATCGCTCATGCCGCCGCCGCGCTCGCCGAAGCGAAGCATCTGCATCGGCGCGAGGTGAACGATCTCGCGCTTCGCGTTGAGCGTGACCGCGAGCGAGCACAGGCCGCCGAGCACGCGATCGCGGCCGAATTTGGCGTCGAGCGTCTCCAGGTGGCGCATTCCGTTGAGGAGCGGGATGATCGCCGTATGAGAGCCGACGGCGGGCGCGAACGAGGTGATGGCGTCGTCGAGATCGAAGGCTTTGCAGGCGAGCAGTACGGCGTCGAACGTCTCACGCAAACCGTCGGCCTGCACTGTCGGGGGATTTTTCAGGGTCACGTCGCCGTGCGGGCTCTTGATGACGAGACCGCTGCTTGCCAGCTCGGTGGCGCGCTTGGGGCGTACCAGAAAGGTAACGTCCCGACCGGCCTGAAGCAATCTGCCGCCGAAATAGCCGCCGGTTGCGCCGGCCCCGACTACGAGAATGCGCATCGATGTACTCCGTATCTGTCGCGCGCCGATTTGTTGTCGACGCCAGCTCGCGCCCGCGGACGACGTTGTGGCCTCAGATCAGCCGTTTGATCTCGCGCTTGCGCCAGACCATTCGGTAGAAGCCCATCTGTAGCACCATCATGGTGCAGAACACGGCCGGATAGGCGATCCAGATGCCTTCGACCCCGATCTGACGGCTGAGCACGACCGCGACCGGCACCTCCACGACGATGATGGCGAGAATCGACAGCAGCGTCGGGACCAGCACCGTGCCGCTCGCGCGCATGGTGGCCGAGTACACGGTGGCCATGCCGAACGGGACCGTGCTCCAGACCACGATGAACAGCAGCGTTTGCGCCAGATCGAGCACCGCCGGGCTGGTGATGAAAAGGCCGATGATGAGGCGCGAGAGCAGATAGCCGAGCGCGACCAGGCCGCCGGTCAAAAGAAAATTGAGCCACATTCCGGTTCGGATGATCGCGCCGATCCGCTCGTTGTCGCCGGCGCCGATCGCCTGCGCCGCGAAGATCGACGCGGTGATGGCGATCGAGATCGCGGGGAATTGCACATAGCTCAGCACCTGATTGACCGCGCCATAGGCGGCGGTGGCGTCGGAGCCGAAGCCGTTAACGAGGCCGAGCAGGACGATTTCGGCGAGCGACATCACCACGAGCTGGACCGCGGTGGGTACCCCGATGCGCAGCACCTTGCCGAGCAGTTCGCGGTCCAGTCGCATGGCGCTGACCAACACCGCATCGGGCGCCAGCGGATGGTTCATCCGCCGCATGTGGATCCCGAGCCACAATAGCGTCACGACCGATGAGACCGCGGCGGCGATCGCGGCGCTGGCGACGCCGAGTCGGGGCAGACCGAACCATCCCTGGATCAGCGCCGGCGTGACGACGAGCCCGATCGCGGTGGAGATCGCAAGCGCCCACAACGGCGTGACGGTGTCGCCGACGCCACGCATCATCGCGGTGGCGAGCAGGAAAGTGAAGGTCGCAGGCATGGTGATCATCATGATGCGGGCGTAGTCGGTCGCGGCGTCGAGGATGTTGGGCGGCGTCGCCAGCGCCACCATCAGATGGCGCGCGAACACTCCGCCGCCGATCGCGATCACGCCGCCGCCGAGCAACGTCAGCGCCAGCGTCGTCCCCGCGATCGCCTTCGCCTTGCCGGTGGCGCGCGCGCCCCACGCCTGCCCGATCAGCACCGACGAGCCCGCGCCAAGCCCGATGATGAAGGAAATGAAAAAGAACATCACCGGAAAGAAGATCGAGGCGGCGGCGAGCGCGTCGACGCCGATCATCTGGCCGAGATAGATGCCGTTGATGGTGCCGAACAGTGACTGGAGCACGTTGCTCAGCATCATCGGCATCAGGAAGAAGACATACGCCTGCCACAGCGGTCGCGCGGCGGTCATGATCGGATCCTTGCAGAAGTTCTGATGACGCCGCCGAAGGCCATAGCGTTCTCAAGCGAAGTGGATGCCGCTTCGCGTAAAGAAAAACGCGTCAAAACATAATCGATTGGTCCGGTTGCTGTAGCGTTCGCACCCCGTTTCGGCAGGCGCTTTTGCGAATGTTGGACCCGCGAGACCACTGGCAAGCATGGGTTTCCAGCGGAGCTTTGGATTTGACGTTGCATTGCGGGCCCGCGGCAGGCGAATGTCAAGCCCGCTCCATCAGCCTGATGACGTGATCGCGGATGTCCTCCGGCCAGGTAGCGATCAGGCCAGCCAGCCGCCGCCGGTCGTCCGCGAACAGCGCGCGCGCGGCGTCCTCGAAGTTTGCAAGATTGCCCGCCATCGCGGACATGAAGTGATAGGCGGCGTCGCGCGCCGCGCGGTTGCGATCCTTCTCGCCATTGGCGCGGCGCGCCTCGTCGACCAGCTTGCGCAAGGCGACCGATGCGCCGCCGGGCTGCGCGCTCAGCCATTCCCAGTGCCGCGGCAGCAGCGTCACCTCGCGCGCGACCACGCCGAGTTTCGGCCGGCCGCGGCCGCGCGGTCCCGCCGCTTCGACCGACGAGGTCCGCTGCAGGCGGGCGGCGACCTCGTCGTCGGACCCGCGCAAATCGAGGTCGACCGGCTGCCCGGTCGCGTCGCTGTAGATCGCGATCGGAGCGGTCGTGCGCGTCTCCGCGTGCTTGACCGCGAGTGCGACATCGGCGAGCGGGCCGGACGCAATGCGACGCTGGCCCTCGAACGCGGTAAAATAGGTCTGGTCGTGCATCATGGCGGGTCCCCGATGGCCGTTTAATGGAATTTTATTACCCGGATATAATTTGTCCGTCAATATTACCCGGATAAATATTATTGCGGCTCTTGGCACTCATTTTTTTGGATGATGACGGCTGGAAACGAGCCGCCCGCCTCAATATCCCGCCGCCTCCGACCCGCGCGTGCGCGGATCGGCCGCCCCGTGAAAGCCGTCCGGCGAGACGGCGATCGAGTTGGCCGAGGTCTGTCCCATCGGCATGACCACGATGTGGCCTCGCGCCCGCAATTCCGCGATGACGCTTTCGGGAAATCCGTGCTCGGCGCGGACCTCGTCGGGCAGCCATTGATGGTGCAGCCGCGGCGCGGCCACGGCGTCGGCAACGGTCATCCCGTAATCGAGCACGTTGACGATCACCTGCAGCACAGTGGAGACGATGCGGCTGCCGCCGGGCGATCCCGTCACCAGCACCGGCTTGTCATCCTTCAACACGATGGTCGGCGTCATCGAGGACAACGGCCGCTTGCCGGGGCCGGGCAGGTTGGCCTCGAAGCCGACCAGGCCGAACGCGTTCGACGCGCCGGGCGCCGCGGTGAAATCGTCGAGCTCGTTGTTGAGCAGAATGCCGGTGCCCTCCGCGACGAGCCCGACGCCGTAGCTGAAGTTCAGCGTATAGGTGTTGCTGACAGCGTTGCCGAAGGCGTCGGCCACGGAAAAATGCGTGGTGTTGTCGCCTTCATGCGGTGGCGGCAGGGGCACCGCGGCGGCCGGCGTTGCGCGCGCCATGTCGATCGAGGCGCGCTGTTTGGCGGCGTAGTCCTTGGCGAGCAGCCTTGCGATCGGCACATGCACGAAGGCGGGATCGCCGAGATAGCGCGCGCGGTCGGCATAGGCGCGCTTCATCGCCTCGATCAGCAGGTGCAGCGAATCCGCCGATCCCTGATGCAGATCGCGCATCGGGAATCCCTCGAGGATATTCAGCGATTCGATCAGCACGGTGCCGCCGGACGACGACAGCGGCATCGAGACGATGTCATAGCCGCGATAACTGCCGCGCACCGGCTCGCGGACGAGCGGCCGATACGACCTGAGATCGTCCAGCGTCATGATGCCGCCGGCGGCTCGGATCGCCGCCACCAGTCGTTCCGCCACCGGCCCTTCGTAAAAGCCACCCGGTCCGCGCTCCGCGATCGCGGTCAGCGTCGCCGCCAGATCGGTCTGAACCAGAAGATCGCCTTCGCGCAGCGAGCCGCCGTCCGGGCGCGAGAATATTTTCACAGACGAAGGCCAGCGCGCGAGACGCCGGTGCCATTGCGGCAGGGTGGCTGCGGTGTCGTCGCCAATCTTGAATCCGTCGCGCGCCAGCGTGATCGCGGGCTTGAGCAGGTCGGCGAGGGTGAATTTGCCCGAGCCGTATTGGCCGAGCGCCAGCGTCAGCCCGGCGACGGTGCCGGGCACGCCGATGCCGAGCGCCGAATCGCGCGACTTCGCAGGCTCCGGCTTGCCGTCGGCGCCAAGGAAGATATCGCGCGTGGTCGCACCCGGTGCGGTCTCGCGATAGTCGATGGCGACGTTACGATCCCGGTCTGCGAGGTGAATCACCATGAAGCCGCCGCCGCCGAGATTGCCGGCGCGGGGATAGGTGACCGCCATGGCGAAACCGGTCGCCACCGCCGCATCGACCGCATTGCCGCCACGCGCCAGGATCTCCGCGCCGATTGCTGCGGCGCGCTTCTCCTGCGCCACCACCATGCCATGTTTCGCGTCCACGGGACGGATCGCAGCGGACGCGGGCGGCGGGGAGCCGCGCGCATCCTGCGCGGACACGGGTGTCCGGAAAACCAGCAATGCGGCGATCAGGGAAAAGCCGATCGCGGAAAAGACGCGCCGGAACGGCAATGGGCGTGTCATGTCTAATCCGGCCATGATGGTTGTCATTTCGTTATCGAAGGGATGCTACAGGGATTTCGGCGGGCGAGGCAGCCGCCCTGTGTGACTCGGTGGGACATATCGATCATGACGGTGACCACGGCCATGACGGCAGGCAACGCCGATAGCGAGGTGCGCTATGCGTCGCGCGCCGCAATCGCCAGTTGGATCATGTTCGACTGGGCGGCGCAGCCCTATTTCACGCTGATCACGACATTCGTTTTCGCGCCCTATTTCGCGACCTTCGTGGCGGCGACGCCGGCGGAGGGGCAATCGCTGTGGGGCTTTGCGACGGGCTCGGCCGGCATCGTGATCGCGCTGGCCTCGCCGGTGCTCGGCGCGATCGCCGACGCCAGCGGCCGGCGCAAACCGTGGATCGCGGCCTTCGGCGCGTTGCTGGTGATCGGCTCCAGTCTGATGTGGATCGGCAAGCCCGGCGACGCGAGCGTGATCCTGCCGCTTTTGATCGCCTATGGCATCGCCACCATCGGCGTCGAATTCGCCACCGTGTTCAACAACGCGATGATGCCCTCGCTGGTGCCGCCCCACAAGATCGGGCGCCTGTCGGGAACAGGATGGGCCACCGGCTATGTCGGCGGCATCCTCAGCCTCATCCTTGTGCTCGGCTTCCTTGCCGCCAATCCCACGACCGGCAAAACGCTGTTCGGCCTCTCGCCGCTGTTCGGGCTCGATCCGGCCATGCACGAGGGCGATCGCATCACCGGTCCCCTCACCGGCATCTGGTTCATCGTGTTCGTGCTGCCGATGTTTTTGCTGACGCCGGACTTCCCGGCCAAGCGCCCGGTGCGGACGGCGCTGCGTGAAGGATTGAGAGAACTGCGCGGGACGCTCGGCGAATTGCCGAGGCGCAAATCGTTGGCGACCTTCCTGCTCGCCAACATGATCTACACCGACGGACTGGTGTCGCTGTTCGCGTTCGGCGGCATCTATGCCGCCGGCACCTTCGGCTGGCATACCATCCAGATGGGCGTGTTCGGCATTCTGCTTGCCGTCGCCGGTGCGCTCGGCGCGTGGATCGGCGGCAAGCTCGACGACCGCCTGGGTCCGAAGCTCGTCATCGCCGCGAGCATGACCGTCCTGCTGCTGTCGATCGCGGTGATCCTGCTGGTCGAGAAGGACTCCATCCTGTTCGTGAAGGTGCCGCCGCCCGTGCCCGGCGGCGGGTTGTTCGCGGCACCCGCGGAGAAGGCGTATCTCATCCTCGGCTGCCTGATCGGCGGCGCCGGCGGCCCGTTGCAGGCGGCCTCGCGGACGCTGCTGATCCGGATGGCGCCGAAGGATCGCATCGCGCAGTTCTTCGGATTGTTCGCGCTGACCGGAAAGGTGACGTCGTTCGTCGGTCCGCTGTTGATCGGCTTCGTCACCGCGATCACCGCGAGCCAGAAGGCGGGCATGGCGGTGCTGGTGCTGTTCTTCGTCGCCGGGCTCGCGCTGCTGTCCCGCGTGCGCGAATAGCCGCACCCGCGCGTTCAATCCGCTGCGCTGATGGTCCCCGACGGCGGCGACTTTTCGCCAAGCAGGACGCCGTTCACGACCAGGCCGTATTTCGAGGTCGGCTCGTCGTGGAATCGCTTGCGGGTTTCCGCCACCGAATCGACGAATCGCGGATCCTGCGGACGCTCCTGGCTGTCCATGTAGGTCGCGATGTCCCACGCCTCCTGATCGGTCAGCGAGCCGCCGAGGCCGAGCGGCATGTTGGCCTTGATGAAGCCCGCGGCGTTGTTGATCGAAGCCATCCCCGCCCCCCAGTTGAATGACCGCGCTCCCCACAGCGGGGGAAATACGGTCTGTCCATCGGCTGATTTCTGTCCCGCGCCGTCGGCGCCGTGACAGAGCGAGCAATGCTGGGCGTAGGCCTTGGCGCCGCGATCGTAATCGGCAGGCTGATCCGGCGCTTTCAGCTTGGGATAGCCCTGGCCCTTGACGACGACTCCGGTCGGGCCGCCCTTCGCCAGGAAGTAGGCGTAGCTCTCGAGCGCCACCAGCACCTTGTCGTTCAACGGCGGCGCCTTGCCGTTCATGCTGTAGCGGAAGCAGCCCTGCAGCCGCTCCTGAAAGGTATTCACGTGGGCATTCTTGGTGCGATAGGCCGGGTAAAGAAGATAAGCGGCGCCCAACGGCGCGGAGTTGGGTTGACGGCCGCGATCGATGTGACAGTTCGAGCACTGCAGATCGTTGCCGACGAAGCCTTTCGCATTGTGCTGGGTGTCGTGAAAGATCGCTTCGCCGAGCCGTATCATGTCGCCGAACGGACCGCTCGGGATGTCGCTGTCCGAAGGTGGCGTGTAGGAGGGCCGCACGGCTTCCGTTTTTTGCGCGGGAGGCTGCTCCGGCGTCGCGCCTGTCGCCGGGGTTGCCGGGCCGGTAGCCCGCGCGTATCCGACCAAGCCGGTGGTCGCGAGGACGAGAACGGCCGCGGCCGCGATCGAAGGGGCAACCGGATGGCGTGTCATGGTTTGGTCTCCGATGCGTGGGCCGGCGCTGCCACGGGCAGGCTCTCGTAATAGGCGGCGACGCTCTTGATCTGGTCGTCGGTGAGCTTGCCGGCGATATTGGCCATCACGCCCATGGGATCGGTCTTGCGATCGCCGCTCTTCCACGACCGCAGTGCTTTCTCGATATAGACGGCCCATTGTCCGGCGAGCCGCGGAAAGTCCGCGCCGACGCCGAGGCCGGCGGCCCCGTGACACTGTGCGCAACCCGGCAGGTCTTTCGACCAGTCGCCGGTCGCGGCGAGCTTCGCGCCTGCGGCGATCACGGCCGCGTCGGCGGGTGCGGTTTCGGCCTTCGTCGTCGCCATATTGGCATAATAGGTCGCGAGAGCTTTCTTCTCGCCGTCTGAAAGGTCCGACGCGATCATCATCATGATGCGGTTCTTGCGGGTGCCGTCCTTGAAGCCCGCAAGCTGACGTTCGAGATATTGTGCGTTGAGACCGGCAAGGCGCGGCACGGCCGTCGTCGGCTGGCCCTCTCCCTGCTTGCCGTGACATGGTGAGCACGATGCCGCTCCGGGAGGCATCGCGTTCGTTGTGGTGTTTTTTCCGTCCGCTGCAAGCACCGGCAGCGCCGACATGCCGAGAAGCAGCATTGCGCCGCCTACCACCGATCTCATTCTGTTGCCCCCGCCTTCATCTCAAGGTTCGCATCGGCAAGAAAATATCCTCGTCCGGACCGAAAAGCACGTCGTGGCGAATGCCTCTCGACGACAAAAGCCAACTCCGATTTTGGTTCCGCCAAAGCGTGAGCGATTGGCGAAAAGACGGTCCGCATTCTCAATATCGAGAACGCAGCCCGCCGCAGAGACTACGCTCTAAAGCCTGACTCAACTGCGTTGAATCAGACCCTCGTCTATCCTTCTGATCCAGCATGATCTTGTCCGAAAACCGGTTTCCACGTTTCGGGATCATGCTCTAATGCCGGAAATGCCGGATGCCGGTGAACACCATGGCGATGCCGTGCTCGTCGGCCGCCTTGATGACGTCCTCGTCGCGCATCGAGCCGCCCGGCTGAATGACCGCGGTGGCGCCGGCCTCGATGCAGGCGAGCATCCCGTCGGCGAATGGGAAGAACGCGTCCGACGCCACGACCGAGCCTTTGGTCAGCGGCTCTGCGAGTTTTAAGTCATGCGCCGCGTCCTCGGCCTTGCGCGCCGCGATTCGCGCGGAATCGACGCGGCTCATCTGCCCCGCGCCGATGCCGACGGTGGCAAGATCCCTGGCATAGACGATGGTGTTGGACTTGACATGCTTGCCGACGCGGAACGCGAAGCGCAGGTCGCGCATTTCGGCCTCGGTCGGCGCGCGCTTCGTCATGACCTTCAGCGGCATGTCGTCGACGACGGCGTTGTCGCGGGTCTGCACCAGAAGCCCGCCCGCCACCGTCTTCGCCGTCAGGCCGCGCGCGCGGGGATCGGGCAGGCCGCCCGCGAGCAGCAGACGCAGGTTCTTGCGCTTGCCGATGATGGCGATCGCCTCCTCGGTCGCGTCAGGCGCGATGATGACTTCGGTGAAGATGCCGGCGACGGCGTTGGCCGCATCGGTGTCGAGCGTGCGGTTGAAGGCGATGATGCCGCCATAGGCCGAGGTGGTGTCGCAGGCAAGCGCCTTGCGATAGGCGTCGGCGAGATCGGCGCCTTCCGCGACGCCGCAAGGATTGGCGTGCTTGATGATGACGCAGGCCGCGGTGCGCGCCGCGTCGAATTCGGCGACGCATTCATAGGCCGCGTCGGTGTCGTTGATGTTGTTGTAGGACAGTTCCTTGCCCTGCAACTGTCGCGCGGTCGAGACCCCGGCGCGTCGCTCCGGCGTGCGATAGAACGCGGCGCTCTGGTGCGGATTTTCGCCGTAACGCAGCGTCTGCGCAAGACGGCCGCCGATAGCGCGATAGTCCGGCGCGTCGGTCTCAAGCTGGAGCGCGAACCAGTTGGAGATCGCGGCGTCATAGGCGGCGGTGCGCGCATAGGCCTTGGCGGCGAGGCGCTTGCGCAGGACCAGCGTGGTTGCGCCGCCATTGGCGTTGAGCTCGTCGAGCACCGCCTGATAGTCCTGCGGTTCGACAACGACCGCAACGTCGTCGTGGTTTTTCGCGGCGGCGCGGATCATCGCCGGGCCGCCGATGTCGATGTTCTCGATGCAGTCTTCGTAATGCGCGCCCCTGTCGACGGTCGCCTCGAACGGATACAGGTTGACCACCAGCAGGTCGATCGGCGCGATGCTATGATCCGCCATGGCTTTCGCATGATCGGCGTTGTCGCGGATCGCCAGCAGGCCGCCATGCACATTCGGATGCAGCGTTTTGACCCGGCCATCCATCATTTCGGGAAAACCGGTGAGTTCGGAGACATCCCTCACATTCAATCCTGCCGCGGCGATCGCCTTGGCGGTGCCGCCGGTCGAGACCAGGTCGATGCCGAGCCCAGCGAGCGCGCGGGCGAATTCGATCAGGCCGGTTTTGTCGGAAACGGAAAGCAATGCGCGGGTCACGCGGCGCGGGCGGTCGGTCATGGGCAGATCCTCTGTCTGAAGGGATACCTATGCCCAGGCGCGCGGCAGATATGTCCCGCGCTTCCCGATGGTGCTCCATCCAAGGTCGCCAGTCGCGCGAGCGAGGGTTCGTTAGCAGCTTTCGTCGCCCTTCACAACGACCGGCAAAGATCGAGTCTTACGCTGCTACAGCGGTAATTCCGGCTGCCGGCTCGCATTGCGGCGGGCGGTGGTTGTCGCGGGCGAGGTGGCCGAACGGACGAAACTCCAGCGCACGCTGGGGGCCTCGCGGGCATTCTGATGGATCACGATCTGCGCGCTGCGGCGGGGACCGTCATTGCCGGCGAGAAATACGCTGTCTTCGAGGTCGACGCGGTCGTCGGGCGCCTCGAATGTCCAGACTTCGCGGTTTTGCAGCACCAGCATCACCCCGTGCCCGTCGCTGAGGCGGCTCGCCTTGATCGACGGATGCAGATGAAAACGCAATGCGTAGTTGATCCTGCTGCCCTTCATGCGGCCGCCGGGCGCGGGCGCCAGCATGTCCTCGCCCTCCAGCCGCGAGCCGTCCTGCGCGATCGTCAGCACGCGGCGATGGATCAGGCCGAACCGGGCGAGATAGCCGTCATGCGATGCCGTCAGCCGTTCGCCGTCGTCCACGGTATGGCGGGAGCTTTCGACATTGCGCGGGCCGCCGACGATCGGCGCGCCCTGCAGCAGCCGCTTCATCGCCGACTGTTCGACGAACTGGCACGATGACGTTTCATGGCAGGTCAGCGTGGAATGCGCCGGCGTAGTGCGTGCGAAGGTGCGCCAGGTGTCGCGGCCGGTCGAGGGCGTGCCGCAATTGATCACGATCCGGTTCGGACCGGAGGACAGCTCGAACGACAGGCAACCGGCGTGCGCCTCCTCGCTGAGGTTCGAGGGCGGCGGCGGTCCGGTATCGACGATCAGCGTCGTCGCGCCGGCATCGAGGCGCTGGAAGCCGGTGTGCGGCATGTGGGCCATCGGTACGCCGCGGGTGTCGTCGTAGGCCAGAAGCGTTGCCAGCAGGTCGGACGGCGCGCCGCTCATGCCGTTGAACAGCGCAAAACTGCCGTCGCCGTGACGGAAGAAGCGCAGCATGGGCATCATGCGGTCGATGGCGTTCAACAGCGCCGGCGGCGGCGCGATGTTGCGTGCCGCGAAGGTCTGCCTCAGCGGCAACAGGTCGATTAGCAGTTCGATCAATGCGCCGGGATTGCGCGAGATGTGACCGCCGTCGGGCAGGATCTGCCGCCGTAATTCGTCGGACAGCTTGCGCGTCGCGGTGCGGATGGTGCTCGCCTGATTGGCGAGGCAGAGCGAGGCGTAGCACAGCGCGATCAGCACCTGAAGCCGCGGCACGCCGTCGGGGGCATCGTGCAGACCGAAACGCAGCAGGCGGATGTCGCGGGCCAACGCGCGCAGATAGCGGCGATAGAATTTTCCATCGGTGTCGCTGAGCACGAGCGGCGCATGGCACAACAGCGAGATGACGCGGCGCGCCATGACGTCGGCGCGGCGTCCGAGCGGCCGCCGCCGCGCCGGATTCGACATCCAGTCGTCCACCAGCGATCGTGCATTGGCGCGCGTGATCGCGGTATCGGCGGCGCGCAGATGCCGCAGCCAGCCGAAACCCAGCAGCGTCGCCTCCCAGTCCTCGGAGGGCGGTTCGAGGTCGAAGATCGAGCGGGACCGACAGGTGACGATCTTGCCCGCGAATACAAAGCGGCCGGCATAGATCTCGGCGGCGCGGGTGGCGTCGGCCGTGCGCAGGTCATGCGGCGCGATCGTCAGCCGGTCGGTGCGGCCGGGCCATAGCCGCGACAACGCCGCCGGGCCGTCGCCCGCGCGCGCGAGCGTCCGTCGGGCGAAGCGGCGGAGCAACAGCGTTGAAATGTGTCTGCGATGAGCGACCGACACGCTGCGCCTTCGGTATGAGGATTCCCACGAATCCCTTTCAGTTGACGGGACTCTTTCGCGAATCTTTTAATCCGGAAAACCCGGCGACGCACTATCTTGAAATGCCGCGAATCTAAGAGTTCGGCTTCGGGTATCAGGACTTGGTCAATCGCGCCGCGTAGAAACCGTCGAGCCCGCCCAATTTCGGATCGTCGCGCGGCAGATGGCAGGGAAGGGTGCGCAATTCGCCCGCTGGCGTCACGATCCCCTCCAGTCCGGCTATTTCCGCGGCACTGACCGGTGCGCGCCGTACGCCCGCCTCGGACGCGAGCAGCGCGGCGACCACCCGCTCGCCTTCCTCAGGTTCCAGCGAGCAGGTGCAGTAGACCAGCGTCCCGCCGGGCTTGAGCAGCGCGATTGCTTTTTGCAGCAGCCGGCTTTGCAGGACCGTCAGCGCGACGATATCGGATTCCTGCTTGAGCCAGGCGACGTCCGGATGACGGCGGATGGTGCCCGTCGCGGAGCAGGGCGCATCCACCAGCACGCCGTCGAAACCGCCGCCCGCGGCATCGTCCTGCCATTCGACGGCGTCGGCGACAAGCGCCCGCGCATCCAGCGACAGCCGCCCGAGATTTTCGCGCAGCCGCGCCACGCGGTTTGGCGAGCGGTCGATGGCCGTCACCTCCGCGCCCGCCAGTACGAGTTGCGCGGTCTTGCCCCCGGGCGCGGCACAGAGATCGGCGACGCGTCGTCCTTTGAGATCGCCGAACAACCGCGCCGGCAGCGCGGCGGCGGCGTCCTGCACCCACCATCGTCCTTCCGAGAATCCCGGCAGCATCGCGATCGGGCCCTGCAGCGCAGTGCGAACGGTCCCGGTCGGCAACGCCTCGCCGTGCAGCCGCGCCGCCCAGTGCGCAGCATCGACCTTGACAGTGAGATCGAGGGGCGGTTCGTGGCCGATCGCCGCGGCCATGGCTTTCGCGGTGCTCTCGCCGTAGTGCGTGGTCCACCGCGCCATCAGCCATGGCGGGATGTCGAGCGCCTCCGAGCGGACCTCATCGATCAGGCCCTGACCCTCGCGGGCGCAGCGGCGCAGCACGGCGTTGACAAGTCCCGCATATTTCGCCGCGCGACGGTCCGACTGCACGAGCCGCACCGACAGGTCGACGGCGGCGTGATCCGGCACATCCATCCAGAGAATCTGCGCCGCGCCGATCAGAAGCGCGCTCTGCGCGCGCGGCGCGTCGGTCGGGACGCCGCGATCGAGCAGCCGCGACAGCAAATGGCCGAGCGTTCCGAGCCGGCGCAGGATCGTCGCCACCAGGCGCCGCATCAAGGCGCGGTCGCGATCGGCGAGCGCTTTCAGGGCGGGATGCGCGGCCGCGCCTTCGAGTTGTTCGTCGAGCGTGCGGCGCTTGTGCAGGACGCCGTCGAGGATATCCGCTGCGATGCGCCGGGCTGCGAGGCCGGGAACCTCGGTAGGCGGTGCGAATCTGGTTGACGGCATGAGGCAGGCAAATCGCTTGAAAAATGAGAATGACGGACACACCGGTCAGCGGGCGTCGCGGCAGGATCAGTTTCGTGACACGTGAATATGCCAAATATAAGAATCGCCATCATATTCACCAATTCGGGGCATGATTTGTAGTGGACGTTTCCAGGGCGTGATGTTTCGCCTCGCGCGCGGGAGAGTCGTGACCGGGAGAACTAGGACGTGGCGGAGGAGCCTTCGATCTTGCCGCACGACGATCCGGCCGATGCGGGAAAGCGGCTTCCGCCGGCGGCCCGGCGCGCGCTGGCCGAGGCGGAGGCCCGCCGCGCCGCCTCTCAAACTGCCGCCGCCGCTAGAGAGAACCCGAAAGAAATTCAGGGACCGAAAGGCCCCGAGCCGACCCGGTTCGGCGACTGGGAGCGAAACGGAATCGCGTCGGACTTCTGAGCGGATCATTTTCCGCCTCGCCGCTTTTCCAGCTTGCAGGTTGGGCCGACTCGCGCTATTTTAGGAATATGTACCCATACACCAGAATAAATGCATCTTCAGGGTCGCGCTGGCGCGGTCGCCTCTCACCGATTCTGCCCTGGATTTTCACTCTGGGCGTGGTGGCGGGCACCATGCTGCCGATCCGGAGCTGGGTGCATTGGCCGCAGGCCACCCTTAACCAGACGTCGCTGCCGTCCCCGAGCGATGTGCGCGCGATCTGGGCGCGCGCTGCCGATTCGGGAATGCGGCACCAGGTCGAGGTCGTCAGGACCATCGACGGCGACACCTTCGAGGCGCTGGTTCATCTGTGGCCCGGTCTCGACATGACGACGCGGGTGCGGCTGCGCGGCATCGATGCCGCGGAGATGAAGGCCGCATGCGCCGAGGAATTTCGGTTGGCGCAGGCCGCGAGCGCCCGCTTGCGCGATTTGCTTGGCGAGGGTGGTGTCACGATCGCCAATATCGGGCCCGACAAATATAACGGGCGCGTTCTTGCCGATGCCGCCACGGCGCGAACGCCCGATGTTTCTGCGGCGATGCTGGCGGGCGGTTACGCCCGCGCCTATCACGGCGGGCATCGCGGAAGCTGGTGCGACAGGGCGAGCAGATGAATCATCCCGCACAAACAAAGCCGTGCGAACTCAGACGCCTTTGCATTATCCGCTGTAATGATCAGCGCTGCGTCACCACCACCGGCGTTCCGATCGAAACGCGCTGATAGAGGTCGTCGATGTCGGCGTTGTACATGCGGATGCAGCCGTACGACACGAAATGACCGACCGATTGCGGCTTGTTGGTGCCATGAATGGCATATTGCCCGCCGCCTGACAGCGTCATCGCCGCGACGCCCATCGGATTCGACGGAGAGCCTCCGGCAATCACGTCCGGAATATTCGGATGGTCGCGCTTCACGTCCGCCGGCGGCGCCCATGCCGGGTCGCGATATTTGCCCTCGATGCGGGCGGTGCCGGCCCATTGCTTGCCGGCCTTGCCGACGCCGACGGGATAGCGGATCGCGCGATCCGAATCGACGATCAGGTAGAGCCGGCGCTCATTGGTCTTCACCACGATGGTGCCCGGCGCATAATCGCCGCGGTAGCTCACCACATCCGGCCGCGCCTCGGCAGGCGCGAGAGCCAGAACGCTCGTTCCGATCGTGGCGGCCAATGCCGCCGCGGCCCTCGTCAGCATCCCTTGGCTCCAAAGCTGCACCGCAGCCGCTCCATCAAATCCGGGAATCCTATGGGGTCTTGCCGTGCATCGTCAGCCGGGCGACTCAAACGCGCCGTGTCGCCATTCAAATAAAATTGCCTGAACAAAGTAAATGACCGGAAAACAACACCCGAATGCAAAGCGGCCAGCAAAGCGCACATAAGCGCAGCCGTGGGCAGTACCGGTCGCCCTTCGAACTCAGGGCGACCATGGTAAAAAAGGCTCGGCAAGAGCGTCAAACCCGCCGGTGAGGGTGGGGGCAGTCACCGGCGGGCCGGGAGGGGACGGAAGACCTCTGGGGGAAGGTCCGTCCGCCTAGTTAATGTAGGCGGATGACAAGGCGTTCCTCATGGCCCGGCACAAACTCCGGGTTGGCGGGTCACGTTTTTTGGCGACCGCGAGACCGCGTCTATCGTGGTCTATAATGCTTAGGATGACGGCGCTTTGCGGTGACGGTCATCCCGTCCGCGCCAGTGCGCCGTCGATCATCGCGATGGCGTTGCGCATGCCGTAGACCGCGACGAACGAGCCGAAGCGCGGTCCCTTCTCCTGTCCGAGCAGCACCTGATAAAGCATGTTGAACCAGTCGAGCGAGACGCCGGGGCGGCCGTCCTTGGCCAGCTTCTTGTGGTTCAGGAAGGGTTCGCGGCGGCCGATTTCATAGACCGCGTTCTGGATGTCTTCGGCCGAAGCGTTTTCAGGCAGTTGCGACAGCGCATCGCGCAGGTCGGACAGCGCGGCCCGCTCGCTCCCGGTCGGCTCGCGGAATTTTTTCGTCGGCGCCACGAAGTCGCGGTAATAGTTGATGGCGTAACCGACCAGCGCATCGAGCTTCGGATGGGTCTGCGGCGTGACGCCGGGACGATAGCGGCCGATGAACCCCCACAGCGTTTCGGCGTTCTCCGCGTTCGATGACGACACCAGTGTCAGAAGCAACTGGAACGTGACCGGCATGTCGGCCGCGGGGGGGCTGCCGGCGTGAATGTGCCAGACCGGGTTGGCGAGCTGCTGCTTTGCGTCCTGACGCGGATAGCCCTCCAGGAACTGGTAGTAGTCGTCGACGTTGCGCGGGATGACGTCGAAATGCAGCCGCTTGGCCGCTTTCGGCTCGCGGTACATGAACAGCGACAGTGATTCCGGCGAGGCATAGCGCAGCCATTCGTCGATGGTCAGGCCGTTTCCTTTTGACTTGGAAATCTTCTGGCCCTTGTCGTCGAGGAACAGTTCGTAGTTGAAGCCCTCCGGCGGCATGCCGCCGAGCGCGGAACAGATCTTGCCCGACAGCTTCACCGAATCGATCAGGTCTTTGCCCGCCATTTCATAATCAACCCCGAGCGCGGTCCAGCGCATCGCCCAGTCCGGCTTCCACTGCAGTTTGCAATGTCCGCCGGTGACGGGGACCGTGACGCGCTCGTTGGTTTCGGGATCGTCATAGGAGACGGTGCCGGCTTTCGCGTCGTGCGCCACGATCGGAACCTGAAACACCACGCCGGTGCGCGGGCAGATGGGCAGAAATGGCGAATAGCTCGCGGCGCGTTCCTCGCGCAGCGACGGCAGCATGATAGCCATCACCCTGTCGATGTTTTCGAGCACCTTCAGAAGCGTGGCGTCGAAGCGGCCCGAAGTGTAGTAGGCGGTCGAGCTGGCGAATTCATAGTCGAAGCCGAAGGTGTCGAGGAAGGCGCGCAGGCGGGCGTTGTTGTGTTCGCCGAAGCTGTCATGGGTGCCGAAGGGATCGCGAACTTGCGTCAGCGGCTTGCCGAGATCCTGCGCCAGCAGCTCCTTGTTGGGCACGTTGTCCGGCACCTTGCGCAGGCCATCCATGTCGTCGGAAAAGGCCAGCAGCCGTGTCTTGATCCTGTCCTCGGTCAGCACCCGGAAGGCGTGTCGCACCATGGTGGTGCGCGCGACCTCGCCGAAAGTGCCGATATGCGGCAGACCCGAGGGCCCGTAGCCGGTTTCGAACAGCACCTCGTCCTTCGGCGCCTTCTTCAGGCGCGCGACGATCTGCTTCGCCTGCT
>NZ_MKRN01000017.1:86692-88346 GCF_001896955.1 Nitrobacter sp. 62-13 | reverse complement strand
ATCGGCAAAGCAGGCTCCGGACACGAGGCCGACGTAGCCCGTGCCAATCATGGCGATGCGCATCGAACAAACCTTCAGAGAAAAATGCAGGGACCGTTACAGAAAAGTCTTAGAGCATTTCTTGGCCGATAGACAGCTCAAAGCTTGGTCCACAGTTTTCTGACGCAGCTGCCCGCGTGGGGTTGCACGGTGCCAGGCTCTGCTGCGTTCAGCCTTGCGACGCAGCAGCTCCCTGGGCTTCTTTCTCTACAACCCTGTTCATTAGGTGATCTTCGGGCAATCGAGGTACGCTCAGCGCGTATTTCCTGGCGATCTCTGCGTCGATCCCTTTGCGGGTTTTGGCAAGGGCGCATCTTGCGAATGCTGGATCCGCCCTTTGAAAACTCTGCGTCCTTTCGCGCGAATTGGCATTCAAACTGTTCGCGGGTCCGAGCGATCAGCGGTGCGACCACGGTATAGGTAAACCTAATCGGCCTGTTTGAACATACGAGGATCGCTCATGGCGTCGCTCCCGCCGGCGTCTGTGGTCCGTCGTAGGAGCTCGGGAAAGTGTGGGCGGGATCATTACGCCAAAGCTCTTTCGCCACCTCCAGCGGCGCCAGCTTCAGATTCGCCCACCATGCGGCCTCGTTACCATGGCGATGCAGATCTCGATGATGCGCCCGGCACAGCGGCACCGTGAACTCGTCGCTGACTTTCCGTCCTAAGGCTTTGGGTTGAGCGAACTTCAAGTGATGGGCATCGCATGGAGTGCGCTGACAGATAAGGCAAGGCTGCGCCGCGACGAACGCCAGATGGGCCTTGCTGCGCCGGCGCAGCGGTTTGGTGAGCGGGCGGACGGTTTGCCTGCCCGATTCCGGCGTAGGAGCCGCATCCAACAAGGTGGGAGTATCTTTAAGGTCCCTTGGAGGGGACGGGCCGATCGGGTGGGGGATCGGGCCGACTATATCATCGCAGTGGACCCCTAGAAGCCTTTCGCAAGCCTCCTCGACCGCCCGCGCGTCGGCGTTTGTCAGCCTGTTCTTGTCCCGCATCCGACGATGGATCCACATCGCCAAGGCGTCGCTATCGGCGATCTCAGTGATCTCCGCGAGCATCTGCTCACGTAGCGCGGCCGAAGGGATTGAACCGAGCTGCGAAGGCTGATGCAGGGTGCCGTTATGGAGCTTCCGTGTAATATTTGGGGCTTTCAGCGGACCAGGTGGCGGCGAGGGCTCGGCAGAGAGATCCGGGGCATCGGGGTCGTCCTCGCCTGCAATGCCGACTAATGCGAACAGCGCATAACGGCGCGCATAGGTGAGCGCGGCGCCCATGCGATGAGGTGCTGCCGTTTCGCCGATCGTGCACACTGGCCATGTCGATGAAATCCATTCACCTGACGCATGTGCCAAAAGGGTGGTGAGGTGGATTAGGCCAGCCTCTCGATCAATTGCCGTGGTCTGCACGGTCGCAATCTCGTTGGCGCCGAGGCTCTTGCGGATGATGTCCAGACCGCTGGCTAATGATGCGTAGCGGAAGGTTTTGGGGTCTTCGCGCGGAAACGGCGATCTGACGGTCGCAGTTAAGGTTCTCTCAGGATTGACAAGCTCTCCTTGGGCTTTTGCTAATGCTGCGGCGATCGTGCCAATGGTTTCACTGCATCTCTGCATTGGCA
>NZ_MKRN01000017.1:82334-86682 GCF_001896955.1 Nitrobacter sp. 62-13 | reverse complement strand
CTCCGCTTTTCGATCGTTTTGCGCGGATGCCATGGCCCACCGCTTCTTTGGCATCCTCCGGCATGAGCGTTTTGAGGTTGCTCTTAGCGCTTTCATGTTCTTGGTGTGCGACTCGCGTCCGTTGATAGATCGAAGCGAGTTCCGCCCAGCTGTTGGACGCGCTCATATCCACGACCCGAGCAGCCTCTAGGCGCACCCGAGGGGTTTCGACACCGAAGAGCCGAGGTGGCTCGCCATTCTGTACACAACGCCAGAACTTCTTTTCTGCGGTTAGAAGCAGGTGTTGATAGAGCGGGTCGGCAGGGATCGTTAGTTCGACCCACTTGCCGCCGCCGGAGATAATTGACAGGTTCGCGGTACGGGCATTGGCGACCCACATATTGTGCTGAAGCTGGGCCATATGCTTTTCTGCGGCCATTTCTTCGGAAAACGCCCACGGCAGCATGAATTTAGCTTCAAATACCGCACCGGTTTGTTCGACAATACCGTCGAGAGTGGCTGCCATCCAATTGATGACCGGGTGCCCAATGTGTCGCTGCACGTCCTTGATCGAATGACCTGTGTTTCGTTCGAACCAAAGACGGTTGAGGTCTTCCGTAACACTGCCCAGCTGCACGATGAGTGCATCTGAGAGGTCCTCCGGCTCGATCTCGCCTCGCTTCTCTCGCCAAAGCCGAATGAGTTTTCCATGATCTTGACCCAAGATAACTCTGGCGTCAGAGCCACCAACGAAGGACCGACGATCAGGCTTTTTCCACACAGCTGATTTCATTTCCTTCTCCAATAATGTTAAAATAAAAATAACGCCCATATGGGCGAATATAACCCAAATGGGTGTTTTGTCAAGATGGGGCAATCAGGTCTTTCGAGTGGTCAAATTCGAGCTGCGCGCGCGTTGCTGAGGTGGAGTGCCTTAGATCTCGCTAGAGAAGCCGCAGTTGGTGCAAACACCGTTCGAAGAGCTGAAGTAGCTGATCATGAAACTTCCCTAACAGCCGCTAACGAGCGAGCAATTCGTGAGGCATTGGAGAAGGCGGGCATCGAATTTATCAGCGAAAATGGTGGTGGTGCCGGCGTAAGATGGCGCAAACGCCACGCCCAAATTGCTCGCGCGAAGGGAAAGTGAGACTAAAATAGTGAGCCACGAGAGCCGACGCGTTGCCGGGTTATTTCCGACAGCTCATGTTCAAATGAGCCCAAGCTATGCCCTTGATTTCGGCCGGCCGTTCATGCGGCAACCGTGAGCTGCTCCGGCTTGATCTCGACCTGTTGAATTTCACGCCATTTTGACGGTTTACCCGCCAAGCCATAAACAGTCCTTGTGCGATTTCAAACCGCGGTTCTTTCCAACAGGCAGCGCAGATCGTGTGCGGATCCTGGATGCAGCTCCTGATTCAGCCTTGATGCACGCGTTTCAGGCGCGTCGCGATGGCGAATATCAAGATTAAGGGCGGCCGGTGATTGCGTCACTATGGGAGAGTGGCGCGAGACAGGTATGGATGATAGAGCGGAGCGGATCGGGCCTCCATTGTCCAGTCTAATCGCCATTCCTCACCCATGCCCCATCATCAATATGTGCTGACGCTCTCCTGTCCCGACCGGCCGGGAATTGTGTCCGCGGTGTCTACGTTCCTGGCCCATAACGGCCAGAACATCATCGATGCCCAGCAGTTCGACGATGCCGAGACCGGCCGCTTCTTCATGCGGGTGGTGTTCAATGCTGCCGATCTCGCAGTAACTCTCCCAACGCTGCAAACCGGTTTTACCGCGATCGCCGAACGCTTCGGCATGACTTGGCAGATGCGCGACCGCGCCACGCGTCGCAAGGTGATGCTATTGGTATCGAAGTCCGACCATTGCCTGGTCGATATTCTGTATCGTTGGCGTACCAATGAACTGGAGATGATCCCGACCGCCATCGTGTCCAATCATCCGCGCGAGACCTATGCACATCTGGATTTGGGGGATATTCCGTTTCATCACCTGCCGGTGACCACCGAAACCAGGCGCGAACAGGAAGCGGCGATCCTCGAGCTGGTGGCGGAAACGGGCACCGATTTGGTGGTGCTGGCGCGCTATATGCAGATCCTGTCGAACGACATGAGCGCAAAACTTTCCGGCCGATGCATCAACATCCATCATTCGTTTCTGCCGGGATTCAAGGGCGCCAAGCCCTACCATCAGGCCCATGAGCATGGCGTCAAGCTGATCGGCGCGACCGCGCATTATGTCACCAGCGATCTCGACGAAGGGCCGATCATCGATCAGGACGTCGAGCGCATCAGCCATCGCGACACGCCCGATGCGCTCGTCCGCAAGGGACGCGACATCGAGCGGCGGGTGCTGGCGAGGGCAATCCGGCATCACCTGGACGATCGCGTGATCCTGAACGGCCATAAAACCGTGGTCTTCATGGATTGAATGTGCGGGCAGGCGAACTAGCCGTCACTTACATCCATCCCATTGCCACTCAGTGATCGGGCAATGACGTCCTTCTTCAGCTTCCGACGCTCGCGTTCACGCTCTTGCATCAAGGCGATCTGTCACATTTGGCATTCCTGAGTTATCCGGTACGCCGGATAGTTGTTTGCAGCGGGCCAAGAAGATCAGACTTGCAACGGAAGAGTCGTTCCATGGAGATCATGTGCCCGCGCAATGCCCACACTTGTGTGAACATTTCGATGATCTCGGCTTTCTAATTACGTGCGCGATAAGACCGGTTCGTCTAATTCTAAATGATTCATTACTGCGCCGTTAACTTGGCCCCTTGAGGCTTTCTTCACATTCTATCGCCTAGGATGCGCCGCCGGCCAGAAAGCTGGCCGCGCGTCTACGCAACACGCAAACCAGAAGGATTGCATTATGTCCGATATCGTACTCTCCGCATCGGTTCGCCAGAATCTGCTTTCGCTTCAGTCCACCGCCGACCTGCTCTCGACCACCCAGAACCGCCTTGCTACCGGCAACAAGGTCAACTCGGCGCTCGACAACCCGACCAACTTCTTCACCGCGCAGGGGCTGAATAACCGCGCCAGCGACATCAACAACCTGCTCGATTCGATCGGCAACGGCGTGCAAGTGCTGCAGGCTGCCAACACGGGTATTACTTCGCTGCAGAAGCTGGTCGATACCGCCAAATCGATCGCCAACCAGGCGCTGCAGGCGACTTCGGGTTATTCAACCAAGTCCCAGGCGACCACTGCCGCCATCACCGGGGCGACGGCTGACAACCTGCTCGGGCCGGGTGGCGCTCCGACCGACAATACGGTTTCGGGTACTGCGGCCAACAACAAGAACGCGGCTGCTATCACGGGTGCAACGTTGCTGTCCGGCGCGGCGGCGACCGACTCGATCATTACTAACTTCGTTGCCGGTGATACAATTACCGTGAACGGGCAAAACATCACGTTCATGGCATCAGGCGCCTCGGGTAATAATCAGATCAATGTAACCGATAGCGTCAACACTCTGCTTGGCAAGATTGACGCTTTGTCAGGTGGTTCTGGTTCGGCCGTTGCTGGTGGCGCGATCACGCTGCACACGGGCACGGCCTCGGATCTCACCGTCACAAGCTCCAACAGCGCCGCTTTCAACTCGATGGGCTTCACTGGTGGCGCGGTGAGCCAGACCCGCACCCCCGGCGCTCCGGCTGCGCTCGAGGGCAAGACCTTAACGATCGGAGCGACCGACGGCGGCACCGCGACCAGCGTCACTTTCGGTGCCGGTGGCGTGCAGACCCTCGATCAGTTAAACACGGCGCTCGCGGCGAACAACCTGACGGCCTCGATCAATTCGGCCGGGGCGCTGACTTTCACCACCACCAATGATCACGCTCATGCGACGATTGGTGCGTTCGGTGGTACGGCGGTTGCCGCCGGCGCGGGCCTGTTCGGCGCTTCTGTGACGGTCAGTGCACCGGTCGAAGACGCCAACGCGCAGAACACGCGTGCGACGTTGATCAGCCAGTACAACGCGGTGATCGACCAGATCAAGACCACCGCGCAGGATTCGTCCTTCAACGGCGTCAACCTGCTGAACGGCGACCAGCTCAAGCTGGTGTTCAATGAGACCGGCAAGTCCACCCTGACCATTCAGGGCGTGACCTTCGATCCGGCTGGCCTGGGTCTGGCGTCGCTGACCAAGGGTACCGACTTCCTCGACAACGCTTCGACCAACAAGGTTCTGAACTCGCTTAACGACGCCTCCAGCTCGTTGCGCTCCCAGGCTTCAACCTTCGGTTCGAACCTGTCGATCGTGCAGATCCGTCAGGACTTCTCGAAGAACCTGATCAACGTGCTGCAGACCGGTTCGTCGAACCTGACGCTCGCCGACACCAACGAGGAAGCGG
>NZ_MKRN01000017.1:66016-82263 GCF_001896955.1 Nitrobacter sp. 62-13 | reverse complement strand
CGGGGGGGGAAACCCCGCCGTTTTTTTAAGAACGTGTTAACCTCAAGATTGCACTAATTTGCATATAGAACCTTGAGGGAAATCGGTCGATGCCATTGAGATTCGAGCTCGCCGTCGGCGAGCGCCTTTATGTTGGTCGTGGCGTGATCACCAATGGCCGCACACGTTCGATGTTCATCCTTGAGGGTAATCTCCCTGTTTTGAAGGAGAAAGACGTGATCCCGACAGGCGACGCGGCTACGCCGCTTGAGCGCCTATACGTCCACGTGCAAGAGTCCTATCTTCATGAAAATCCGATCGCACCAGCTGCGTATAAAAAGCTTGCTGTGCAGGTAGCGGCAGATTCACCCGAAATCTATCGAGATCTTACGGAAATCGATGCCTTGATCACCACTGGAAATCTGTACCGCGCGCTCAAATTGCTGCGTGTTCTGATCCGCGCAAGCGAGCAAACAGCAGCGAGGTAGAGATCTGCACCGTTTCAAATTTCTTATAATCTTTGGGTTTTGAGACGTCCGTTCAAGCAGCGTCCGGATCCGTTCATATTCCGCCTTTCCGGTCACTCGCAGTCGTTGGCATTGAATCCTCCAGCATCGCTCGCGCCAGTCGGCTCTCGAGCGCTGGCTTAGCGGATCGTGCCCATCCCCTCGGTGTTCGACGATTGGGCGGTGGCGTCATCCTTCTTCGGCGTCTGACGCTCCCGTTCACGCTCTTTCATCATCTCCTCGTATTTGGCGGTACCGGGCCGGGGAGGCGCGTCGGCGGGAAGCCCGCCGGCCCATTGCGGAATCCCGTCAGCCATTCCGGCCGCCAGATGCGAATTGATGCTAGTGCATCCACCCAGGCACACGATCGGCAGGAGGCAAAGCGGGATCAGGATTCGGCGCGCGGAGTTCATTTTTGCCAAATGTGTTATAGCGAGGAAATTGCGGGGCATCGGCCTTATTATTTCTCTGTCTCAACGAATCATTTACCGACTGACTTTTCTGGGCCGGGCGCGCTGCGCAGGCAAGGTGGTCAAAAATACCCGAATTGCGGCGACTCTACGAGCAACGCCGTTCCATCGGGGACAACAGCGTCCCGCGTCTTGCAACTCAGGTATGGATCCGGTCTTTAGATACCGGGATGCTGCCGGGCGGCGCGGTGACCGCGGGATAACCGCTCGCCAGGCCTGGCGCAGCCGATGGCCGCACGGCGGCGAGACTGACGGATAACGCGGCGACCGGGCCAGGACGTGGCGTCTCGTCGGCTACTCGCAGCTCAAGATCAATGAATGCGGGTTTGCGCAAGCTTTGCAAATTTTGAGTGGGCTTATCAGAAAAGGTGCTGCATCATGGGTGCCAACGAACGATCCGGCAAACCGACGGACTACACTCCGGAAGCCTGCGCCCTGGTGGCTAAACTGATGGGTTCGGGGCATTCGCTAACCGGAGCCGCCGGCGCGATGGGAGTTTCTCCCGAGACGCTCAGGCGCTGGATGGATACACACGAAGAATTTAGAGACGCAGTCTCGAGGGGAAAGGCTGCACGAGTCTACGCTCTTGAACGCCGGATGCTTGCCAGCGAGAACACGGCCGTTGTCAATGCCTGCCGCTTTGCCTTGATTAATGCCGCACCCGGGGAATGGCAGGCGAAACCAGTAGTCCCTGAGGAAACGGGCGAGAGTCCAATCCAGCAGCTTGCGAGGCAGCTCTCGGGCAATGCAATTCGCCCGCGACTGCCGGAGGCGTATGTCATCGAGCAAAACCCTGTTGCCCCACGCGCACTCGGATCGCAGCAGACCGTAACCATAGATGACGGGGATGATGACAAGCCACGCTTTCACACGATTTCCCGCGAAAGCCACGAGGAGGAATAAAGCGGAGGCGTAACATCGTTTGTGGCAGCAAGGCACTGAACCGAACACATCCGGTTATCATACGCCTCACCGGGCGTGAGAGCGAGATGAACCGGCAGGCCGGTGGTGTCCACGACCGCGCGAATCTTGCTGGTTGGCCCCCCTCGCGAGCGACCCATATCCTGATGATTGTTGTCCGCGACACAGGCTCCGTGCTGGTTCACGCGAGCACGATGGAGGTATCGATCATCTGCACCGCCGCGTCGTGACCGGCAGCCAGCGCTTCCATGATCTGGTCCCAGACGCCAGCCCTTCGCCACCGTACGAAGCGATTGTAACAGGTGGTGCGAGGACCATAGGCTGCTGGCAGGTCACGCCATGGCGCACCAGAGCGCAGAACCCAAAAGATGCCATTGAGCACGAGACGGTCATTTACCCGCCGAACGCCGCGTGGCTTGTTGGGCAGCATCGGTTGGTCGCGGTCCATTCATAATCGCTGAGTTCGTAGCGCATCATTCGAGGCCCCAGTTTGGGAGCTTGAATTACGGACGTGGCGGCATCATCAACCGCAATGGCCCGCGGGGCTGCCGCTAATGCGCTGAATTTACTTCCGCTTTCGCGCCGCAGCGGGCACGGCGGAACCTGCTGGCTGGGCCCGGCCGGGAATGACCCGTTCGACCATGTTGCAGTAGCAACGCCGATCCCGGTCCTGTCGAAGCTCTCGTTGGAGCCTATATTATGCTGCCTCCTGAGCGCGAAACGGGATGAGGCGGCAGAAGTTGGAGTTGGCGGACAACGGAACCGAGAGTCGGATGCAGCCGTTTTTGGGCACGCCTGCTGAGCAAAAAGAGCCACCATGTCGAAGAGAGGACGGATGATCCTTTGGGCGTTCGTTAGCGCCGCCGTTGTCGCGGTGATTGCCGCTGCAATAGCAGGCCCGATCATGAGTCGTGTAGAGCAGCCCGAATATCAGGTAACCAGCTCCGAGGGCTCGACAGAGATTCGCGAATACGGTGCGATGATTGCGGCCGAAGTCGAGGTCAAAGGTGAGCGCAAGGCCGCCATCAACGAAGGCTTCCGGCTGATCGCCGCCTACATCTTTGGGGCCAACGAGCCGAACGCGAAGATAGCCATGACCGCTCCGGTCCAGCAGCAAGGCAAGCAGAGTATCGCTATGACGGCGCCGGTTACCCAGCAAGCCCGGGACGGTGTCTGGACGGTGAGGTTTATCATGCCGAAGAGATGGACGCTGGAGACGCTACCCGCGCCGACGGATAAGCGCATTAAGTTACTGCCTGTGCCGGCCAAGCGCATGATAGCAATCCGCTTCTCCGGGACCGCTGATGACGGTTTGCTCGCGGCCAAGACGGCCGAACTTAGAAAATATGCTGCTGACCATAAGCTGTCCGTGACCGGCGAGCCTCTTCTCGCCTTCTACAATCCGCCTTGGACGTTACCGTTTTTCCGCCGCAATGAGATCATGATGGAATTCGCCGGGCCCTAGCAGTGTCACTCTGGCGCATCTCCGCTACGAGGTCCGGTGTCAACAGACCTGTCAAGAAAGCATCTACAGACGGAAATTTGGGTGTGGGTTGGCTTCAACCTGTTCGTCGAAGGCTTGCTCGCGCTCGACCCCTTAGAGGCGGTCCAAGGGGTCGGTTTGGCAGCGTAGCTGCCTTCCGTATTGCCACTGCGTGAACTTGCCGATCCTGTGACCGAAGGCTGCTCGCGTCAGCGCCTCCTCCGCGCCGCGCTAAGCTGCCACGCGCGGCGCTGACAGCCTCAGCTTGGACGACCGAGCGGTCCTAAACGGCAAAGCGTTGTTGCGGATGACATTGTTGCTATGGGAGCAGCGCGAAACGTTTTAGGATAGTTGCCAGCGGTTGTGGGGATTTCTGCATGAACAAAATTGCTAATTAGTAATGGTACAAATTGTAGCACGCGGTTGCGACGAGCGCGTCTTCTGCTAGATAGGCATTATCACCATCAACCATAGGAACCATTGTGCCTAAGACAGCTAAGAAGCCAGTGCGCGTGCCGTACACCAAAGAACATGTCAAGGAATTGCGGGCGCACTCACGAGCCAGAACACCTGTGAAGAAGATCGCGAAAGTCATGAAGCGCACTGAAGGGTCGATCAGACAAAAAGCACTAAAGCTCGGCATCGGTATCGGCCATTGTCGGTAGGTCCATCAGACTCGGTTTAAAAAATGGCCCCGATTGAGGGGCCATTTTGTTTTAGTCCTCGTCGTCCCAATCATGACGGTGGCGCCTAATGATCACGCGCTCGCCATCATGACGTTTATACCACCCACGATGCCAGCCATGATCATGATGTCGATACCCTCTGTCATAATCACGATAATAGCGCGGGCCGTAGTAGCCGTCGTCACCGATGCGGACACTAAAGCCCTCGGCGCTAGCTACTGCAGGGGCCGCTAACGCAAGCGCGGCCACAAACGTAAAAGCGAGTTTTCTCATTTGTCATCTCCAGTTAGGCGGTTCGAAACATAACTGGAGGGAGTGAGAACCGTTCCCGAGCCCAGCGCCGCGGTTTTCTGAACGAATATTCAGGAAGCCTACCTATCACCTCTACTGGCTAATGTGCTGCTCATTTGACGGGATATAGGCGACCTTCCGCTCGCAGTCCCAAATCTCAATAGCGCAGCCGTCCACGAGCTGGAGAGCCTCAATGCGGGCCGAGTTGTCGTCCCTGCAGCTAATAATTCTTGGCTGACCTTGGATTCGATCTCTCTGGTCTACTCGGAAGAAGCGGTACTCGATCATTCGCGTGCCTTTGAACTAAATTGGTCAGAATAAAACCATATACCTGAGACGATGGCGTTCTTTCGGCAGAAAAAACTCCACGTCAAAAAAAGGATTGCGCGGGAACCGTGCTTAATTAACGACTAATTCACTCAATTCGGTTTTGAGGGCCGCAGCTGTCAACCCAGTCGTAAATCTCTGAGCGTGTCGCTCGCAAACTATGGCGTGGCCGTCCCCACAATTACGCGCTCGGGTGGTGCAGCTGGCGAACCACTCCGCCGGTGATTGCTTCTTGCGCGGGTTGGAACCAGCGATTTCCAACCAGATGTTCTTTTGCAGAGACAACTACTAAGCTGTTGTCCGCGTGCGCAGAGCTCATCACCGCAACGGCAAGAACAACGATCAGCCAGTATTTGGGCGCTCTCGTTACTGCGCCACCTGTTGCGGCAGCATCGGCGTCAGAGAACATCAAATGGCGAACCGCCGTGCCCACCGAACGGATGCAAGGGCGAAGCAGGAGCAAAGCGACTCCGCGAACGCTTCGAAAAAAAATGCAAAAATCCAACGCAACGGTTTGTGGGTGAGGCTGCTCGGGCCGCGGCTGCGCGTGCCAGCTGAGCATGCTCCCGCGCTGCCCGATCCCATCATCATGAATGCCATGCGCGAGTTCAACGCGCGATGAGAGGCAGAAAAACAGCCGCCGAGGGATGGCTCAAGCGGCCTCTAGTTCTAAGCCGTAGGCCGCAGCCCCACAGCCCATCGTGCGCACCGCCTTTAGCTTGTTCGCGGCCATGCGCCAGCATGCTTAACGCAGCTTCGCAATTTTGGCTGTATCTTCAAGGCAACAGCGCGATTCTTGTAAGTCGAGTCCTTTCGCGAAGTGGCGGTCCGGGACATGAGCACCCGCTGCGGCCTCTTACTGCCTCCTATCAAGCGCGAGGCGATAGGAAGCTTTAGCTGCCATGAAGGGAGCTTAGTTTATTGACAATCGAAACGGTCGCATCAGGCACAAATACCGATCCCGTCTGGTCGTCTGTGAAGAACGCTGATCCGGCTCATGACAAGCAAAGGAATTGGCGCCATCGCGCAGTCGGATTTGCAGGCAGGGACTGCCTTGCTTGAGGTTGACAAGCTTTTCGAGATCAGCGTCCACGGCAGGATCGGGAGGCTCAGCGATCTCGTGCGCCTAGGGGCGCTGGAAGTTTCCCGCGGCCTCGGCGCAATCTGAGTATGCCGATGGTCGCTGCCGCCGGAGATAGGTATTAGCGTGGCCGCGGCGGGCGGGGTATACTTTGAGGTAGCGATACGGGGATCCGCCGCCAAACAACCCCGTCGCAACAATCAGGTTCTCGCATGAAGGATGACGGACAGAAGAGCCTGCTGCAATGGCTGGCTCCTGAGTTTGCAGCGAAGGGCGTCCTGCTGAACGAGCCCTGGGTGCAGGTCAGCGCGCGCCAGGTCGAGAGCATGTTCCCGGTCAAGCCGTTGGCGATTGCGGCCTTGACGATGGTTGTGGTCGAACCTTTCGCGATCGATTATCTGCGACAAGCTCCGGTTCTCGTCGTCGCGGCGGCGCAGGGCATGGAGTGCTTCCGGCCAATGGAACGGGAATTTGTTCTGAGGAATTGGCAGACGATCGTCCATGATCGCCCGAAATTGCGTGACCTCCTGAAATACTATGGACTTGTCCGGCCATTGCGGGCTCTCAAGGGAGAAGCGTTCCATGCCGGCCCGGCCGAATATCAGGTCATCCAGAATTTGTGCGATGTTTCGCCGTCGCCGCTGGCTCAGGCGATCCCCACGTCGATCCGCCCCCAGCATAACTGGCTGCGTGCGCTCGGTGAATGGTCCGAGACCATGTGTCGTCGCGAACAGAGCGCCAGGGCCCTTTTCGAATGGGCCGTATGCGCGATGGGCAATCATGCGGAGGCCGGCGGCACGCTGGATCAGGCCTCCGCCGTTGCGGATTATGCGGCGATCCATATCGACACCTTCAATCGGCGGTGGAGCTATCAACGTGCTTTCCGAGCCGCGCTCGATTGGCACGACGAACTCGCGCGAGCGAGCAGCGAGAAGGCGTATTTCCTCACCCACAAGATGGGATGGGACGAGGTGATCGACTACGGCGACCTGCCGGGGAGCGTGACGATCGAAGGCTACGAAATGGTCGCGCTGCAGACCGGCGCGGCGCTTCACGCCGAGGGGGCGGACTTGCATCATTGCGTCGCGAGCTACGCGGGAAATGTCATAAGAGGATTCAGCCGGATTTTCTCGGTGCGCAGGGACGGGCGGCGGGTCGCAACCTTCGAGATCAGCAAGTCGGGCTTCTTGCTTGCCTCAGGCGAATTTCTTCAATTGCCCTCCGCCAAGGGACCGCTTTACAAGCTCATTCAGCTCAAGGGACCCTACAATGCCGAGGTCCCGCAGGAGATCGAACAGGCCATCCGCGCCTTTATTTCCGGTCTGAACGAAACCGCCCGCGCCCTCGAATGAACGTTGGCCCTGGCCCCCTGCAAGACCTGATCGATCGCCAATCTGCCTGACTGCGGCTCGCATGCCGCTATCACCGCGATCTACATAACGCCTTGAAAATAAATGGATTTATTGGATTGTCCAGGTTGACAAGCCGCCGGTGCATGCCGATGTTTCACGGCAGGGACGGAGCCTGCCAGGGCGATCCGTCGGGTGTATGCCCGCTTATCGGTCCGCCGAGTAAAGGCCGTTCCACGAACCTTCAAAACGGGCGGCGCTGATAAGTTGACTGTCGAACAAAACGAACGAGACGACGAAAGGAAAGTCCCCAATGGCCAATACGACCGCGGATCTCGAGGGGCTCCTCACGCAGCGTTCGCTAACCGACGCGCAGCTTCTGGCTGCGGTAGAGGCTTCGGCGGACTTTCGCATCCTGCCTGACGCCACGGTCCTCAAGATCGGCGGACAGAGCGTCGTCGACCGCGGCCGCGCGGCGGTTTACCCGCTCGTGGACGAGATCGTCTCCGCCCGCAAGAACCACAAACTGCTGATCGGGACCGGCGCAGGGACCCGCGCCCGCCATCTTTACTCGGTCGCGGCCGGGCTCGGCTTGCCGGCCGGTGTGCTGTCGCAACTCGGGGCCGCGGTCGCCAATCAGAACGCCGTTATGCTGGGGCAGCTTCTCGCGAAGTACGGAATCTCCGCGGTCGACGGCGCCGGGCTTTCGGCCGTGCCGCTCTACCTTGCCGAGGTGAACGGCGTCGTCTTCAGCGGCATGCCGCCTTACGGCCTCTGGATGCGCCCCGCCGCCGAGGGCGTCATTCCTCCGTACCGGACCGACGCCGGATGCTTCCTTGTCGCCGAACAGTTCGGCTGCAAGGCAATGATCTTTGTGAAGGACGAGGACGGCCTCTACACGGCGAACCCGAAGACCTCGAAGGACGCCACCCTGATTCCGAAGATCTCGGTGGCCGAAATGAAGGCCAAGGGACTGCACGACTCGATCCTCGAATTCCGGATGCTCGACCTGCTGGAGTCCGCGCGCCACGTCCGTCAGGTGCAGGTCGTGAACGGCCTCGTCCCCGGCAATCTGACCCGCGCGCTCGCCGGCGAGCACGTCGGCACCATCATCACCGCGAGCTAAGAGAGATCGTCATGGCCAACACGACCAACACCATCAAGCACGTCGCTTCGCCGCTCGCGCGCCAGACCCTGCTCGACAGCGAACTCACCGACCCCGTCGCCGGAAAGCGACCGATCCGGCTCCTGCCCTGGCTGCAGGTGGTGAAGATCGGGGGCCGCTCCATCATGGATCGCGGCCGGGACGCGATTCTTCCGATCGTGGACGAGATTCGGAAACTATTGCCGGAGCACCGTCTGCTGATCCTGACCGGCGCCGGCATCCGCGCCCGCCATGTCTACGGCGTGGGTCTCGATCTCGGCCTGCCGGTCGGCTCGCTCGCCCCGCTCGCCGCGACGGAGGCCGGCCAGAATGGCCACATCCTGGCGTCTCTCCTCGCGCCGGAAAGCGTCTCCTATGTCGAGCATCCCACCATCGCCAATCAGTTGGCGATCCATCTCTCCGCGGCCCGCGCGGTCGTGGGAAGCGCCTTTCCTCCCTATCACCATCACGAATTTCCGGGCTCTCGTATCCCGCCTCACCGGGCCGACACCGGTGCGTTTCTGCTCGCCGACGCGCTCGGAGCGGCGGGCCTCACGATCATCGAGGACGTGGATGGCGTGTATACCGCCGACCCCAATGGTCCGGATGGAAAGAAGGCGCAATTGCTTCGCGAGACGAGCGCCGCCGACCTGGCAAAATTCAAGGGTACGCTGCCGGTCGATAGGGCGTTCGTCGAGGTGATCGCGACCGCGCGCCACATCGAGCACGTGCAGGTCGTGAACGGGCTCGTACCGGGTCGGCTCACCGCCGCGCTGCGCGGCGAGCACGTCGGCACGATCATTCACACAGGCGCACGTCAGGTCTGAGTTTAGTTCCGCGTAACGATCTGATGCTGCAGAAACGGGCCGGAGCAATCGTTCCGGCCCGTTTCCTGTCAGGACAATACAGTGCTGATTTCGAAGCAAGCCCTCTGGACGATCGGACCTCCGGACGAACATCCGTCCCGATGTCTGGGGTGTTTCGCCTGAGGCCGAAGGCCGCGCAGCCCCGCCCCCCCTTCGTGACTTTTCCGAGAGCTGTCTGAGACCGACTCCAGCCTGCAATGGCGCTTCCGTTGCGGTGTAATGTGCGCTATATAACGTACGCTATATAGTATTTCTATATAGCGTAGGGGCGGGCTTGGATGGCGATTGAAGCGCTGGTCACGCTGAAAAGCGAGAACGTTCCGGGGGTCGGGCGCGAGCGGTTGAAGCTGCTCGAGGCGGTCGCGCGCGAGGGCAGCATTTCGGCGGGCGCACGGGCGATCGGGATCACCTACAAGGCGGCGTGGGACGGCCTCGATGCGATGGCCAACCTTTTCGGAAAGCCGTTGCTGGTCAGCCGGGCGGGCGGGCGCGCCGGCGGCGGCGCGACGCTGACGGCGGCCGGTCACACCGTCATCGAGGCGTTCAGAAGAATGGAAGCGGAGATGGTCCGCGTCCTGCGGACGGTCGAGCCTGAACTTGCCGAGGCCGGCGTTTCTCCCCTGGATCTTGTCTCCGGATTTCTCATGAAGACCAGCGCACGCAACGCGATCCGCGGCAGCATCGTCAAGATCGTCTCCGACGCGCTGAGCGCCGAAGTCGAAATTTCGGTTTCGCCGGAAACGACGATCTTTTCGCTCGTCACGCACGCCAGCATGGAAGAGCTGGGGTTGTGCCCGGGTCGATCGGTGACCCTGCTGATCAAGGCGCCGTTTGTCGCTATAGCGACCGGCAAGACAGCGCCGAAAACCTCTGCGCGCAATTGCATCCGCGGAATCATCAGCCGATGTGAGGCGTCCGATGTAAACGCCGAGATCATCCTCGATATCGGCGCCGGCAAGACGCTCACGTCAAGCATTACATCGCACAGCGCCAAATCGCTTGGCCTCTCTCCGAGAAAGCCCGCATTCGCTCTTTTCGATGCAGCGCACGTCATCATCGCGATCAACTGATATGCTGTCAGAAACGCGCATTGTCGCAGGCGGCTATATACCGCTGCTACCGCCTTTATTCGGGACAGGCTCGAAAGCCATGCCGTCGCCTGATTCCATGAGACGAAAGTGACGGTCGTCAAAGTCGCCATATGCGGCGATGACGATCGACCTGATCGAAGCCTCGGCCTTCAGGAGCATTTCGTCGAATTCCCCTTCGGGGGTTGAGTCCGCAACGACGCCGCCTCCAACGCCGATCGAAAACCTTCCGTCAGCCGACACGATGGAGCGGATCACGATGCTCAGGTCGGCGGAGCCATCGTCACCCAGCCAGCCAAGCGCGCCGGAATAGATGCCGCGGGCGCGCTGTTCCAACTGGTCGATATGCTCGAGGGTGCGGAATTTCGGTGCCCCGGTCATCGATCCTCCCGGAAATGCGCCGCTGCGCAGCAGGTCGATGACCGTGTGCCCCGGCTTCAAAACGCCGCGTATGGTGCTCACCAGTTGGTGGACGGTCTGATACGTTTCCACATCAAACAGGTTTGGCGCCGATACCGTTCCGCTCTCGCAGCAGCGCGACAGGTCGTGACGCAGGAGATCGACGATCATGCCGTTCTCCGCCCGGTTCTTTCGGCTGTGCCGCAGAGTTTCGATCAGCCTGTTGTCTTCCAGCGGATCGGCATCGCGCCGGATCGTTCCCTTGATCGGCTTTGCTTCGATGTTGCCGGCTGCATCGACGGCGAGAAATCGCTCCGGCGACGCGCTGAGGAGGGCTCCGCCAGGCCATTTGAGGAAAGCCGCGAACGGGGCGGGGTTGACGCGTCGCATGGTGCGATAAACCTGCAGCGGCTCGACTGTGGCGGCGCAGGAAAGCTCGTTGGTCAGACAGACCTGATAGGTCTCGCCTTGCGCGATCAGGTCGAGACAGCGCGCGACCTTGGAAAGGTAGCTGGCTTTTCCGTCCCTCATGAGAAACTCGAGCGGCTTCCCGCCGGGCGCGTGGGACGATTCCATAGATGGACGCTGAGCCGATTCGATTTGCTTCAGTGTCGATTGGATCCAGTGCTGCGCGCGGCCGGCCTCGCCGGGATCGTCGATGGCGCACAAATAGGTCTTTCCATCCAGATGGTTCACCGCGATGAATCTGTCCGCATGGATGAACAATGCGTCGGGCGTTGCCGCGCGCCGCTTCGTCGGCGAACCGCAATCATGTCGCAGCTCGTAACCGAACCAGCCGACATGCCCGCCGACGAAAGGACATGGCGGCGCCGATTGCGGGGGAGCTGGATGCTGCCTTTGGAGATACTCGAATATGCCGATGGCTTCGGTTCGGTGACCGTGAGCATCGTCGATCGCAATGGTTCGCTCGCTGCTGCGATACTGGAGAGTCGATGCATGCGGCCCGGATGCGTCCCCCATGTAGGACCATTGCGCCAGCGCCGATCCGGCGAGACTGCTGTCGAGCCAGAAAGCGAAGGGTTGGTCGGCAAACAGCGAGCAGAACGCAGCCTCGGTGTCGATCGCGCGCGGTATCTCGAGCCAGAATGCCTTGCGGGTCGCCGCGGTTGGCGCCGGGGCGTGTCGCTTGCGCGCGCGCGACGGAGCCGGCGTTGATGGTTTTCCAGCGGCGCGAAACGACAGGTCGCGGAAATTTCGCAGCAGGATATGGCCGTCTTCCGTCAAGATCGACTCGGGGTGAAATTGAACGCCCCATTGCGGCCGCGCCCGATGGGCAATGGCCATGACGAGGCCGTCTTCGGTGCGGGCGATTTCCTCCAGGGCGGAGGGAAGGGGACGCCCGACCACAAAGGAATGGTAGCGCGCCGCATTGAACAACGGCTGCATCCCTGCGAAGAGGCCGAGTCCGCCGTGTACGATTCTGGACGTGCGTCCATGGACGAGAGAGGGAGCCCGCGTCAGTGATGCGCCTGACGCAATGGCGATGCCCTGATGGCCAAGGCACACGCCGAGCAGGGGAACGGTGGCCGCTTCGATCGCAGCCCTGCACAGGCCGAAATCCGCCGTCCGGTCGGGTCGTCCCGGACCCGGCGAGATGACGACGTTATCGAAGCGTTGTCCCGAGAGTTCATCCCAGGTCGCTGCATCGTTGCGGACGACGAGGGGCTCTTCCTGATTAATTTCTGCGATCAACTGCACCAGGTTGTAGGTAAATGAATCGTAGTTGTCGATTATCAGCGTCCTCACCAAAATGACCTCGACACGCAGTGGCGTCCGCAGGAAGCGGCGGACGCGAATAGATTTACCGGGAACGATCCGCAGGCGGCGGCCAAGGTCGCTGTTTAATCGAGGTCATCTCAAAGCGGAACCGGATTCATCGCCGCAACCGGCTTGGTACGCTGCCGATGGGCGCAAATGGGCCTTCCAAGAGGCCGTTCGCCGGGGTGAGCATCCGGCCGGCACGCTCCGCGCTTGTCGCGGGAGTTTGGAGCCGGGCAAATTGCCGTTACAGGCCGGTGGGCAGCAAGACGAGAGCCGCAATCGAATCCGGAAGGGCCCAGTGCGCGGCGCAGCCATCGCAGCGATGACGGCCTGTTCGTTCAGTGAAGGCTGAGCGAAGCTCCGCCTGCGATATCTATGGCCACCACTTCCAAGCCGGCCATGAGGGTCTTGCGTGCATCCTCGATACGGCCTGCCCTGACCGAGACGTTCGCGAGTTTGCTAAAAATGCCGGGAACCGCGGGTTGCAGGCGGATCACCTCGCGATATGCTTCGGCGGCATCGAGGAATTGGCCCAGAGCTTCGCAGCATTGCCCGAGCAGAAGCCACGGCTTATAGTTATCGGTTCGCACCAGCGTCAGCCGTTCGAACAAGCGTCTTGCCGCTGCGTGGTCGCCCTTGCAAGCGAGAAGCTGGCCGTACCGATACAGCGTGTCCTCGTTGCGCGGGTCGATCTCCAGAATCCGGCGATATCCCCGCGCGGCCCGATCCAGTTTGCCGGCTTGATGCAACTCCGTCGTTTTCCTCAATAGGTCCTCGGTCATCCGCAAGCCGAGTCTCCTCCACAATCGCAAACCGGTTGATTCATTCGCGCTTCGATGTGCCTTTCTATCGTTCGCGGAACGCCCGGGACATGCTGTCCTCGATCGGCTTCATGATGTACTGGAAGAACGTCCGCTCGCTGGTCTTGATGAAGACTTCAGCCGGCATGCCTGGCGTTGGACTGAAGCCGTGGATTGCCGCAACTTCCGAATTGTGAAGCCTCACGCGAACCACATAGATGTCGCTCGGTCCGGTCTGCTGTGATTTTTTCTCGTCGGCAACAGTATCGGCGGAGAGGTAGATGACGTCCCCCGAAACCATCGGCGTGACGCGCTGGCTGAGCGCCGTCAGCCGAACCATCGCCTCCTGCCCGTGTTTGACCGAGTCGATGTCCTGCGGCCTCACCCGCGCCTCGATGATCAACGGTTCGTTGAGCGGCAACAACTCCATGATGGGTTTGCCCGGCTCGACCACTCCGCCGCGCGTATGGAAACGCAATTTGACGACCACGCCCTTGACCGGCGCCCGGATCGTCGTGCGATCAAGAACGCCTTTCGCGCTCAGCATCCGTTCCCGGACGTCGACCATCTCGCCGCGGATTTCGTGCATCTGCTCGACCGCCGTTTTGATCGCGGTTTTCCGGACGCCGTTGATTTGCTCGACCGCCCGCGCGATCCGCTCCTTGGCGTCGCCGATATCGCCCATGATGCGGCCGACCTCGCCCTCGAGATTGGCCTGGCTCCGTTGCAGAAGCAGAACGTCCGGCTTGCGCACGAGGCCGGCGGCCAGAAGCTGCTCCTTGGTTTTGATATCCTCTTGAACGAGCGCGATCTGACGCCGCACACCGTCAAGTTGAACCTTGGACCCGGCGATACGCTCGTTGAGGGCCTTGATGCTGTCCTCGATACCGGCAATCTCGCTGTTCGTGTTGTTGCGTTGGGCGGTGAATGTGAGAACCTGTGCGCTGACGATGCTGCGTATTTGCGGATCTTTCGAATCCGCCGTCAGATCGGGCGGAAAGTGAATTTCCGGGTCCTCGCGGACCTGTGCCTGCAAGCGGGCATCGACTGCCGTCAATCGCGCGTTGCGAAGGAAAAGCCGCTGCATCTCGGCTTTTGCGGTGGTCTGATCCAGTTCGACCAGAATCTGACCCACTTCGACGGTGTCGCCTTCGTGAACCATGATGTCGCGGATCATGCCGCCTTCCAGGTGCTGGATGGTCTTGTTCTGGCCGGTGGCCACGAACACGCCCGATGCGACGACTGCCCCTGCGATCGGTGCGGTATTGCCCCAGACCCCAAATCCCATGATCGTCGTCGCGATGACCGCCATGCCCGCAAGCGTGAGGCCGCGTGTCGAACGCGGCAGGTCGACATGCCAAGGGTGGTCGCCGGTCATTGTCATGCTCATGGCCGTCTCTCCGGGCTCATGTCTTTCCGTCCTCGCGATCAGGCATCGAGCATCGGCGATGCCGAGGCGGTGGGCTGTCTGCGTCCTGTCACCAACGGAATCACCTCGTCGCGCGCTCCGAACATCTGCACGGAACCGTTTTGCAGAATCATGATCTTGTCGACGCTTTGCAGCAGCGCCGGCCGTTGCGTGATAGTGACGACCGTCATGCGCTTTTCCTTGGCACGCACCAGCGCTTTCGCCAGCGCGCGTTCGCCATTCGCATCGAGATTTGCGTTCGGCTCATCAAGCACGATCAGGCGGGGGTTGCCGTAGAAGGCGCGCGCGAGGCCGATCCGTTGCCGTTGGCCGCCCGACAACGGGCTGCCATCCATGCCGATGACGGTTTCGTAGCCCTGGGCCAGTTCCGAAATCATCTCGTGAACGTCGGCGGTTTCCGCGGCATCGAAGATATCCTCGTCGACAGCGTCCGCGCGCATGCGCGCGATGTTTGCCTTGATCGAGGCCGGAAACAGTTGAACCTCCTGCGGCAGGTAGCCGACGCTTTCGCCGAACTGGCGCGGATCCCAATTGCGCAGGTCCATCATGTCCAGCCGGACATTTCCGGCGGTCGGAATGATCGAGCCGACCAGCATTCGCGCCAGCATGGTCTTGCCGGTGCCGGAAGGCCCTACGATAGCGAGTGATTCACCCGGCTCAAGCTGGAAGCTGATGCCGTTGAGGATCACCTTCTTGTTCGGCGGGGGGACATAAAGGATACGTTCAACGCTGAGGCGGCCTTCGGGACGCGGCAGCCGTAACCGTTCGAGATTCAGCGGCGAGTTCTGAAGCAGGGTCTTGATGCGGTTATAGGCCGAACGGGCCTGCACGAAGTGACGCCATCCTTCGATCGTGCCTTCCAGAGGCGCGAGAGCGCGGCTCGCGACGATCGATGCCGCGATGATCATGCCTCCGGTCAGTTCGCTCTCGAGTGCGAGGTAGGCGCCCCATCCGAGTATGGTGATCTGGGTGCCCAGACGCAGGAACTTCGAGATGCCGGTCATGATGATGTTCAGGTCGTGGCCGGCGACCTGAGCCTTGAGCGACTCCACCGTTTCCTGTCCCCAGACCTGAACGCCTTCCGGAATCATGCCCATCGCGTTGATCACCTGGGCGTTGCGCGCCATCGCCTCCGCCTGCAGGTTGGCGCGGGTTCCGAAGGCATTCGCGCGGGTGAAAGGTATCGCGGTCACACGCTGGTTGATGAGCGCGACCCCGATCAGCGACATGCTCGAGCCCAGAACGATCAGTCCAAGCTGCGGGTGGATCAGGAACACGACGGCCAGATAGGCAGGTGTCACCGGCGCATCGAAGATCGTCAGCAGGACCGGCCCGGTGATGAATGCGCGCAAATGCTGCAGGTCGGCGAGCGTCTGAAACTCCCGGCTCGAGCCGCTTTGCGCCGCTTTCGCCGCAGCGCTCAGCACCGGGCCGCCCAGGCGCGCTTCGGTCTCGACGGCAACCCTCATCAGGATGAAGCGGCGCAACATGTCCATCACGACATGCGCTCCGATCGCCAGAATCACGATCGACGAGAGCATGATCAACGTGTCGACGCTTCGGCTGGTGAGCACGCGGTCCGACATGTTGAAAAGATAGATGGGAATCGAAAGAACGAGGAGATTCACGACGAGCGAAAAAATGCC
>NZ_MKRN01000017.1:59345-65994 GCF_001896955.1 Nitrobacter sp. 62-13 | reverse complement strand
GTGCAATTGCGGGGTGCCGCTACCACCGCGACCGCCGCCGGCGCCGGGATTTCCCCTGCCGTTAAGGTTGCGTCTGTTCGTGGACGCAAGAGGAGATTCGGCTCCATCGCGCTTTTGCGGCGTGGGCGCCGGCGTCGTGTCGGTTCGTGCGTCGAGCGTGACAGCTCGCTTCCCAAACGGGTTTTGCCATAGTTTCTGCGTCAGCTTTCTGACCTGCGCTATGAGTACGTCCTTCGAGTAGCGATCGCCTGATTTAGCCGGCGTATTGCCAATGGCTTGATTGTCGCTCAGACTCATTGCAGCTCTCCTCAACCGAAAGACTTCGATGTTGGTCCCTAGTGGAGGACGCAGGCCATAGGATCGTCGTGTGGAAGTGCCGTGGTTGCCTGGTGCTGCGTATCTGAAGTGGTGGTTGTATCGTCGTGCCCGATAAAGGCGATCACTTCTGGGACAAGAGCCTGCGGGTTCGTTTGAACGACGTGGTCCGAATCCTGGTTCACGAGATTGGCCTGGACCAGAATCGTGTCGCCATAGGCCTGCCCGTTGACATAGGTATTGGTGTTCCCAACGTCGACGATTGCCGCATCGTTGCTGAGAACGTTGCCGCCGGTGGAAACGTTTTGCGTCGCCATGCTGTCGCCGTAGTAGGCAGCCGCGACACTCGACGGCGATTGCTGAAGCTGAATCGCCATATTCGCGTCGGAGACGACGTTCGTCTGCCAGATCGCGTTCACGTCATAATAATTGCCGGTGACATAGAGGATATGGAAGGTGCCGCCATTGCCCGCGATCAGGTTTCCGAACGAGGGGTCGATCTCGGTCGCCCCGCCGGAGATATTATGGACGAGATCATCGAGATCGGACGTCCAGGGCAGATTGTTGTTGCCGCCGTAATTCTCGATCGTCGCGCTGTTGGTCAGATGATTGTCGCCGGTGGAAACGGTCTGGTTCGGGTTGATGCCGTCGCCCGTGATCTGAACGGTATCGTTGTTGTAGAGGATGTTGTTCTGAAAGATCACGTTCATGCCGTGGTAGCTACCGCCGACAATCACGAGATCATAGTTGAAATCCCCATCGTTGATCAGCACGTAGTTGCCAAGCTCGTTCTGGCCTGCATGAATCTCGTAATGCGTGCTCGAGCTGCTCTGCATCGTCACGTCGTTGTCGGACAGATAATTGCTTTGAACGAGCGCATGAACGTTGAAGTAATCGCCCTGCACAACGTCGACTGACCAGTTCGGACCGGCGAAATAGCTCGGCAGGGAGTCGTAGGCGCCGGGATGCTGGACGAAGTCCGCGATATTGGTGGCCTGATCGCCGCCGGTCGTGATGCTGGCTGCGGTTCCTCCGACCGTGACGTGGTCGTTGTCCATGTACGAATTGGTCTGGAACACCGCGTTGGTCTTGAAGTAGTCGCCCATCACCACCATCGTTCGCGCCGAATCCGTGAGGTCGACGATATAGGCGCCGTTGGCGGCAGTGTTTCCGCCATCAAGCGTCCACTGGCCCAGACCATGGCCGAGATCGGGCGCGGGAGCCGGAACCTGATCGGGCGCAATCGCCGCAGGATCCTGGAGCACGCCGTTCAGGTAATATCCGGGCTTGACCGAATACGGGTCGGCCGTTCCGTCGTGAGCGGCCCAGGCCTGATCGTGTGCGGCGACGAAAGCCGGAAGCGAAGCGGTGTCGTGAGGAGCGTGCCATTCGGCCGGAACGACCGAACCTGCGCCTGCGACCATCGTGGCGATCGCATGATCGGCCTCCACCTCGAGGTTATTCAATGCGGCGAGAGCATTGGCGCTATGAGTTCCCGTGACCGCATCGTCATCGTACATGTTGTTGTACTGATGCGTCTGAATTTCGCTCTGCTCGCCGCCCTCCTGATAGATCGCCTTGATGACATCGCCGCCCCCGCCGCCGGAGCCCGGACTGATGGGAGCCATAACGACGTGCGAGTAAGACGGCGCAAACCGGTCGATGTCGATGGCCGACGCGGAAGAGAGATGCGAACGGGGCGTGTGGTGATCGGACTCTCCAGCCGCCGGGGCGTCCTGGAACGCGACCGGGCGGCTGTCCGTCACGTCGTCGGCCGGAGTCAGCGCGAATTGACTCGGGTGACTCGTGTAGTCGTTGGTATCGGAGCGATAGTCGCCTTCGTCGGGTGTGATGCGGAAGCGGGCGATGTCGTCGAAGATTTTAAGATATCCGGCGAAATGCCAGATGATCTCGGTTATGCCGCCGGGCACCATGAGAGCCTCCTGCTTTCAGGCACGCAAAACGTCCCCATTCCGCGAGCGCCCTCGCAGTCTCAGAATTTCGAAGGAGTGTTGGGTAGCTGGAAAAAAGAACCTGCGCGGCAAGTGCCGCGCAGGCCGGAAGGTCAGCTAGCCGGTATGATGATCGTCGTGGAAATCGTGCCCGGCAGTGATCGTCTGGCTGTTGAACTGGATGTTGGCACCCATCGTGATGGTCTGGTTGAATGCCGATTGCGTCACCGCAGCGTCGGCGCTGATGCCGGTGCTGGCGTGGTCGAGCGCGCCCAACGAGTTGTTGGCCGTGACGTCGGCGCCATGGATGTGCGCATCCATGTTGAAGGAACCGCCGTCGCTCGGATCGCACCAGGAGCCGGCCCCATCGGCAGTGAAATTCACCGACGCGCCGGACAGGTGATCGTTATCCACCAGGTTGTTGACCTGGTCGATATTGAACATGTTGCCGTCGCCGGTCAGCGTCTGGTTGACGACCTCCGGCATGACCAGCGAATCGTGGATGTTGCTCAGCCCGTGAAGGTCGATGACCGGCCCGCTCGGGAGCGAATCCAGATTGAGATCGACGTTGACCGCGACGTTCACGCAGGTATCGACCTGATTATGTACGGCGTTTTCGATATTGTTGTCGAGAGTGTTGGAGACGCCGTTGTCGAGATGGTTGTCAACGCTGTTGGTGTTGCTGTTATCGTTGCTGTTGCTGCTGTCGTTCTCGTTGCCGTTGCCATTCAGGTTCAGGTTGCCGTTTCCGTTGCCATTCCCGTTCAGGTTCCCGTTGCCATTCAGGTTGTCGCTGGTTGAATAAAGCGACTGAGCGGCGGTTTGGGTCTGGTCTTGACCCTGGCCTTGCCCTTGGCCTTGACCCTGACCTTGAAGCTGACCCTGCAGATTGGCCTGTCCCTGCAGCTGAGCCTGCAGATTGGCTTGCGCCTGGCCCTGGTCTTGCGTGGGATCGTTGGGGTCGTCGTGCTTGGGGTCGTGTTTGGGATCGTGGTTACCCATGATGGGCTCCTATTGCAGGAGCATCGTCGCGATGAAAGCGCGCCAATCTTCTACGTCGGCGGCCTTGTCGAGGTCCGATGCGGTTGATGTACCGGTTCTGCCGGCAGCGAGATCGACGCAGAAGCCGATTTCGCACCGAAAGGCTCCTCCAACGGCTACAGTAGGACTAGCTGCCCTTAGGGACATTCCCCCACGACTTGAGGAGGCGCTGCATCAGCCAAAAGGCGTAGCGGCCTACAACTTCGGCTCAGGGTGGACGTAGTGATCGGAATACTACGACTGGCCGCTGTGGCTATCGCAAATGCGCTTCGAGGCGCGGCAGGAAATCCCAGATGTCCCTGTTGATACGGGCCATTTCGCGCATTCCATTGATCATCTCCTGGATTCGCGCATCATCCAGCGGCTTGGTTTCGCCGAACCGAAGGCCGCTACGCGTTTGAATCAGCCGCATCGATTGGGTTTGCGAGATTTCACCATTGTTATCGACGGTATACATGCAGTGATTGAACTCGTTGCGCATGTGTGTGCCGTCGTTAAAGCGGTCGATCAGACGGTCGAGTTCCTTGCTGAGCGTCTTGTCCTTGATCTTGATTCGCGCCAGCCGCTGGATGAGATCAAGCCTCGCGCGGGTGGTGTTCAACGTTGCGAACACGATGGCGGCCGACGCCTGATCGACCTTCAGCAACAGCATCAGCACATAGATGAACAGGCTTTCGTTATTGGACCAGTTGAAAACCAGGTTCCCGATCAGCGACAGGATCATTGTCCGGCGATCCGCCGATTCCGGTGCGGCGGCCTCGAGCGCGGCGAAATCGGGCTTGGGAGGGAGATCACTGGCGGTCATGATCGGGCATCGAAGTGCAGGTCCATCGTCTGCAGCATTACGGGCGCCGAAAATGTCGGAGGCATCGGCGGCGGACCACTGTCCTGCGGCGCCATCGTCTCGTAGGATGGCGCAGAAGACAAGTCTTCGCGGTGAGGGTGCCGATCAGCATTCCGGTCAAGGAGGCGAAATTGCTGCGCTGGGCGGTCGCAATGGCCGAGGTCAGGAGAGGACGCCGAGCAGCGGTGCAGACGATCGGCCCACTGGTTGAACGCAGCCGCGTCTGCCTGAACGGCATTCCCGATACCGCGTGGCGCGATCCCTACCTCGTCGGCTTCATGCTGACGCTTATCACCATCGTCGCCCGCATCGAGAGCCGAAACCTGCAGGACCACGATCTGGGCATTGTTCAATCGCAGGCCTGGGGAGCGATAACGGGCATGGATGCCGATCTGATCGGCGAAGACGCACTGACCCTCAGCAAATCTCATCCGCGCGAATTCCAGCATGGATGTTATAGCGCGACGATGGTGGCAACACGTCTTTGCGGCTCCGCGGCCGTCGCCTCGATCGGATATGAACCCTGGCAGGAGCCGATCGTTTCCGCAGAGGAACAGATATTTGCCGGAGACGAGCGCGGCGCGATCTCGATATCCAATCCGCTCACGGGCAACTGGAGCGACAACTTCGACGCTTTTGTTGCGACGTTCCCGTCGATCAAACCGCCTTGAGGGGTTCAAAAGGAACTCGTCGTATTCACGAATAATTTTATGTTTTCCGGGAGTTCAAAATCTATTAGGGTTAGGCTCATCAGGTAGGGGACGACCTGAATCAAGTGCTTTTTGTGGCGTCGCAATGAGCTGACCACGGAAGGTTTCAGACAGGAGGGTGGACCGCCTGTCCGTAGCAGCGTTCGAAGCGGGTTGAGTAGGGGTACCCAATGAGCGCGAGTAACCGAAATCATTTTCATAATGTCCCTTTGTCTAACCATTTCATTTCGCTCGATGCGCACAAAGATCAAAGCGTGCGAACGATGGCTGCTCCGGCCCCGGTAATTTATCCGCATCCTCCACTCGCTTCTCGACCGCAATTGAATGTTGGAAGTGCGTCATGCGGGGCATCGCCTCCGCAATCGCAGGCGTGCCCACAACACTCTATTCGACCTTCAAAACTGACTGATGTTGCGCCGCCTTGGCAGGCTCCTGCGAAATCTCGCTCTGCCGTACTCTCCTCGATCTCCATACCGGATGAACCGGACTCCAACCAGGACGGCCACAACGCGCCGCGTTCTAAAGGGACGGACGACTCATTCTCCGGCGAAACCAAGATCACGGGAAATATCATTGTCATCATCGACAACCGCGCACTGGTTCGCGACTGTCTGGCGCACTGTCTGCAAGCCGCTTATGTCGGTTATCAGGTTTTCGCATTCGCGACTTTGACCGACTGGATGAAAGTCCATGATGACTTTCCCGTCCCATCGGTCATCCTTCTCTATATTCAGGCCCGTCAGAAAGCGTCGGACGATTCCGACGGTGTCGAAAATCTCGCGCGCGCCGCTTTGAGCGCGCCTCTGATCATCATCTCCGATGTCGAGGATGGTTCGCGGATCATGAGCGCCATCGAGAGCGGCGCACGGGGCTATATCCCGACCAGCATGACGCTTGGTATCGCCGTCGAAGCCGTGCGGCTGGTCGAGGCGGGCGGCACGTTCGTGCCCATCAGCGTGGTGTCGTCGTTCCAGAATGCCAGTAATGGCGAAAGCCAGTTATTCACGGCGCGCCAGATCATGGTGGTTGAAGCACTCTGCCGCGGCAAGGCGAACAAGCAGATCGCCTACGAACTCGGCATGTGTGAAAGCACTGTGAAGGTCCACATCCGCCATATCATGCGCAAGCTGAAGGCGAGGAACCGGACCGAAGTCGCCATAATGGCAAGCAGCTTGTTCGACAAGAGCGCGGATCAAAAGTCCGCATCGAACACGTGAGACAGGAAGAACAGTCGGCGTCGTGAGCCGTTCATGTCGACTTGATCCGTCCCTGTAATGAGTTCAGACGGATTGTTGTGTCGGCCGTCGCGACAAGCGGCGCCTTTGCCCAAAGCGGCAAGCATTGGACAACGCAAGGGCGGGACGTTTCGCCAAGGCCGATGAAGAGAGGGACCGTCCGGATCAGCCGAAGCACGTGGCTACGGGTTCAGCGGACGGCAAGAAACTACAATTGCTCCGAGACGGCGCTGAGCAATTTCTTGGCTTCCGCCCGCGCCAGCTTTTCATAATGAAAGAAGGGATACCGGTCGCTCTTCTCCAAAAGAACTTCGAGCTGGATTGTCCGCCTGGTATCGGTATCGCTATCCACCACATCGATCAAAAGCCTGCCCCAGAGCTTTCCAAAGGGGGCGTGATCGTCCAGCGCAAACTTCGTGTCATCTACCTTGAAAGGCATTCCAGTCCTCATTTGATTCGAAAGCTCGGACACTCGTCCTCGACGGGCTCTCCGAATAGCTCGGTAGGGGGTTGCGATGCAACTGGGGAATCCGGGTTGCGACGGTGGGACGG
>NZ_MKRN01000017.1:57324-59328 GCF_001896955.1 Nitrobacter sp. 62-13 | reverse complement strand
ATTTAATGGCCCGGCGCGATTTCGCGGCCGTTCCGGCGGCTTCTGCAGATCTCGGCTTCTGAAGCCGATCTCAGGACATGCGCAGAAAACCCGATATTGGACAGTCTGCCCTCGGTCCGTCCGCCCGGACGGCTTGATCGCCGGCTCCCCGATATCCAGATGGGACGTAACGGTGGCGGCTGATCTGCTCGCAAATGAAGAGGGATGGATATGACGGTTTCAACAGAACGCGCGGTCCTCGCCGGGGGATGCTTCTGGGGCATGCAGGACCTGTTGCGCCGGTATTCCGGCGTGATCTCGACCCGGGTCGGCTACACCGGCGGCGAGGTACCGAATGCGACCTATCGCAACCACGGCAGTCATGCCGAGGCCATCGAAATCGTCTTCGACCCCAACAAGCTCAGCTACCGGCAACTGCTGGAATTCTTCTTCCAGATCCACGATCCCAGCACGCTGAATCGTCAGGGCAATGACCGCGGCGCAAGCTATCGTTCGGCGATCTTCTACACCAGCGACGACCAGAAGCGGGTCGCGCAAGACACCATCGCCGACGTCGATGCATCAGGTCTCTGGCCGGGGAAAGTCGTCACCGAGCTGGCGCCGGCCGGCCCGTTCTGGGAGGCCGAGCCCGAGCATCAGGATTATCTTGAGCGTTATCCGGATGGTTATACCTGTCACTTCGTCCGACCGAACTGGAAGCTGCCGCGCAGGCGGGAGGCCGGTCAAGCGATGGCCGGAGGAGCCCGTTGAGGGCAATGAGGCAAAGGTTCCGGTGCACCTGATGACGGTCGGAGTCGGCAGAAGTGCCGGTCGTGTGCGTCCGGTTGGCAGAACAAGAGGGCGTGATCGGCCCGCGAAGCGTCCGTCAGCGGGGCCAATTTACAACCAATCTGATGCAGGCATGACCCGCCGCCGGTTGACGGTCCGATCCGGATTCGCCATGTTTACGGAATGCTGATACCGAAACTCGATCTCACCGGGCTCAAGTGCCCGATGCCTGCGCTCCAAACCCGCAAGGCATTGAAATCGCTGACGCCCGGCGACCGGCTGGAGGTGCATTGCACCGACCCGCTGTCGGTGATCGATATTCCGAACCTGGTCCGCGAGACCGGCGATTCCGTGGAAATCACCGAGCGGGCGGAGCGACGGATCGTGTTCGTGATCAAAAAAGGCGGAGGTCCGGTGCCGCTGGAGGACCGTTTTTCGCTGCGTTCCTGGTGTCCCTACATCAAGTGAGCCGTCCATATGCGCGCCGCTTCATGTGCGCGCGCCGTTCCCGCGCACCCGTCGGATCATCTGTTCGACATGCGGAATCGGCGTTTCCGGCTGAATGCCGTGGCCGAGATTGAAGATCAGGCGCCCCCCGGCAAAATTGGTCAGCACGTCATCGACCGCGCGATCGAGCGCCGCACCGCCTGCGATCAGCGCCAGCGGGTCGAGATTGCCCTGAACGGCAACCCGGTTTTGAACCTTGTCGCGGATCAATGACGGCTCGGTGGTCCAGTCGATGCTGACGGCGTCGACGCCGGTCGCTTCGATATAGGATGGCAGCAGCGCGCCGGCGCCGCGGGGAAATCCGATGATCTTCGCATCCGGAATCTGGCTGCGCACGCCTGCGACGATGCGCTTGGTCGGTTCGATCGACCATCGCGCGAATTCGCGCGGCGGCAGAACGCCCGCCCACGTATCGAAAATCTGCAGCGCATCCGCGCCGGCCCGGAGCTGGCCGAGCAGATAGCGGATCGAGTTGTCGACGATCGCATCGATGACTTTTGCGAAGGCGTCGGGATGGCGATAGGCCATCATCCGTGCCGGCGCCTGATCGGGGGTGCCATGTCCGGCGACCATGTAGGTCGCGACTGTCCATGGCGCGCCGCAGAATCCGATCAGTGCGGTTTTTGAACCAAGTTCGCGCTTGACGCGGCGCAGCGCCTCGAACACCGGTTCGAGCTTGGTCATGTCGGCTTCGCGCGCCAGCCCTGCAACCTTGTCCGGCGTATCCAG
>NZ_MKRN01000017.1:54728-57161 GCF_001896955.1 Nitrobacter sp. 62-13 | reverse complement strand
GCCCGCCTGCCGCATCATCCAGATCGGTGGCACGGCCTGACGCTGGCCCGAAAGCACCTCGAGAAATGGTTTGGTGATCGAATCCTGTGGCAAGGCCTGTTCCGTCAATGCGTTGAGTTCCGGATGGTCTGATACACGACCGGCAGGGTCTTGACCACGGCATCGGGCAGCATCGGGAGCGTCGCGCCGCCTGTTTCCCACCATATTGCCCGAAACGAACCTTTCTGCCGCCTCAATGGTTTGAGGAGGTGCCGGCATGTGAAGCATTCGCAAGAGGTGACTCATGCGCGGCTACAGGGTGGCCCTGTTTTCCGGGATTCTGGCTGCCGGCATCGCGGCGCTGACGCGCCCTGCGGTCGCGGACGACTATCGCGGCACATTCGCTCAGCGGATGGCCTGCACCCCCGACGTCTTCAGATTGTGCGGTAGCGAGATTCCCGACGTCGGCCGCATCGTCGCCTGCCTGCGGCAGAACCAGACGCAGCTTGGCGCGCCGTGCCGCGCGGTGTTCGAGTCCAACGCCGAGGCGACCGGCAACGATGTGGCGGCGAAAGCAACCGGAAGCGCGGTCGGACCTCCCGGTAGGCAATAGGTCGGGGTGCGCCTGTTGTCCGGGATTTCCATGACGGCGAGCCGGCGTTTCGCAAAAAAATGCGAACCGATTCGAGGCCCGCGTCGTTGCCATGATGCACTCCGCCACCACCGGCGCGGTTCCCGACGGGAGACCACATGACAGGGACATCATCGACATCCAGGCGCAAGCCGGCTCATCGGACGAAGACCAAGGGCGGGACGAAATCGTCGGCCCGCCGTAAGAAGCCCGTCCGCAAATGGTCGGGCAGGGTGACGGCGACGAGCGACGCGCTCGATCTCAAACAAGGGGTGTTCAAGCAGCGTAGCGCCGCCGCCATTGCCCGGTCGCTGAAGCGCTCCGCCGAACAGAGTCATCGGCGCAAAAGCGATCCCTATCGGTCGGCGATGTCGATGCTGGTGTTCTATATCAATCGCGGCGGCAAAAATCTCTCCGCCTCTCGCCGCCGGACGCTCGAAGCCGCCAAGGACGAGCTGCGCAAGGTGTTCGGCAAGGCCGGCTGAGTCCCGCTTTTGATTCCATCGGCAGCAAGAAGGCTCAGGCAACGGGAGCGAAGGCTGGCGGCTGGCGGCTGTTGCGCGCGAACTTCCGGGTGGTCATCGGCTTGCCGAACAGAAAGCCCTGGATGAAATCGACGCCGATGCCGTGCATCGCGAGGAAATCGTCGCGGGTCTCGACGCCTTCAGCCACCGTTTTGACGCCGTGGCTTTTGGCCAGGTCGACGATCCGGCGACAGACGGAACGCTTGAGTCGCGCGGACGAACTGCCGTCGACGAACTGGCGGTCCAGCTTGATCTCGGCGAACGGAAACTCATTCAGCGCGGCCAGCGCTGGCCATTCGGTGCCGACATCATCGAGCGAGAAGCCGATGTTGTGGAATCGCAGCCGCTGCGCGGCTTCGATCGCGAGCGGCAGATTCTTGACGACATCGCTGCTGTCGACCTCCACGGTCAAGCCATCGAAGGCGGGGTGATCCGGAAACTGCAAACGCAGATCGTCAACGGCATTGGCGTCCGTGAAGAAGGCGAGAGGCAGGTTGATGGACATATGGATGCTTCCGGCCTTGGCGACGAGATACCGCCAGTCCTGGAACATGCGGTCGATGACAAAGCGCGAAAGCGAACGAAAATGCGGATCGCCCTCGTCGGGAATGAAATAGGCCGGCGGCACGATGCCCCAGCTCGGATGGCGCATCCGGATCAGGGCTTCGGCGCCGCCCAGCGCAAGGCTTCGTGCATCGATCTTGGGTTGATACCACAGTTCGAGCCAGCCGGCGCCGAGCGCCTCGGCGACATCGACTGGCGGCGCGGGCGGTTCAGCCGGCACGAGACCCGCGATGCGGTCATGCAGGTCCTTGTCGCTGAAAGGCGTCGGCAGCATTGGCAGCAATTCAAGCGCCAGTTTCTCGCCGAGTTCCCGTGCCGCCCGGACGGCGGGCGCATCGGGCGGGCCGATCAGCAGCACCATGGCGGCGCTGGCCCTGATCGCGAGCAGGTTCAGGATGTCCAGAACGGGCAGGCCGTTCATCGAGACGCTGATGGCGATGAGGTCGGGGAAGTTGGAACGCAACGAGGCGTCGAGATCGTCCAGCGTCGCGCAGGCGTGCGGGATGAATCCCTGTTCTTCGAGAGTCTCGCTGAGCAGCGACCGCACGTGATGCTTGCTCTCGACAATGCAGGCGCGGGGCTTAACCCTTCGTTTGCCAAAGGGCGTCTCCGCAATTTTGTCGTCCTGGCTGGCTCGATCGGTCATAAGAGGGGTCCTCGCTTGGCAGGACGCCAAGGTGAACCTTTTGTTATGGCTCCATCAGGGTTCGTTTTGGCAATGCACCGGTCGTGCAC
>NZ_MKRN01000017.1:33229-54703 GCF_001896955.1 Nitrobacter sp. 62-13 | reverse complement strand
GGGAACCCGCCGCTCTGAGCGCACCGGTGGATTGAGGTCATGTTCGCAGGAAAGCCGCCGCCGCCATCACCAGCGTGGCAATTGCCCACGCGGCGAAAATCAGCTGTCGGAGGCGCTGCCGTCTGGCTTTTTGCCGGTCGTGAAAGGCCAGCCAGTCCCGGACAAATTCCGACGGGACATCGTAGACCACGCTATGCTGCGCGGGCCGATGTGTTTCATGTTCGGCGAACATGATCCGGACGGTGGACACACCCAACCGCTCCAGCTCGCAGTGCCAGTGCCAGTGCCAGGCGTGTTCGCCGTTGGTCCATCTGTTTTCGAAGGGAAGCGGGTGCGATTTCATAACGGACCTCCAGCATGTGTCCGTCGCTGCCTGACTCTCGCCGCGCCCTGATCACCGTGGCGCGCTTGAATGCTACTGCGGAGAACCCTTTCCGTCCAATCCATCTTGCGCCGGTGCGGCCAGGTCGAGGAGGTAGCCGTTTCACGCTCGGCGCAGGGGGCTTTCGGGACGGCGAGCGTTCGCAGGCGTCGGGAATCGACGCCTACGGACCTCACCCGTGATGTCGCAATTTCCGCATCCGACAAGCCGTTATCAATCCTGTCTGGATTGACATTGCCGGGCTTCATAGCCTAGAAACCGCGCATCCCGGGCGGCTTCGCCGCAAGCCGGGAATGTCGCTTTTACCGTTTCGGCCCGTCGCATACGGCCTTTGGAAAATCAGGAACGTTCCCATGAAGGTCCGTAACTCGCTGAAATCGCTGCGCTCGCGTCATCGGGACAACCGCTTGGTCCGCCGCAAGGGCCGGGTCTATGTGATCAACAAGACCCAGCGTCGTTTCAAGGCCCGTCAGGGCTGATTAACGCCAGTAGCCGCCGTACCCGTCACAATTCGTTGACATGCCTGCACTTCGGGGCGCGCCTCGTTGTGCTTAAAGGCGTTTTTCGTTTTCTATATGCGGCCCGGTGCCCGCGCCGCTCGAAAACGCTATAGTGGCGGCCAGAAGTTCGACTGATCTGGACCTCGCGAATGCAACGGAAACTCTCAACGGCAGGGTGGGTTTGCCTCGCAATTCTAGTTGCCGCAGCCGGAGTTATGCCTGCGGTCGCGTCCGCGCAGGCTCCGCCGCGCCACCCCCCGCACGGCGCCCTGCCTGAGGCCACCGAACCCAAGGACTTGCCGCCGTCGCCCTCGAAGCGGCCGGGAATTCCCAAAGATCAGGCCCACGGACTCGATTTTCTGTTCGGCGCCCTGAAGGCCGCTCCCGACGAGGAGAGCGCCAGGCATGTCGAAGCGCAGATCCTGGCGTTATGGAGCCGGACTTCAAGCGACACCACGGCGCTTCTGATGCAGCGGGCGAAGGTCGCGATGCATGGCCAACAGCTCGACATTGCGCTCAAGCTGCTGGATGCGGTTTTGAAGCTGCATCCCGATTACATCGAGGGATGGAGCCAGCGCGCGACGCTTTATTACGTACAGAACGATTATCGGCATTCGCTTGAGGACATCGAGCAGGTGCTGATCCGCGAGCCGCGCCACTTCGGCGCGCTCGCTGGCCTCGGTATGATCATGCAGGAACTCGGCGACGACAAGCGCGCGCTCGATGCCTTCCGCAAGGCGCTCGCCGTCAATCCCCATCTCGACAAGGTTCGCGAACTGGTCCGGACGTTGACCGAGAAGGTCGAGGGGCGAGATATCTGATATTCGGAAGCAAAGGCAATGTGCGCGGCGTGGATCGTCCCGGCGCGCATGCACAGCGGCGCTCGCGAATTAACCAAGATCCCGATTGACGCTTAGCGCGACGAAACATTTCCGGCTAATGCGGGTTTGGCCTCATTCGATGGGAACCCGAGAGCGGAGAGCGCCATGAAATCGCTGATGCTGGCCGTGATCCTCGTCTGTGCCATGGGAAGCGTCTGCTTGGCTGAAGGACAGTTCTGGGTTGTCGGCAATCATGCCACCGAGACCTGCGACATCGTCACCAGCAATCCGGTGATCGACGACGATATCTGGTTCGCCGATGGTCCCTATCAGTCCCGCGCCGAGGCGAAGCTCGCCCGATCGTCAATCGGCGCATGCCCGAAGAGCGATGACCGAGACGATGACAACAACAAGGATAGACACTGACGGCCGCCGGCTTTGTGGCCACGACCGCATCTAATGCAGTGTGTTGCGTTCGCGCGCCGCTGCATAAAGCCGCTGAAGTTCATCCTCCAGCCGCTCGTTCACCATCAGCAACGCCATCAGTGCGCCGCGAACGTCGCCGTTGCATGATGCCACGATCTCGTCGATCAAAGCTTCGCCTGCTTCAAAACTCATCTGGTATACTCCGGTTCAAGCCGCCTCACTTTTCACCGAGAACGTGAATAAAGTTTGCAGGTCGATTCGCGTTCCTGTGGATTATGTGGATAACAGGCTGTGTCCGCGCAGGGTGATTGCCCGGACATAGGCGAGCAACAACGTCGTTGTTGCACGGCTATGCCCGGCCATGCCGGATCAACGTGTTTCCGTCAAAACGCGAACCGCTCTAGACGCCGGCGTCGCCGTCCGGGCCGACGAAAGCGATGCGGACCATATTGGTCGCGCCGGGCGTGCCGAGCGGCACGCCGGCCACGATGATGATGCGCTGACCGGCTTTGGCGAAGCCGTCGCGGAACGCGATCGAGCCGGCGCGATCGACCATGTCGTCCTGGTCATGGGCGTCTTCCGCAACCACGCAGTGCACGCCCCACGCCACAGCCAGCTTGCGGCCGGTCGCGAGATTCGGAGTGATGGCGACCACAGGAAGTTTCGGGCGCTCGCGAGCCATGCGCAGCGCCGTCGATCCCGAACTGGTCCAGCAAATGATGGCGGAGAGATCGAGCGTTTCGGCGATCTGACGCGCGGCATCGGCGATGGCGTCGCCGACGGTGGGCTCCGGCTCGGCGCGCTGCGCATTGAGCACGCCGCGATAGATCGGATCGCGTTCCACCTCTTCGCCGATGCGGTTCATGGTGGAGATGGCCTCCACCGGGTATTTTCCGGCCGCGGACTCGGCGGAGAGCATGATGGCGTCGGCGCCTTCATAAACGGCGGTGGCGACGTCGGAAACCTCGGCGCGGGTCGGCACCGGCGACTGGATCATTGATTCCAGCATTTGCGTCGCGATGACGACTGGCTTGCCGGCGCGCCGCGCCATCCGCGTCATCTGCTTCTGAAGGCTGGGCACCTGTTCGAGCGGTAGTTCGACGCCGAGATCGCCGCGCGCGACCATCAGCGCATCCGCCATTTCAAGGATTTCGGGCAGGCGGTCGATGGCCTGCGGTTTTTCGATCTTGGCCATCACCGAGGCGCGGCCCCGGATCATCTTCTTGGCCTCGGCCACGTCGTCCGCGCGCTGCACGAACGACAGCGCGATCCAGTCGACTCCGGCCTCCAGCGCCGCGTCGAGATCGGACCGGTCCTTCTGCGTCATCGCGGAAACCGGCAAATCGGTGTCGGGCAGGCTGACCCCCTTGCGGTCGGACATCTTCCCGCCGACGACCACGCGCGTCACGGCGCGCTCGGACGAGGTTTCCTCGGCGATCAGCCTCACCTTGCCGTCGTCGAGCAGCAGCGTGTGGCCGGGGCGCAGCGCCGCCAGGATTTCCGGATGCGGAAGGTGGACCCGGGTCTTGTCGCCGGGGGTCTTGTCGGAATCCAGTACGAAGGTGTCGCCGTTGTTCAACTGGATCGGGCCGTCGGCGAACGAGCCGAGCCGCAGCTTGGGTCCCTGCAGGTCGACCAGAATGCCGATGGGACGGCCGTAGCTGCCCTCGACGTTGCGGATCGTCGCCACCAGTTCGCGCATCTTGTCGTGCGAGGTGTGGCTCATGTTGATGCGGAAGACATCGGCACCCGCCTCGAACAGGCGGCGGACCATGGCGCTGTCTGAAGAGGCCGGTCCGAGTGTGGCGAGAATCTTGATGCGGCGAAGACGTCTCATGGCTTACGTCCGGGCAATGCGCCTGGCGCCGGTCCCGACGCGCCCGGAGGCGTTCCGGCGGCCGGATCGGGCAGACCCGGAAATGAACCCTGGGAAGGCAACCCGGGCACCTGCTGCTGCCCGTGTTCGCCGGATTCCGTCAACTGGACGGTCCAGGCACGCTGGTCTCCGGTATCGATCTCGAAAAAGCCGGTGCGGTCGAAGCCGCGTGCCAGACAATTGTCGGTGCCTCTGATCGTAAATTCCTTGTCGCGCGAGCACATAAAAGCCTGTCCCGACCATTCGCCGCCATGGTCGTAATCTAGAGCATAAATATAATAGTAACGTGCGATGAGCGTGCCACGCAGCAGCGTTTCGCAGGCACGCGATGAGACATTCCACCACCCCTCGGTGGTCCAGCCCTCGGCGTCCTTGTAGCCAAGGGCGATGCCGACGCGGCTCGAGGTGTTGTTGCAAAGCCGGAAGTCGGCGGCCGCAGGCGCCGACCACAGGCAGAAAATGAGGACGCCGAGCGCGGGCAAGAGGCCCGCGGTGCTCGCGCGCAGCGAGACGGGTGGAGCATGGAATGGGACTGATTTCGTCATTTAGCGGGGCAAATCGTTTTGCGTGATTTCGCGTGACCCGTCATGGCCTGTCAACGGCTGGAACCGGCTTTTCACGCCAAGGTGCGCATTTTCCAACCTGCAAACTGCTATTTGCGCTGCGATATGGTAAAATCCATGGCCAGTGCAAACTTAATCCAGACAGGCGATGACGAGGACGAGATCGGCTCATGACCATTGACGACAAAACAAAAACGGAACTGGAAGCCGCGGTGTTCCGGCGGCTGGTCGCCCACCTGCGCTCCCGGACCGATGTCCAGAATATCGACCTGATGAACCTCGCCGGCTTCTGCCGCAACTGCCTGTCGAATTGGCTCAAGGAGGCGGCCGACGAAAAGGGGGCCGCCATGACGAAGGATGAAAGCCGCGAGGCGGTATACGGCATGCCCTACGAGACCTGGAAGGCGAAGCATCAGGGCGCGGCGACGCCGGAGCAGCTTGCGGCGATGAAGGGGAGCCAAAACGGTCACTGACCGTTTCGATCAGGCCATTGCCGCGCCTCGTAGCTTTTTCGCGCGAAGCATGCCCTCGGGCTTGACCCGAGGATGAGTGCCGGTTCGCGGGCAGAAAACGCATCAAAACAAATCATGAAGCCTCGTTTCTGATTCCATCGGAAGCGAGGCTCCAGCCTGTGTGTCGCTGTGGATGAGCGCGATGGCGCCTTGACGCCGAGCGTGCCGCTCGGGAGTGTCGGTCTTCACGTGTGGTGAGCGGCCAGCGCGTCCAGGCTCACATCCCATCGTCATCGATTGATCTCAGGAGTAGCAGGATGGCCACCGCCGTCGCCGCCAAGGAAGAGCCCGCGACCAGATTCGCGAAGGATCAGCTCAAGGCCATCATCGAGCGCATCGAGCGGCTCGAAGAAGAGAAGAAGACCATTTCCGACGATATTCGTGACGTCTATGCCGAAGCCAAGGGCAATGGATATGACGTCAAGGCGCTGCGGACCATTGTGCGGATGCGCAAGCAGGACGCCAACGAACGCCAGGAGCAGGAAACCATCCTGGAAACCTACATGCAGGCGCTGGGGATGCTGTGAGCGGAGAGCCGTCGCTCGAGCAGGATCGTTCGTCGCCACGATGGGGCGCTTCGAACCGAACTTACCGCAGCGAGCCCGCGCGCGCCGCGAGCCGCGTCGTGGTCAGGCTGGCGACGGCCGATCCGCTGAATCGGTCGTACCGGATACCCATTTGCGGATCGTCGGAGAACGTCATCGCAATCGCCCGATCCGGCTTTTGGAAATAGACATGCATCAATGTCATGTCCTGGTCGCCCATGACCGTGGACGACATCGTGCGGCTCGCGCTCGGGGCAACGATCATCGCGCGCATCCAGACGTCGCTGTCACGCGTGGCGGCCGGCGCCAGTCGGCGCGAGGTGGCTACCACGGCGCCCTGGTCGCCTGCGCCTTTGACGAGGACCGTGGTCACGCCGTCTATAGCCATCGGATTGTGTGCAGGTGTAGCGGGGCGGATCGGCGGGATCGATGCTGTCGCTGCGACGATTCGCGCGCGTCGGACGTCTTTCGGCGCCGGCGCATAGGCCAGCGCCTGCAAGGAGTCGGAGATACTTGAAGTCGGTTGCGGATCGACGGCGGCAAGCGCCTTGCGGGCGCTGACGGCGGCGAGAACCTGTTCCGGCGTGGCCTGGGTCGGGGCTTTCGGCATCTCGTCCCAGAAGCCGCGGGCATTGATGATGTCGGCCGGGGTCTGCGGTCTGCCGACCGTGGCCTGCTTCGGCAGCGGGACCGACGGGAGGTCGGCCGATGCGAGGCGGAATGCCGAGACCGGTTTCGGCCGGGGCAACGGAATCGGGTCGGCCGCCGTCGCCGGAGCCGCAGAGGCGACCGTCGTCTGGACGGGCGGCTGGGCGGCCGGCGCGCCATCGGATTCGTCATCCTCGTCGGCAGCGGCCTTGCCGCGGAACAGCGCCAGCAGGAAGTTCGACGGCTTGCCCTTTACAGCTCCGTCTTCATCCGCGTTCTGGCCGCGCCTCTCGATGTCGGCCATCGCCAGTTGATAGCCGGACAGCGGGTTGCCGTCGGACGGAATGTGTACGGTGCGGCCGTTCGGGAAGACGCGCACCAACTGGTCGTGGGTCATGCGCGGCCAGTGCCGCACATGACCGGTATCGAGGTGAACGAAGGGCGAGCCCGATTTGGGATAGAAGCCGACGCCGCCACGCTGCAGGCGAAGCCCGGCGAAACGGATTTTTTCGAGCTGCACGCCGGGAATGAAGAAGTCCATCGCGTGGCCGAGCATGTGCTGGCTGAATCGCGCGACGCCGGTATGCGCGGAGCGGCGCCGAAGCATGGCGTTGGTGGCGGGAGAGCGGTAGGCGGAGACGATGTTGATCGGCTGCCTGGCGTCGACGTCGCGATAGACCTCCCAGAGGATGTCGAAGAGGTGGCGGTCCATGGTGGTCTGATCCTGGCTGCGCCAGTCGCGGAGATAATGATTGAGCTGCTTCAGCGCGGCTTCGTCGTAGCGGCCGTTGCGCTTGAAGGTGACGGTCAGGTCTTCGTTGGAATGGGTATGATGAAACGACAGGGTGCGCGTCTCGTTGAGCGCAGCCGCGTCATGCACCGATCCCGCGCCCGCCAGCAGCAGAAGCGACGACAGGCCGATGCAATAACCGGCCCGTGGAATCGACAATGATTTCAAACCGCGTGCAAAACCCGCAAGCACGTAATGAGCCCACCCGAAGGACGATTAAGTCGCGCAGCCCTTCCACGACCCCGTTGTGGAAGGACGTAAACTCAAGTCGTAGATCAGCAGGGTTAATCCGGATTTACCTTAACCCGCCTGCTCCTAAAGGATAACTAGCCTGCCGACTGTGGCAAAAAAGAGCCAGGGGATTGAGGCGCGGTGGACGATGGTTAATGTTAAAACAGCCCCGTCGCGCGATGAAGTCATTGTTTTTAATCAACTAAACCTGTCTTTTGGCAGATCGCGAGAGCCGTCGCAGGCTGGACCCCTGGATGGTTCTCGGTCCGCTGAAGCAACCGCGCGCAGTCAAAATCCCCGAATCCGGCTTCTGATTTTGTCGGAAGCCGGAAGGCGCTAGCGCCGATAGATTTGCCGACGGCGGTCCTCGACCTGGGGAGGCGGATTCTGGAAACCGAACAGCCGTTCGAAGAACGACGGACCGCTGCTTGTGAATCCGCCGCCCGGACCGCCGCCAAACCCGGCGTTGTCATTGAGAGCAACGCCTTGCGGGATGTCGCCCTTGGGAGCGGAATAGTTGGGCTGGGCATGTGCGATCACCGCCTCGAGATCCCGCCCCTTGGGATTGCGCAGCAGCGCCAACATCGTGGCGTCGCGGCCGTAGATATCCCTGCGGATCTGCAGTTTGCCGGCGCTATCCACGAACGCGGTCTGATAGGTGATGTTGACCGGAATCGGGGTCGGGAATTTGATGTCGAACTCGGTCCGACCATACATGCTGCGGATTTTCTCCGGCGTGTAGTGATCCTGCGGAAGAGTGATGTTGAGTAGCGTCGCGGCGTACTGGTCGGGGTTTTGAACCCGCATGCAGCCGTGGCTGAAAGCGCGCGTTTCCTTGGCGAACAGGTATTTGTCCGGCGTGTCGTGCTGATACACCAGGAACTTGTTCGGGAAATTGAATCGGATGCGGCCCAGCGCGTTGCGTTCGCCCGGCGGCTGCGAAATGTGGATGCCGCCGCTGCGGTCCCGCTCGAGCTTGAGACCCATGCGCTGCAGGACGGTTGGGTCCTGCTGCAAGGCGGGCAGATATTCCTTGTAGATGATCGACGGCGGCACGTTCCAGGTCGGATTGACGGTGATGTACTTCATCGTTTCCGTGAGAAGCGGCGTGGCGTGGACACCCGGCTTGCCGGTGACGACGCGCGTCTTCCAGACCGACTTGCCGTGCTGCATCACCTGCAGCGTGAAGTCCGGAATATTCAGGATCACATAGGCGTCGCCCAGCGACGGCGCGCCGAGATCGCGCGGCAGCCAGCGCCAGCGTTCCATGTTGACGATGATGGTGTCGATCTGGCGATCCTTCTTCACGCCGTTCAGGGCGCGAAGGGTGTTGTTGCCAAGAACACCGTCGGGCTTGAGTTGACTGCGGGCCTGGAAAGCCTCCACGGCGGCGGCGACGTCGGCGTCATAGCGGGTGTCGTCCGGATTTTCAGAGACGCCCAGTCTGGCGCGAATCTGCGGTACGCGCGGATCCTCCATCACCGCATTCTTGCGGAATGCAAGACTCCGGCCCTCGGCAATTTCGATCACGGGGCCTTCCGATGCCTTTCGAAGTTCGGCCAGCTTTTGCTTCAACTCGCGATAGAGCTTGTGCGGCGGATTGTAGCTGTCGAGCGCCGCGGAGGCATCCTTCGCCGTGGTGACGTTCGTCAACACCTGCTCGGGATCGATGGGATGCTCGGGATACTGGATATCCGCGCTGACCTGCGACCAGTGCATCCGCCCGCTCTGGGCCTGGCGGGCGTAGTCCATCATGCTCGCGGTCAGCTTGAGGTCGGCTTCGGCGACCTGATCCGGCGAGGCCGCTTCGGCAAAATTCGGCACGGGGTAGTCGGCGGGGTCGAGGCCGTCGGCCGCGGCGTCCCTGAGGCGTGCGATCACGCCCTTGGCCTGTGCATTCAGTGCGCCGCCTTCCGTCCATAGCGGCGCATAGCTCCGCGCCGTGTAGAATTTCTCGATCGCGGTCCGCTCGGCTTTGCGATCGAAGAATTTCGCGGCCTTCGTGTCGAGCAATTCATGCAGCTTCTCGGCCGCGGGTTGGTCCGCCGCTGGGACGCTGCTCGCGGCCTTCACCGGCTCGCCGGGCTGATCGGCAGCCGGCGCGGTGGCGGTCTCTGCGGGAGCAGTGGCAGCAGGGTTGATCGTTGCGGTTGCGTCCTTCTTGGTGTCGCTCGTCTTGGTGTCCGTCGTGGTCTCCGGCTTGGCGCCGTCGGCAGGGGTGGCCGCGATGTCGGCGGGCTTGGCCTCCGTGGGTTTTGTCTCCGCCGCGTTGCTTTCGGAAGCCTCGCCGTTGGAAGCCTTGATAGCGTCGGAAGAAGCCTTGATAGCGTCGGAAGAAGCCTTGGCGTCGGGTGAGGTCGTTGCGTCGGAAGCCTTCGCGTCGGAAGCCTTCACATCAGAGGTCTTCGCATCAGAGGTCTTCGCTTCGGCAGCCGGCGCGGCATTTGACGACGCCCCGGAGGCTGCGGCGTTCGTCACGGCGGGTTTCGTCTCTGCCGGCGGGGTCGTCGTATCGGCGGTCTTGCTGTCAGACGGTTTCGACGCGCTGATGACGGGCGGCGCAGGCGGCACGTCGTTCATCTTGAAGTCGGCCGCGGTCGGCGGCGGAACGTTCGCCGGCTCCGGCGTCGGCACGGCGGCATCGATCGCAAGTTCGGCGGGGCTCTTCTTGGCCGTATCCGTCTGGGCGGATGCTGCCGTGGCCGAGACTGTCAGAAAGGCGGCTGCAAGAGCCATCAGGAACCGGTCAAAGCCGCTCCGGTTAGTCCAGTAGTCCCGCATTCTCAGCACCCCTTGGGTGAAACTGTCCCGGCCTGGAACAATTTTCTGATGATTTCGTCCTGCGCTTGCCACGACTTGATATTGGCGATTCACGTTTATGCAGGGACGTTACACGCGCCCGATTCGGGCAGCCAGCGCCGCAGAGGCAACTCACGTCAAACTGACCTCAAAATACGCTGTTTGCAACGCAACCCGCCTTTTCGAAGGTGTTTTCCGTCAGTCTGTCACCGCGCCGCAACGGTTCACGTCCGCGACACTTTTTCTCCCTTGTTCGCGCAATCCAGCCGTCTCTACGCGAACGCAAGGAAGTCCGTTACTGTTCCTCATGCGCTGCCATGTCATCGAGCTTACGATAGAGTGTGGACCGGCCGATCTTCAACCGTCGCGCCACTTCGGACATCTGCCCGCGATAGTGTGAGATCGCAAAGCGGATGATCTCGGCCTCCAACTCTTCCAAGGGGCGCATGTCGCCGTCTTGCGCCAGCATCGACAGGCTGCTCGCATCGGGAAGAGGCGGGACGATTGGTGTTTCATTACCAGGTATCATGCTGGGCGCGCGCTGGAGCATGGGTTCAAGGACCAGGGGGTCGTCAGTCTCGGCCGCCGGTTGCGCGCCGATCAGCGGAAAATCCGAGAGCCCGAGCTGCTCGCTTTCGCTCATGACCACCGCGCGATAGACCGCGTTTTCAAGCTGGCGGATGTTTCCGGGCCAGTTGAGTTGCGACAATCCGGCCATTGCCTCGCCGCTGATGCCGGTGATCGTCCTGTTTTCCTCGGCGCAGAAGCGGGCGAGAAAATGCCGCAGCAGGTTCGGGATGTCGTCGCGCCGCATTCGAAGCGGCGGGATCGTCAGCGGCAGGACGTGGAGGCGATAGAACAGGTCTTCCCTGAACTCCCCGGCCTTGACGCGATCGAGCAGCCGCCTGTTGGTGGCCGAGATGATGCGGACGTCGACCTTGACCGGCTTGCGCCCGCCGACCGCTTCCACCGCGCCTTCCTGCAGCGCGCGCAGCAGCTTCACCTGCGCAGCAAGGGGTAATTCGCTGACCTCGTCGAGAAACAGCGTGCCGCCGGAGGCTTCGACGAACTTGCCGGCGTGGCGCTCGGTCGCGCCGGTGAACGATCCCTTCTCGTGGCCGAACAGGATCGACTCCACGAGATTGTCCGGGATCGCGCCGCAGTTCACCGCGACGAACGGCTTGGCGCTGCGCTCGCCGGTGCCGTGGATGGCGCGCGCGAACAGCTCCTTGCCGACGCCGGACTCGCCCTCGATCAGGACCGGGATCGACGAACTCGCGGCCTTCTGCGCGGCCTTCAGGACATTGGCCATGGCCTCGCTGCGGGTGACGATGTCGGCGAAGGTGAGACGGCCCTCGCGGCTGTGGCGAACCCGCCGCAACTCGCTTTTGAGCGCACTGGCGTTGAGCGCATTGCGCAAACAAACCTGAAGCCGCTCGATGCCAACCGGCTTGACCACGAAGTCATGAGCGCCCGCGCGCATCGCCGAGACCACATTGTCGATGCCGCCATGCGCGGTCTGGACGATGACGGGAACATTGATATCGGCTTCGCGGATTTTCGCGAGCACGCCCATGCCGTCGAGGCCGGGCATGACAAGATCGAGGACGAGAGCATCGATGACGGGGCCGTCGGCCGTCAGCGCGGCAATAGCCGCGTCGCCTCCCTCGACCACGATCGCTTCATAGCCCGACCGCCGCACCATGTTTTCGACGAGTCGGCGTTGCACCGCGTCATCGTCCGCGATCAAAATGGTGGCAGTCATGGCATTCCCCGCACGCTACAACTATCTGTACCGAATCGAGGCACACTGGCGGACGCTGATTAATGCGCTCTTAAGGTTTGCCGCGCCGTCGTCCTGCAACGGGTTCTTCCTGGTCGGAACTGAAAAGAAAGTCTGGATCGATAATGGCTTCGCGTTCTCCCTCCGCTTCGCGCAAATCCGCTGCCGCCCGCAATCCCGCTCCTCATCGCAAGCCCGCCGTGAAAAAAGGTGCCGTCGCGAAGCCGGATGCGGGACGCCTGCCGGAATGGAATCTGGCGGATCTCTATGCCAGTATCGATGCGCCCGAAGTGACGCGCGATCTCGACAGGGTCGATGCGGACTGCAAGGCGTTCGAGGCCGACTACAAGGGCAAGCTCGCGACGGAAACGGCGAAGTCCGACGGCGGAGCGTGGCTGGCCGAGGCCGTGCGGCGCTATGAGGCGATCGACGACCTGGCAGGCCGGCTCGGCTCCTATGCGGGTTTGATCCATGCGGGCGACAGCGTCGATCCCGCGATCTCGAAGTTCTACGGCGATATCTCCGAGCGGCTGACGGCTGCCTCGGTGCATCTCTTGTTCTTCACGCTCGAACTCAATCGCATCGACGACGACGTGATCGAGCGCGCCATGCAGGCGCCGGAGCTTGGGCACTATCGACCGTGGATCGAGGACAGCCGCAAGGACAAGCCGTATCAACTCGAGGATCGCGTCGAAAAGCTCTTCCATGAGAAGTCGCAGACCGGCTACTCCGCATGGAACAGGCTGTTCGACCAGACCATTGCAGGCTTGCGCTTCAAGGTCGGAGCCAAGGAGCTTGCGATCGAGCCGACGCTCAACCTGTTACAGGACCGCTCGCCCGAAAAGCGCAAGGCCGCCGGTCAGGCGCTGGCGAAGACGTTCAAGGCCAATGAGCGAACCTTCGCGCTCATCACCAATACGCTCGCCAAGGACAAAGACATCTCGGACCGTTGGCGCGGCTTTCAGGACGTCGCGGATTCGCGCCACCTGAACAATCGCGTCGAGCGCGAGGTGGTGGACGCGCTGGTGGCTTCGGTGCGCGCGGCCTATCCGCGGCTGTCGCATCGCTACTATGCGCTGAAGGCGCGCTGGTTCAAAAAGAAGAAGCTCGCGCATTGGGATCGCAACGCGCCGCTGCCGTTCGCCGCCACCGGCGTCATCCCGTGGAACGACGCGCGCAAGATGGTGCTGACGGCCTATGGCGATTTCTCAGCCGAGATGGCCGGCATCGCCGAACGCTTCTTCACCGATCGCTGGATCGACGCGCCGGTGCGTCCCGGCAAGGCGCCGGGCGCGTTCTCGCATCCGACCACGCCGTCGGCGCACCCTTACGTTTTGATGAATTATCAGGGCAAGCCGCGCGACGTGATGACGCTCGCGCATGAACTCGGTCACGGCGTGCACCAGGTGCTGGCGGCGAAGAACGGCGCGCTGATGGCGCCGACGCCGCTGACGCTTGCGGAGACGGCGAGCGTGTTCGGCGAGATGCTGACCTTCAAGCGGCTGCTGGCGCAAACGAAGAACGCGAAGCAGCGGCAGGCGCTGCTGGCCGGCAAGGTCGAGGACATGATCAATACCGTGGTGCGGCAGATCGCGTTCTATACCTTCGAGCGCGCCGTTCACACCGAGCGGAAGAACGGCGAACTGACCGCCGAGCGCATCGGCCAGCTCTGGCTCAGCGTGCAGGGCGAAAGCCTCGGACCCGCGATCGAGATCAAGCCGGGCTACGAGACGTTCTGGATGTACATTCCGCACTTCATCCATTCGCCGTTCTACGTCTACGCCTATGCGTTCGGAGACTGCCTCGTGAACTCGCTCTACGCGGTCTACGAGCACGCGGCCGAAGGCTTTGCCGAGCGCTATCTGGCGATGCTCGCCGCCGGCGGCACCAAGCATTATTCGGAACTGCTGAAACCGTTCGGATTGGACGCCAAGAATCCCAAGTTCTGGGACGGCGGATTGTCGGTCATATCAGGCATGATCGACGAACTGGAGGCGATGGGATAGGCATCGGCCTGTTTTCGACTCAGACGCTTTTGCGTGAATGGACATCGCTGCGGTCATGGAGCATGGTGTCATTTCAAGGAATATAATCCCAACTATATCGTTGACACCACAAACGGAAAATGTTGTACGAAAGCCATGGCAGATGATTTTTCCCCCATTGGCGCGCCCGGCGATTGAAGTTTTGTTTGAACCTCCTACGTTCGTTCTCCCTGCGCATCAAAACCTCCCCTGATGGGGGGAGGGCGCGGCCCAGGCCGTGGTTCTCAGAACCTAGATGCGCAGGAACTTTTTTTGAAATCCAAGTGCCAAATATCGAAGCCCTTCCCTGCCACAGGTGTCGGGATTGCGAGGCTTCGTACTTTTGCACATTTGGTTACATGCCGCATCATCTCGGTTTTATGAGGCGCGGCGTCTAGCGCGAGATGATGCAGATTTGTTTCTGACGCAATCGCGCCGGTAATAACATCTGTCAATTGTATGAGTCGGCTACGTTCAGATTTGACAAATTGAACACTTCTGTAGGGATCGAAATTGCGGATTGCCTGTCGTCTCGCACGAGCATTGAGGATGGTCTGAAGAAGCTCCGGCGTGTGTTTCGTAGTCCTTTCATCGAGAAAGGTGTAAAATCGATAATCCGATTTGTAGACGCGCGCGAACTTGAAAAGAAGCGTGTAAAGAAATTTGCTGAAACCGAGATCGGAGTCGCCGTCATTATATTTCTTATCGTCAACTTGGGATGTATCGACGACAAGTGAGTAGTAATGCAGGTAACCGGCTTCGATTAACTGGCCGAACGCTTCGGCTACTTGCTTGTACATAGGCAAGTTGCGCCGCGTGATTTTTGTCCATTTAAGCTCTGATATGCCGCCATGTGGTTCGATAATATGTTCGATGGTCGCCGCAATGCGGGGAGCTATTGAGGCGCGGCAGATACTAGCGCCGATGACAAGATGCCGATGCTTAGTTTGCGAACTTTCATCGCAATAGATGTGGTATTTTCGAATGCCTTCCAAATCCAAACTCGCAGATGAAAGAGATCAGTACAGCGGAGAAGAAGCAGAGCGCCGGTTAGCGGCGGCTCTGCGTGGTTCGCGGGTAGCCGGTCACAAGCCAATGACTGATATTCCGAAGAAGAAACCCAAACCGAAGAAGTAGCCCAGCAAGTGAGCCGGGCATCTGTTTTGTTTAGGCGGCGGGCTTGGATTTTTGAGCCGCAATGGTTTTGCTACCAAAATGGACACGCTCTTTCAGCACGTCGTTTATCCGGCCCGGATTGACACCGTAAATCGCAGCGATGTCATGCTGGTATTCGCCTCGCCAATGGCGGAGCCAGACATCAACGGCGTCATCAAACGTAAGGCGATAAGGTTTGGATCTGGGAGTGTTCCCAATCTGCATCTGTAGGTCCTTATTTTTTGAATCGGACCTTGGGAACATTGACAGCGCGGTCACCGTGCGAGACTTTGCACGGGTCTTAGCAGACAGCGCCGCAATGCCCACCAGGGTCCTGCGGTTTAATGGAAAGCCAGACCCGCACGGTCTGGCTTTTTCCATATGGCGACTCGCGCCACGGGAGCATTATACCCATGGATTCGCGGGACAGGAACGCCGCGCCCGTATCGAACTCACCGCGTCCGCCAGTATTTTACGAATTTCGGTTTGGGTTTGGGCTGCTTTGAGCGCCAGCGCAGGAATCGACCGGCCTTTTTTGGAGAAATCTGGCTCAGTTAGGTCCCCGATACGTGAGACGCTTACCAGCCGCATTCTTCACTGCAAGCGTCGCACGGTCGCCATCGGTGTAGCCCAGCTTGATCCTGTGATTGTAGCGGAAATCAAACTCGGCAAGGTAACGGTGCAGGTGCTTCTCGGCACAATGCTGATAGTTGCCCTTCATGCCGCGCTTAAAGATTGAGAAATAGCCTTCAACGGAGTTGGTGGTCACGTCGCCGCGAGCATATTCCTTAGCGGAATGGTTCACTGTTTCATGGGTCGCGAAATTCGCGCCGACTTTAGTGTAGAGGCGGCTTTCGTCAGTATGCAACGGGTCTCGTGATGAATGTTCTCGTTCACAAACCCGCAACGGTATTGGCGTCGGCTACAGCAACATGAAAAGAGCGCACGTTGCCGCCACGTTCAACAAGGGAAACGATAGCGCGTTTATTTGACGGGCCGGTGCGACCCGATTTTGTAAAAGGGCGGCCGCTCGTTGTGACCTTGCGAACCTTGTCCTTAGCAACAGGGCCGAAATAGGTTTCATCCGCCTCAATGCAGAGCCTTCGCCGCCCATCGGGACATCAAGGCCCCCATCGCGCATTGACTCGCGGATGCGGTGAGCCATGAACCAAGCGGAACGGTAGGTAACGCCAAGGGTGCGATGCAGTTGGTGAGCCGAGAAGCCCTTTTTGGAAGCGGTATAGAGCGCGAAGGCCAGAACCCACTTATGCAGGGCGATCTTGGACCGCTCCATGACCGTCCGCATGATGACAGTGAAGTCTTTACGGCAAGCAGGCTCGGCGCAGCGGTAAACGCCAGTGCGCTTGGTCGGGTATGAATGAGCGACAACGCCGCAATGCGGGCAAATCGTGCCTTCGGGCCAGAGAACCTTCTCTAGGTACCCTCTAGCCGCATCGTCGTTGTTGAAACGCGGTTCTGTGTAGGACGTCATAACCAAGCCCTCTTGCTTTCCCCAATACAGCCTTTAGAGCTTGTGGTGTCAACGATATAATTAGGAATATAATCTCACACATAATACCTGCAAACGTTCCGATTGCGCGCGGCAAAACGGCGCAAGGCACCGGCGCGTCGGCCGCCGGCTGATCGTCAACATCAACGAGCGGAGGCCGTTTTTATGTCGCCGGAGGCCGTTTGAGGGCAGATAGCCCCGCGGGTCGGGTGTTTATTTCCGTATCTTGATCAATATCCGGCGACGATTTTCCGCCAAACGGTCGGGTGGGGGGCGAGACCGGAGCAGCAAAATCGGGCAATTGCGGGCGCGCGTCGCTTATTTTTCTTCCTTTGTACATAAAAAGAACAATGACCTCGCCGAGGCGGCCGCCACACCGTTGCTCTGTCCTTCCGATTGCGCTAATTCCTCTCGGGCAAGATCAACCCCTGGCTGGAGACGTGACGTGTCAGATCATAACGAAATCGTGTATTCGACGGCGGACGGAATGGATTATCCGGCGCACGAGGGAACATATAAAGCCTTCATCAAGATGGGGACGATCGGCACGGGGGTCGTCATTACCATTGTTTCGCTGATGGCGATTTTCCTCACCTGATTGTCCGGTCGTTCCGGCCGTCCTGGATTTCCGTTCGATAGCAATGTGGCTGGTGCTTTAATCATGCGTGGCCGTCGGCTGCGGGAGGCATCATGAAGATTGCAATAGCGAAGGAAATCGATCCGTCGGAACCGCGGGTGGCCGCGTCTCCCGATACGGTGAAGAAGTTCAAGGCGCTCGGCGCGGATGTCGCCATCGAGCCGGGCGCCGGAATCAAGTCGGGAGTGCCGGATTCGGATTTTGTGGCCGCGGGAGCCGCGGTCACAGCCGATGCGGTGAAGGACGCCGACATCGTCGTCAAAGTAAGACGGCCCGAGGCGTCCGAACTGGCGCGCTACAAGCGTGGCGCGCTGGTGATCGCGATCATGGACCCCTACGGCAACGAAGCGGCGCTCAAGACGATCGCCGACGCCGGTGTGTCTGCCTTCGCGATGGAGCTGATGCCGCGTATTACGCGCGCCCAGGTGATGGACGTGCTGTCGAGCCAGGCGAATCTCGCCGGCTATCGTGCCGTCATCGAGGCGGCTGAGGCCTTTGGCCGCGCATTTCCGATGATGATGACCGCCGCCGGCACCGTGCCGGCCGCGAAGGTGTTCGTCATGGGCGTCGGCGTCGCCGGCCTTCAGGCGATCGCCACCGCGCGACGCCTCGGCGCCGTCGTCACCGCGACCGACGTCCGTCCCGCGACCAAGGAGCAGGTGGAAAGTCTCGGCGCCAAATTTCTCGCGGTCGAGGACGAAGAGTTCAAGAATGCGCAGACCGCCGGCGGCTACGCCAAGGAAATGTCGAAAGAGTATCAGGCCAAGCAGGCGGAACTCACTGCAGAACACATCAAGAAGCAGGACATCATCATCACGACCGCGCTGATTCCGGGACGCCCCGCGCCGAGACTCGTGACTGCGGAGATGGTGCGCTCGATGAAACCCGGCTCCGTGCTGGTCGATCTCGCGGTCGAGCGCGGCGGTAACATAGAGGGCGTCAAGGCGGGCAAGATCGTTGATCTCGATGGCGTGAAGATCATCGGTTTTACCAATGTCGCGGGTCGCGTCGCCGCCTCGGCCTCGAGCCTTTACGCCCGCAACCTGTTTTCGTTCATCGAGACGCTGGTCGACAAGACGACCAAGGCGCTCGCGGTGAACTGGGACGACGAACTGGTCAAGGCAACCGCGCTGACCAGGAACGGCGCGGTCATTCATCCGAACTTCCAGCCGAAAAGCGCATGACGATCCTGCGCACAGCCGGCGCGCCGGTGTTCCGGGGGCCGACGCACCGGCTCATCCCTGCATCCCCGTTTCACGTCGGCGGCATGCCCCGAAGCGACGAATAGGAACGTCCTCATGGAACATATTGTTCAGGCCGTCGATCCCTTCGTGTTCCGGCTGTCGATTTTCGTCCTGGCCGTGTTCGTCGGTTACTTCGTTGTGTGGTCGGTGACGCCTGCGCTGCACACGCCGCTGATGTCGGTTACCAACGCGATCTCGTCGGTGATCGTGGTCGGCGCGCTGCTCGCCGTCGGCGTCGGCATGATCTCGGCCGGCTCGGGCTGGGCGCGGGCCTTCGGTTTCGTCGCGCTGGTCTTTGCCTGCGTGAATATCTTCGGCGGCTTCCTCGTCACCCAGCGAATGCTGGCGATGTACAAGAAGAAGCAGAAGTAGATTTTTCGATGCAGGGTTATTTCCAGTGTCCCGGATGCGATACGGCCCGTCATGCCGCATCGCTGATCCGGGACCGCCATAGTTTGGGACGGCCCCGGTTCTGCGTCGCATCGCGTTGCGCTGCGCCGCGTCCGGGACAAGACGTCGGGGCTCCGCCATGAACGCCAATCTTTCCGCGCTGCTTTATCTCGTCGCAGGCGTTTTGTTCATCCTGTCGCTGCGCGGGCTGTCGAGTCCGGCGTCGAGCCGAAGGGGCAACTTCCTCGGCATGACCGGCATGGCGATCGCGGTTGCGACCACGCTCGCCTCGCATCCGCCAGCCGACGCCGTGGCGTGGATTCTGGTGATCCTGGGGGTCGCAATCGGCGGCGGTATCGGCGCGGTGATCGCGCGCCGGGTGCCGATGACGTCGATGCCCGAACTGGTGGCGGCGTTCCACTCGCTGGTCGGCATGGCGGCGGTATTGGTGGCCGCTGGCGCGTTCTATGCGCCGGAAGCTTTCGGCATCGGCACGCCCGGCAACATTCACGCGCAGAGCCTGATCGAGATGTCGCTCGGCGTCGCCATCGGCGCGCTGACGTTCACGGGCTCGGTGATCGCGTTCCTGAAACTGTCGGGGCGCATGAGCGGCGCGCCGATCATTCTGCCGGCACGCCACATCATCAACATTGTGCTCGCTCTCGCGCTGATCTTCTTCATGTACGGCCTGGTGACGTCGGGCAGTGTGCTCGACTTCTGGGTGATCACGATTCTCGCGCTCGCGATCGGCGTGCTGCTGATCATCCCGATCGGGGGCGCCGACATGCCGGTCGTGATCTCGATGCTGAACTCGTATTCCGGCTGGGCGGCGGCCGGCATCGGCTTCACGCTCGGCAATTCGGCGCTGATCATCACCGGCGCGCTGGTCGGCTCCTCCGGCGCGATCCTGTCCTACATCATGTGCCACGCCATGAATCGCTCGTTCATCTCGGTGATCCTGGGCGGCTTCGGCGGCGAGACGGCTGCGGCCGGGGGCGGGGGCGGCGAGCAGAAGCCCGCCAAGCTCGGCTCGGCGGAGGATGCCGCCTTCATCATGAAGAACGCCTCCAAGGTCATCATCGTGCCGGGCTACGGCATGGCGGTGGCGCAGGCCCAGCACGCGCTGCGCGAAATGGCGGACGCGCTGAAGAAGGAGGGCGTCGAGGTCAAATACGCGATCCATCCGGTCGCGGGCCGGATGCCCGGCCACATGAACGTGCTGCTGGCCGAGGCCAACGTGCCCTATGACGAGGTGTTCGAGCTTGAGGACATCAATTCGGAATTCGCCCAGGCCGACGTCGCCTTCGTGATCGGCGCCAACGACGTCACCAACCCGGCAGCGGAAGAAGACAAGTCCTCGCCGATCTACGGCATGCCGGTCTTGCAGGTCTGGAAGGCCGGGACCGTGATGTTCATCAAGCGCTCGCTCGCGTCGGGCTACGCCGGCATCGATAATCCACTGTTCTATCGCGACAACACCATGATGTTGCTTGGCGACGCCAAGAAGATGACGGAGAATATCGTCAAGGCGATGTGATACGGCGATGTTCAACAGCTGGAGGCCGATATGGCGGACAACAAGGCGAAGCGCGGGGGTGGTGATCGCCGCCTGATTTCGTTGAGTGAGGCCTATGAGGTCCGCTACTGGGCCAAGAAGTTCAAAGTCACCCCGTTGAAGCTGAAGGCCGCCGTGAAGGCGGCAGGCCGCTCGGCAAAAAAGGTCGAGGCCTACATCAAGCTGCAGAAGCACAAGGCCAGCGACCGGCTGCTGATTGCGCTGAGCCAGCCTTACGAAGTCAGCTACTGGTCGAAGAAGTTCAAGGTGACGCCCGCAAGGCTTCGCGCCGCCGTGAAGGCGGTCGGGCATTCCTCGAAGAAGGTCGGCGCTTATCTCGCTCCGGGGAAGGCCGCCAAAAAGAAAACCGCGGTCAAGAAGGGCACGGCCGCGAAGAAGAAGGCGGCTCCCAAAAAGGCCGGGGCGACCAGGAAGGCGAAAAAGGGCGTTCGCAAGCGCGCCGCATAGGCCTGCCGCCTGTGAGCGCGCATGGTTCGATGCCTCGCTCGGCGTGGATTTTTCCCGCTCTGGCCGTGTCGTTTTACGGTGCCGTGACCGGTCTCGGCATCACCTTCGTCCCCTCTGCGACCGGCGTCCTGTTCGCGGTCGTTCTGCTGGTCATCCTGTTCGGCACCGTCTTCGCCGCCGTGCATCACGCCGAGGTCATTGCGGAGCGGGTCGGCGAGCCTTACGGCACGCTATTGCTGACGCTTGCGGTCACCATCATCGAAGTCACCCTGATCGCGACGATCATGCTGGGTGACAAGGCGGTGCCGGAGTTGGCGCGCGACACCGTTTTTGCGGTGGTCATGATCGTGTGCAACGGTCTGGTCGGGGCCTGCATTCTGGCCGGCGGGCTTCGTTACCGCGAGCAGGAATTTCAACCGGCGGGAGTGAACATCTATCTCAGCGTGCTGATCGTGTTCGCGACGATGACGCTGGTGATGCCGAACTATACCCTGACGACGCCCGGGCCGCTGTATTCGGAATTGCAACTCGGTTTCGTCAGCGTCGTCACCATCCTGCTCTACGCCGTCTTTCTGTACACGCAGACGGTCCTGCATCACGACTATTTCATTGTCG
>NZ_MKRN01000017.1:13104-33219 GCF_001896955.1 Nitrobacter sp. 62-13 | reverse complement strand
GTTGCTGTTGATCTCGCTGCTCGCCGTCGTGCTGCTGGCAAAGAAATTCTCGCTGGTGATCGACGCGGGCATCGCGGTGGTCGGCGCGCCGGAAGCCCTCGGCGGCGTGCTGCTGGCGCTGCTGGTGCTACTGCCGGAAAGCGTCGCGGCGATCTCGGCCGCGCGGCAGAACGATCTGCAGAAGAGCATCAACCTTGCGCTCGGCTCCTCGCTGGCAACCATAGGCTTGACGATTCCGGCCGTCGCGGTGGCCGCCTATGTCATGGACAAGCCGCTCGAACTCGGGCTCAGCGCCCAGAAAATGATCCTGCTGGGCATGACATTCCTTCTGAGCATGCTGACCTTCGGAACCGGCCGGACCAACATCCTGTTCGGAATGATCCATATCGTGGTGTTCATGATCTATGTCTTCATGGTGTTCGTGCCATAGTCGGACCATGAACGGAATCACCGACGGCTTCGCCCGAGGCGAGGCTTTGAGGATCGCATGTCTCAACGCATTCTGCGCCGGATCAGCCACCGCGCGTATCTCGTATTCACGCTGGGGGCAATGGCATCCGCCGCTGCGGGCCAGGAGGTGCCGGACCACGAACGCATGGGTCACGAACATATGGGTCACGCCGCCTCTGGCGGACTATCCCATCAGTCTCACCTCGCGCCCCAGGAGAAGCGGAAACATGCGGCGGCGAAACGAAAGCCTCCGGCGCCGACCGTCGCGCAGATGGATACCGCGCACATGGATCATGGGACGATGCGCTCCGCGCATACGGGACACGGAACGGACGGCCACGGTTCCATGCCCGGCTTTCTCGGACCCTACATGATGGCGCGTGAGGCGTCGGGAACGAGCTGGCAGCCGGATACCTCGCCGCACGAAGGGCTTCATCAGCAGTTCGAAGCCTGGAGCGTGATGACTCACGGCTCTATCAACCTGAATTACGACCGGCAGCCGGGTCCGCGCGGCGCGGAGAAGACTTTCGTTAGCGGCATGCTCATGACCATGGCGCAGCGGCCGCTCGGAGACGGCACCTTCGGCATGCGCGCCATGCTGTCGCCGGAGCCGCTGATGGGCGCGGCGGGCTATCCGCTATTGCTGGCAAACGGCGAGACCGCCGACGGCGTGTCGCATCTGGTCGATCGCCAGCATCCGCATGATCTGTTCATGGAGATGGCGGCGACGTACAGCCACACCATCACCGCGAACTCGAGCGTCTTTGTCTATGGCGGCCTGCCGGGCGAACCCGCGCTCGGTCCGCCGGCCTTCATGCATCGTCTCAGCGGCATGGACAATCCGGAGGCGCCGATCAGCCATCACTGGCTCGACTCGACGCACATCACATTCGGTGTGGTGACGGCCGGTCTTGTTCTCGACAACTGGAAGTTCGAGGCGTCGACGTTTCGCGGTCGGGAGCCGGACCAGTACCGCTACGACATCGAGCGGCCGGCGCTCGACAGCTTTGCGGGCCGGGTGAGCTGGAATCCGGTTCGCGAATTGTCGCTGCAGGTGTCCTACGGGCACCTGAATTCGCCGGAGCAGCTCGAACCGGCGGTCAACGAAAACCGCCTGACGGCGTCGGCGATCTACACCACGTCGTTCGGCGACGGGCATCTCTGGAGCGCGACGGCGGCCTGGGGCCGCAAGATGCTGAGCCCGGGGGAAACGCTGGACGCCTATCTGTTCGAAAGTTCCATGATTCTGAAAAACAACTGGACGCTGTTCATGCGCGCAGAGCAGGTCGCGGAGAACGAACTGACTCATCACGTTCCCGGTCTGGAAGAGAGGGTTTTCAACGTGGGCAAGGTCTCGGTCGGCGGGATCTACGATTTCATCCGCACCGATCATGCCAAGTTCGGCGTAGGCGGGCTGGTCAGCCGCTACCTGCTGCCCGACGATCTGAAGCCGGTCTATGGGCGCGACCTCACCGGTTTCATGGTGTTCGGCCGGATCAAGCTGCTCTGACGCCGGAGTTGCGAAAGTCGCGCTCCTGGTTTCCGGTCCGGCGCGCTTCGTCACGCAGAGCTTCACAAAACGCTACGAAACGTGACGTGGGCCGGGCACCATGCCACCGATCGGTCGCGATTGATCCCTCAATCGGCCCCAAAGTTTCCGCATCAGACTGCGTGGGAGAGGCCGGTCATGCTGAAATACGCTTCAAAGTTCTTTTTCGAGAAGATCCTGCCATCGGTGGTGGCGACGGTGACGGGCGCCTACATCGTCAACCACTACGTCGTTGGCAAGCCCGCCGACGCATCGGCCCCAGCCGCCGTATCGTCCGCTGCGGTGCCCGACAAAGCGGGCGGTTCGGAAACCGGCGTTCGCGCGAGGGGCATTTCCGAAAAGGCGGTTGCGACGGTGCCCGCCGAGAAGGTCCAGCCGGAGGTGATGGCGGAGAAGCCCGTCGAGAAGCGCGCGGAAACCGCGTCCGTGCCGGCCGCCATGAAGAAACATCAAGCGGCGCGGCGCGAAAAGGCCGCCGCCAAGGTTGCGGCCGCTCCGGCGCAGACGGCCTCTATCCCGGACGACCTTCGCGACGCCAATGATCTCGCGCGTGCTGCGATCGACCGCGTGCGCAGCACGAACGATGCCTTCCCGCACATGGAGGGCTCGCGACCTCAGTCGGAGGCCATGCGAACTCAGCAGGACGCCGATCGCCATCCCGCCGAAACCTCGCGCCTGCAGGACGTCGCGCGCGCTGCGCCTCAGACGGCGATGCATCCGCTTCCGCCACCGATTCAGGTGTCAGCGCCTGCCGTCGAAACTCCCAGGCTTGACGGAACGGGGACCGGGGAGGGATCGCCTTTCAACCGCTCCGAAGACCGCGCAAGGCTGCCGGTTCCGCCTGCGGATATTCCGCAAGCCTCGGCGCGACCCGATCCTGAGGTCAACGCGGCGGTGCAGACGAGCGCCCATACCACGGTCGCCGACGACATGCTTTCGGCCGCGAAATCGGTTGTCCAGGCAGTGCTGCCGAAATAGCCGCAAAACAAAAAACGCGGGGCTGGAACCCCGCGTTTTTTGTTAAAGCTCGATCGGAAGCAGGCGTTCAGCGCGGTCCGCGCGGACCGGCGCCCGGACCTCCACGGCCTGCGCCGGGTCCAGCGCCAAAAACCGGCTTCGGCTTCATCGGCAGCAGGCCTTCGCGCTGCATCTTCTTGCGCGCGAGCTTGCGGGCGCGGCGGACGGCTTCGGCCTTTTCGCGCGCTTTCTTTTCGGAGGGCTTTTCGTAATGGCCGCGGAGCTTCATCTCGCGGAAAATCCCCTCGCGCTGCATCTTCTTCTTCAGCGCCTTGAGGGCTTGATCGACATTATTATCGCGAACGAGAACCTGCACGCGGCATCCTCTTTCAATTGCACGAAGTGAGAATTTGATCAGAAGCGGGAGGGCCGACAAAGGCCAAGCCCTCAGCGTCAAGGGTGCCGATGTAACAGATCGAGCCCCTAATGTCCACCGCCAGACCGCGGTTTGTACGCGGGCAAGCCGAAAGTTAGGTGGATTCCTCCAAAAGTACCGCCGTTATGGCCGGGGAGTGCTTCACAATACGGTTTTATGGTTCTTGATCCCGAACGATTGATCCTCGGAATAATGGGAGGCGTGTCATGGATGTCAGGAAATACGCGGCCGAACTGATCGGTACTTTCTGGTTGACCTTTATGGGGTGCGGCAGCGCGGTTATCGCCGCAGCCTTTCCGCAGGTCGGAATCGGTCTTCTGGGCGTCGCCTTCACCTTTGGCCTCAGCGTCGTCACCATGGCTTATGCGATCGGGCATGTTTCGGGCTGCCACTTGAATCCGGCGGTGACCGTGGGGCTGACCGCGGGCGGACGGTTTCCGGCAGGACAGGTGCTGCCCTACATCATCGCGCAGGTGATCGGCGCGATCGCCGCCGCGGCGCTGCTTTATGTGATCGCCAGCGGGGCCCCGGGCTTCGACGTCGCCAAGGGATTCGCATCCAACGGCTACGGCGAGCATTCGCCGGGTCACTACAATCTCATGGTTGCCTTCGTCACCGAGGTGACGATGACCGCCATGTTCCTGTTCGTCATCATGGGTTCGACCCACGGCAAAGCTCCGGCCGGTTTCGCGCCGCTCGCGATCGGGCTCGCGCTGGTGATGATCCACCTCGTCAGCATCCCCGTCACCAACACGTCGGTGAACCCCGCGCGCAGCACCGGGCCGGCGCTGTTCGTCGGCGGTTGGGCGCTGGAGCAGCTCTGGCTGTTCTGGGTGGCGCCGCTGATCGGCGGCGTCATCGGAGGCGTGGTCTATCGCGGGCTCAGTGAGGAGCCGGAAGGCGTTGTCGCGGGGAGGTAGTCCATCGCGTCATTGCGGGCTTGCGACAAAACTGGCCCCTTGCCGATTTTGCGCGTGAGGCGGAGCAATCCGGAATTTGCATTTGAGAACTGGATTGCTTCGTCGCTGCGGGAGCGCTGCCGCGCGTCGTCCTTGAACTCCTCGCCATCACGCCAGCGGAGGCGGGACGTCACGCGGGACCGCAGTCAGCCGCTACCCTTGACCTCGGTGACATGGCCCATCTTGCGGCCCGGGCGCTGCGCGCCCTTGCCGTAGATATGCACGGCGGCGCCGGGCACGGTGAGCCATTTGCCATAGTCAAGAATGTCGTCGCCGATCAGGTTTGTCATGACGACGCTGCCGTGCCGGACCGGCTTGCCGAGCGGCCAGCCGGCGACGGCGCGGATGTGCTGTTCGAACTGCGAGACAGAAGCGCCGTCGAGGGTCCAGTGCCCGGAATTGTGGACTCGCGGCGCGATCTCGCTGACGAGCAGCGCCGGGCCGCCCGGGCCCGGCACCACGAACATTTCCACGGCCAGCACGCCGACATAATCGAGCGCATCCGCGATTTTTTTCGCGATGTCGCGCGCCTGCGCGGCGAGCGTATCGGAAATCGCAGCCGGTACGCGTGAATATTTCAGGATGTGATCGCGATGTTCGTTCTCGGTCACGTCGAAGCATTCGACGCGGCCATCGGCGCCGCGTGCCGCGATCACGGAAATCTCGCGCTCGAACGGCACGAAGGCTTCCGCGATCGCCGATCTGGTGCCGAGATCGTCCCACGCCTGACCAGGATCGTCGCCGTCGCGGATGATGGCCTGGCCCTTGCCGTCATAGCCGAAGCGGCGGGTCTTGATCACCGCCGGCAGCCCGACCACCTTGATCGCCTCGCGCAACGTCTGCGGCGATGCGACGTCGGCATAGGCGGCGGTGGCGATACCCAGACCGGCTAAGAAATTCTTCTCCAGCATCCGGTCCTGAACCGTCTCCAGAATGCGATAGTCGGGCAGCACCGGCCGGCGCGCGGCGAGCACCATCGCGGTCGAAGCCGGGATATTCTCGAATTCATAGGTGACGACGTCGACGTCGGCCGCGAACAATTCCAGCGCCTCGACGTCGGCGTACTCGGCGCAGGTGGCGTTCTGCACGACGTCGAACGCCGGCGAGTCCGGATCCGGCGAGAACACCTGGCACTTGAGGCCAAGGCGCGCCGCCGCCAGGGCCAGCATCCGGCCGAGTTGCCCGCCGCCGAGAATGCCGATGGTATCGCCCGGCTTGAGCGTCACCCGCCGAGAAGCGCTCACGCCGATCCCTCCGGACGCTCGCCCACGGCATCCGTCTGCTGCTTGCGCCATGCTTTCAGGCGGCCGGCCAGTTCCGGGTCGCTGAGCGCGAGCACGCTCGCCGCCAGCAGCGCCGCATTGACGGCGCCGGCCTTGCCGATCGCAAGCGTTCCCACCGGAATTCCGGCCGGCATCTGCACGATCGAATACAGCGAGTCGACCCCGGCCAGCGTTTTGGATTCGACGGGCACGCCAAGCACCGGGAGTTCGGTCAGCGACGCCGTCATGCCCGGGAGGTGCGCGGCGCCGCCCGCGCCCGCGATGATGACCTTGAACCCCTCCGCCTTGGCGCCCCTGGCGAATGCGAACAGCCGCTCGGGTGTCCGGTGCGCGGATACGATTCGCGTCTCGCTCGCCACGCCCAGCGCAGCCAGCGTGTCCGCGGCGTGACGCATGGTTTCCCAGTCCGACTGGCTTCCCATGATGATGGCGACGGCGGCGGTCATTTTATTTGTTTTATTTCTTTCGGAATCCGGAAAACATGGTGCGGATTATAGGAGGGTGCCTTGACGGGGCAAGCGGTGGGGACTGAACTATCCTGTCTTGGTGAACGACGGCAAGACTGTGGCGATGAAAAAGACCTCGAAAGCGTCGGCTTCGACCGCTGTGAAACGCAAGGCGAGCCGCCGCAAAACCACGTCGGTCGCCCTCGCACCAACGCGCCCGACGGCGCCGCAACGTGACATTGCGGCCGATGCCAGATCCACGATCCGCCGCCTCAAGACCCGGCTCGCGGCCGCGCAGGCGCGTATCGCGGATCTGGAGGCGTCCGCGGATACCGACTTTCTTCTGGGCGTCCTCAATCGCCGCGGCTTCGAACGGGAGCTTCGCCGTTCGGTTGCCTATATCCGGCGCTATCACGCAAACGGTGCGCTGTTCGTGCTCGACGTCGATCGTCTGAAACCGATCAATGACGCGTTCGGTCACGCGGCCGGAGATGCGGTGCTGAAGGCCGTTGTCGCGGCGCTGTCCCGACACGTGCGATCCTCCGACCTGATCGGGCGGCTCGGCGGCGACGAATTCGCGCTGCTGTTGTGGAATCTCAGCGAGACCGACGCCAGGGCCAAGGCGTCGGCTCTGGAAGAGACCATCGACGGGCTGACACTGACTTTCCGCGGACGAGCGATCGCCACCGGCGCATCGATCGGGATCGCCATTCTGGGACCGCATGCCGACGCCGGCACCGCGCTGGAGCAGGCCGACTGCGCGATGTATGTCCGCAAGGCGCAGCGGCGGGGCAGCTGAAAGGCGGCCGGCGGCGGCGACCGCGGTATTCAGGCGATGATATCCGGCGTGATCTGGTCTTCGATGAAGGCGATGCGGTCCCGCAACTGCAGCTTGCGTTTCTTCAGCCGCTGCAGGCGCAGCAGATCGGGCGCGGGCGATTGATGCAGGGCATCGATGGCGGCGTCGAGATCGCGGTGTTCCTGGTGCAGCCGGGCGAGCTCAGCTCCGAGTTCGCGCTCTTCTTCGTCGGTCATGAGTGAATTCGTGAAGAGTTGCGAAAAGTTGGAGGTTTCAGCTAGATCACGATGATTTTGGATCAGATCGATCCAAAACCATGAACGTGATCGATTCCAATATTTTAGCAATATTTTAGAGCGGATGCGGGCGAAAACCGCACCATACTTTCTCCGCTCTGGGCGAATTATTGTCCCTGGCCGCGCGCCGCGCAAGTCGCCCGGCGGCTTCGCCCTTACGGTTCATCTCCGAATCCCGCAAATATGATCGATGTGCTTTTCTGACCCATCGACAGCCGTAAGGGTTCATGTACACTCAAGAATCCGGAGCGAATCTGAGGTTGAAACCTACCGAGGAGGTTCGAATGGCAATTCAGGCGCATCTCGCTGAACTGGAACGGAAACATCGGATCCTGGAAGGCGAATTGCACGATGCTCTCAGGCATCTTTCCACCGACGACCTGAGGATTGCCGAATTGAAACGCCGGAAACTGATGCTCAAGGACGAGATCGAAAGATTGAAACTCTCCGCGGTCGAGACCCTCCACTAAAATCCTTCCAGTCTTTGAGGGACCCGCGGCCTTTGCGTCGCCGATTGATCGCCGCCGGTGGTGCGGGGAATCGGCATGGGGTCGGTTTGTCGTCTACGTCTCCGCCAGCGCGGCGACATGGTCGGCGATCGCAAGCGATGCCGTGAGGCCGGGCGATTCAATTCCGAACAGGTTGATAAGCCCGGCGACGCCGTGATCGGCTTGCCACTCAATGATGAAGTCCTGCACCGCGACGGCCGGCGGCACGATCTTCGGCCGGATTCCGGAATACGCCGGTAGCAGGGCGCCGTCCGGCAGGTCCGGCCAGTAACGCCGGACCGCCGGATAAAACCGCGCCGCTCGCGCCGGGTCGACGGCATAGTCCGGGCTGTCGATCCATTCCACGTCGGGACCGAAACGCGCCTGTCCCGCGAGGTCGAACGTCAGATGCACGCCGAGGCCACCGGGCTCCGGCACCGGATAGATCAAACGCGAGAACGGCGCTCGCGCACTGCAACTGAAATAGGTTCCCTTGGCGAGGTAAGCCTGCGGAATGCGATCCGCCGGCATGCCTTCGATGCTGCGCGCCACGGCCGGCGCGCCAAGACCGGCCGCATTGATCATGAGATCGCAGGCGAGCGTCATCGGCGTGTCGCCGCCGGTTTCGATTTCCAATCCTTGTGGCGTTGCTTTTGCGCGCAACAGCGGCGTCAGAAACGCGAACGCCGCGCCGTCGCGCTCGGCGTCGCCGCGCAACGCCAGCATATAGGCGTGGCTGTCGATAATTCCTGTCGACGGAGACAGCAGCGCGGCAACGCATTGAAGCGCCGGCTCAAGCGCGCGGGCCTCAGTGCCGCTCAACGATTGCATGCCTTCGACGCCATTGGCCTCGGCGCGCGCCCTGATGGACTGCAACCGGCCGGCTTCCGACTCGTTCGTCGCGACGATCAGCTTGCCGCAATTGCTGTGCGGAATGCCGTATTCGCGGCAATACGCGTAAAGCGCGCGCCGACCGCTGACGCACGTCCGCGCCATCAGGCTACCCGGGGAATAATAGATGCCGGCGTGAATCACTTCGCTGCTGCGCGACGACGTCGCCGTTCCGATCGCTTCCGCTGCCTCGAGAACGACGACCTCGCGGCCTGATCGTGCGAACCGGCGCGCGATCGCGAGCCCGACCACCCCGGCACCGATGATGACGCACTCAACCCTGTCCATTCGCGGCCTGATCGCTCAAATTCGAAGTTCGTCTTGGTGCGCTGCGCCCTCCGTAGCGAATTTCGGCTGGCATCCCGCTCTCAAATATTCGACCGATCATATTCATGGTTTGGGATCGATTCGATCAAAGTAGCGCTGTTCGGGTTCAGCGGTTCGCTTGCGGGATTTGCAGAGAAAATAAAGCCAGCTTCTCAACCACCACACGGGATCGGTTCGGATTGCAATTGGCACGGTCGCCGGCGAGAGCGTCCGCGCGCATTGCCGTCGCAGCAAGGCGATGCGAACGGCGTGGCCGGGCGCCCGTTAGCAGGGCATTAATCATGAGAAACCAATTGTGGAACCCAAGGCGCATTTTTCAATGGTGGGGGTAAGTTTTTACCAGATTCAAACCCGTTGAGCCAGACACTCCGCCGGCAGATTTCGGGTGCGCGATGACTGGCAAGAATTGGCAGGCGGGCGGCTGCAACTTCGTTGCTGCGATGGGGCTCATATACATGGTAGTCGCGGCGACGTCTTCGGACGCGTTGGCGGCCATCGTTTTACCGGAGAGCGGGGACGTCGTAACCCATGGCGGCGCGGTCCGGCAAATTCTTGCCGGCGGCGTTATCGCCTTTTGTTTTCTGACCGCGGCGGCCATCCGTGTGTCCAGGGTGCGCAAGGTCAGGCGCGCGGGTTTGCGTACGGATGCGCTCGAGCGCAAGTCGCTGTCGCGCGAACTCGAAAGCACAAAGAAGTTTCTCGAAACCGTCGTGGACAACATTCCGGTATCGCTGATCGTCCAGCGCGCCAGCGACGGGCATTACCTGCTCGCCAATCGGCCCGCCGAGGCGCTTCTCAATCGCCGCCGCGAGGATGTCGTCGGGCTGACCGTATCGGATATCTTCGATCCGCGCGACGCGAAGCTGATCCTCGCCCGTGACGAAATGGCGATCCGGACGGGCGGCTTCCTGACCCAGCATCCGATCAGCACCAGTGAGGGGCTGCGGCTGTTCCTGACCCGCCGCGTAACCGTGGCGGCTGCCGACGGCGAACCGCAATATCTGATCAAGACGCATGAAGATGTGACCGATCGCCGCCAGACCGAGTCGCGCATGGTCCACATGGCCTATCACGACGGTCTGACCGACCTGCCGAACCGCACCGCGTTCCTGAAAGCGTTGTCGCAGATGATCGAGTCGTGCCAGGGCACGAACGACGAGTTCGCGGTGCTGTCGGTCGATCTTGACGGGCTCAAGGAGATCAACGACGTGTTCGGCCACGCGGTCGGCGACAAGTTGTTGATCGAAGTGGCCCATCGCATTCAGGAAGCGGCGCACGGCGGCCTTGTCGCAAGGCTGAGCGGCGACGAGTTCGGCGTGATCATCGACGGCGGGCAGCCTGCCGCGGGCAAGGCGCTCGCCGAACGGCTCGTCGAGGCGATGACGCCGGAATTTCTGGTCGACGGCAAATCCGTTCGCGTCGGCCTGAGCTGCGGCATCGCGCTGTTTCCGCGCGATGGCATCGACCCGGCCTCGCTGCTCTCCAATTCCGGCGCCGCACTGTTCCGCGCCAAGAAGAGGTCGCGCGGATCGATCGGCATTTTCGACCCCGACATGGATCGCCAGATCCGGGATCGCCGCGCATTGCATCAGGATCTGTCGAGCGCCATCCGCAACGGCGAACTGTCGCTGCACTATCAGCCGCAGGCGCGCACGGGCCACAAACTCGGTGATGGCGATGTGACCGGCTTCGAGGCGCTGGCGCGATGGACTCATCCGACCCGCGGCCTCGTTCTGCCCGACGATTTCATTCCGCTCGCCGAGGAGAGCGGCCTGATCGTGGCCATGGGCGAGTGGGTTCTGCGCGAGGCGTGCCGGGAGGCGGCGTCCTGGCCGAACCCGAAGCAGATCTCGGTCAACCTGTCGCCGGTGCAGTTCGTTCATGGCGATCTGGTCGGGCTCGTGCATTCGATTCTGCAGGAAACCGGACTCGATCCGAACCGGCTGGAACTGGAGATCACCGAAGGCGTGCTGATCGAGGACTTCGAGCGCAGCCTGGCGCTGCTGCGGCGGCTGAAGGCGTTGGGCGTTCGCATCTCGATGGACGATTTCGGCAGCGGCTACTCGTCGCTGAGCTACTTCCAGGCGTTCCCGTTCGACAAGATCAAGATCGACCGGACGTTCGTCATGTATCTCGGATGCAATCCGCAGTCCGCGGCGATCGTCCGGGCGGTGATCGGCCTCGGCCACGGTCTCGACGTGTCGATCCTGGCGGAGGGCGTCGAGACGCCTGAACAGCTAGGCTTTCTGGCCGACGCGGGCTGCGATGCGGTCCAGGGCTATTTCATCGGCAAGCCGGAACCGATCGCGCAATACGCCACCCTGGTCGGGCGTCCGCCCCACATTCCCGAGGCAACCTGCCGCAAGGCCGGATGACAGCCGCTTTCATCGCGAGACGATCGTGTCGCGGCAGCCGGGTTCCTTCGCGAACCGTCGCGAAGCTTCGTCGCGCTCGCGTGGCGATTTGACATTCGCCGCCTGTTTGAGCGCAATCTGCGGGCGCGAATGCCGCATCCAAAAAGCCGCCGGCAACGTGTATTGCGATGGTCGTTCGGATACTCGCAAGGAGACTCGCTGAAATGGACGCGATGCTTCATCGCGAAACGAAACGGGGTGGAATGACTGACGACGCGAGGCAAGCCCCTGATGTGGCAGGGGCCGACATTCCGCTGTTGCAGCTCGATGCGCTCGTCAAGCGCTTCGGCCGATTTACCGCGGTCGACCGGCTGGCGCTCGACATCAAGGCGGGAGAGTTTTTCGCGCTGCTCGGGCCGAGCGGTTGTGGCAAGACCACGCTGTTGCGGATGCTGGCGGGATTCGAGACGCCGGATGCCGGCAGGATCCTTCTCGACGGCCAGGACATCGCCGGCATTCCGCCGCATCAGCGCCCCGTCAACATGATGTTCCAGAACTATGCACTGTTTCCCCATCTCAGCGTGCAGGACAATATCGCGTTCGGGCTGAAGCGAGCGGGCCTGCCGCGCGAGGAGATCAAGGCCCGTGTCACCGAGATGATTGCGCTGCTGAAGCTCGAGAGCATGGAACGGCGCAAGCCTGATCAGCTTTCGGGCGGCCAGAGGCAGCGCGTGGCGCTGGCCCGCGCGCTGGCGCGGCGTCCACGACTGCTGCTGCTCGATGAGCCGCTCGCAGCGCTCGACAAGAAGCTGCGCGAGAATACGCAAGCCGAGCTGATGCGGCTGCAGCGCCAGCTCGGCATGACCTTCATCGTCGTCACTCACGATCAGGAGGAGGCGATGATGATGGCGGACCGCATCGGGGTGATGAACGCCGGACACCTGGTGCAGGTGGCGACGCCGCGGCAACTCTATGAGGCGCCGAATTCGCGCTGGGTCGCCGAATTCGTCGGCGGCGTCAACATCATCGATGGCAAAATCGCCTCGCGCGATGCGGGGCGCGTGACGATCGCGACGCCGGATGCCGGGGGCATCATCGCCGCAGCGCCCTTGCAGGCGTTGACGACCGATCAGGTCTGCGTCGCGATCCGCCCCGAGAAGGTTCGCCTGTCGGCTCACGAATCTGCGCCTGATGATGACGATGCGGGCGGGATCAACCGCCTGGCGGGCGTGATCGCCGGCATCAGCTATCTCGGCGGCCAGACCCGTTATCAGATCAGGCTCGACAGCGGCGCGCAGCTGCGCGCGTCGGTCGCCAACATCGCGCGGCTCGATCTCGATGCGTTCGATCCCGCGCAGCGCGTGGTGGCGTGGTTCGCTCCGGACGATTGCGTGGTGCTCGACAGATGAGCGGGCGACGTCTCTTCACAACTCCTGCCCGCAGGGCGGCGGTCGCGCCGTTGCTGTGGATGCTGTTGTTCTTCCTGCTGCCGTTCGGCTTCGTGCTCAAGATCAGCCTGTCCCAAACCGTCATTGCACAGCCACCCTATGTGCCGGTGTTCGATCCGGCGCAGGGCATGGCCGCGCTCAAGGCCGCCTTTGCGACGCTGTCGCTGGAGAATTTCCGACTGCTCGCCGCGGATCATCTCTATATCCTGTCCTACCTGCGAAGCATTGTGGTCGCGCTGATATCGACGGCGATTCTGCTCGCGGTCGGCTATCCCGTCGCCTACGGCATGTCGCGACTGCCGGCGCGGTGGCAACCGATCGCGATGATCCTGGTGATCGTGCCGTTCTGGACGTCGTTCCTGATCCGCGTCTATGCATGGATCAACATCCTCCAGCACGACGGCATCCTCAACAAGACGCTGCTCGCGCTGCATGTCGTGTCCGCGCCGGTCGTGTGGCTGTCCACCGACACCGCGATGTATATCGGCATCGTCTATTCCTATCTGCCGTTCATGATCCTTCCGCTTTATGCGACGCTGGCCAAGATCGATACCACGCTGCTCGAAGCCTCGGCCGATCTCGGCGGTTCGCGGCTGGCGACATTCTGGCTGGTGACGTTTCCGCTGTCTCTGCCCGGCGTCGGCGCGGGCGCGCTGCTGTGCTTCATCCCGATCGTCGGCGAGTTCGTGATTCCGGATCTGCTGGCGGGATCGCGCTCGCCGATGATCGGGCAGACGCTGTGGCTGGAATTCTTCACCAACCGCGACTGGCCGGTGGCGTCGGCGATCGCCATCGTGCTGTTGGTGCTGCTGTTGGCGCCGCTCCTGGTCTACGAGCGGATGCAGCGTCGCCAGCTTGAGGGGAGGCGATGATGGGAAATGGCGGTTCGAAGCGATCGAGCAAAACCGTCATCTCTCCCCGCGGGAAGGCGAGCGGGCTCTGCGCGCGACGGAGGTCGTGCGCCAAATGAAACACCTGTCCCGTTTCAACATCACCTCGCTCACGCTCGGGCTGGCGTTTTTGTATCTGCCGATCGTCGTTCTCGTGATCTATTCGTTCAATGCCTCGCGTCTGGTGACGGTGTGGGGCGGCTGGTCGCTGCGCTGGTACGCGGAGTTCTTCAATGATGCCGCGATGTTGTCCGCGGCCGCGATGAGTCTGCGGGTCGGGGTCGTCTCGGCAACGGCGGCCACCATCCTCGGCACGCTCGCGGCGGTTGCCTTGACGCGCGGCGAGAGTTTCCGGGGGCGCACGCTGTTTTCCGGCATGCTCTATGCGCCGCTGGTGATGCCCGAAGTCATCACCGGTTTGTCATTGCTGCTGCTGTTCGTTGCGGTCAATGCGGAGCGCGGATTCTGGACGGTCACGATCGCCCATACCACGCTGACCATGTGCTTCGTCACGGTGGTGGTGCAATCGCGACTCGGCTCACTCGATCGAAGCCTCGAGGAAGCCGCGATGGATCTCGGCTGCGATCCGCTGCGGGCTTTCCTCAAGGTGACGCTGCCGCTGATCCTGCCGTCGGTCGCGGCCGGCTGGATGCTGGCCTTTACGCTGTCGATGGACGATCTCGTGATCGCGAGTTTCACCACCGGACCCGGCTCGACGACGCTGCCGATCCGCATCTATTCGGAGGTGCGTCTCGGCGTGAAGCCCGAGATCAACGCGATCTGCACATTGATCATCGGATCGATCGCACTCGTTATCATCGCCGCATCGCTGGCGTCGAAGCTGTCGAGCCGGCAGGGCGAAAGCGCCGCACCGTTGTAAGACGGATTATAGCGTTTTGGAGTGGAATCGGTCGCGTTGTCAGTTCGTGCGCGATGTTCCGGATTCCGCCGGCGAGGGTGGGGCGGCCGCTTCAGGAATCGTTTTCCGGTTGGTCAGACGCTCGATCACCGAGCGAACCGCGTCGCGGCTCTTGCGGTCCTTGACCGCGTCGAGCAGCGGCGCCGACGCCTTGGATCGGCGGATCAGGCTTTCCGGATCGGGAAAAATCAGCGGATCGTCCCACGGTCCCTGGATCACGAAGGGCAGGTCGAAATTGTCGGCATTCGTCGCCGGTGTCAGGCTTGCGATGCCCTTGAGGTCGTAGTCGCGCGCAGGCACCGAGGCGGTGCCGGTGACGGTGAGACGCGCCGCCGGCCCCTCGACGCGCACATCGGTCGCGACCGCGATGCCGTCATTGAACTTGATGGCGATGTTCAGCGTGTCGAACGGCGTCTTGCCGTTGCGGAAATTTCCGCCGCCTGAGAGCGGCCGGCGCTCCAGCCGCTTCAGCAACTGTTCGATGTTGAACCCGTTGATGGCGCCGTCATGCCCGGTCAGGGTCGCTGTCCCGTCGAGCGATTGCGCCAACCCGAACGGACTCGATCCCCTGGCCTCGAGCGAGAGATTCAGGTTGCCGCGTCCGGAGAGCTTGCCGGTGCCGAACAGATCGCTGGCGCAGGCTTGCAGATCGACGTCGGTGAGCTGAAACTGCGCCTTCACCTCGGCGGCCGCGTCGGCCTGCGAGATGCCGAACGAACCCTTGGCGATTCCGTCATAGATCTGCGCTTCGCCGATGCTGAGCGCCAGCGTCCCGTTGCGCAGGTTGGCGCCGAGCGCGGTCTTGCCGAGCCTGGTCGAACCGACGGTGACCTTCGCCGCCGAAAGCCGCATGTCGAGATCGGTGGCGGACAGCGCATGCAGGTCGAACAACTGTCTGTTCCAGTCGCGTGCGCCGTTGGCGAGCAGACGGATCGTCTGGATATAGGGCGTGAAATCGACCGCGCCGGCGGCCAGCGTCGCCTGCAAGGTCTGCCGACCGTTGTTGGCGTAGGTCATGACGCCTTCGGCGACGTTGCCGTCGATCTCGATGTTGACATTGGTCAACGCGATCGATGCGCCGATCACGTTGGCGCGTGCCTTGAGCGCGAAGCGTCCAAACCCGCCGCTGCCGGGCGGAGGCTGTCCGATCCAGCCCATTGCCTCGCGCAACGAGGCGCTGTCGGCGGTCACCGTGCCTTCCATCATCAGGCTGACCGGGTTCGCAACCACGCCGTCGAACACGAATTTCAACGGCGCGCTGGCGATCTTGACCTTCAGGCCCGACCGCTCGCCGGACAGCGCGGCGAGAAAATCGCTGAGGCTGATGCTGCCGTCGACGCGTTCGCCGCGCCAGTCGAATTGTCCGGTTGCGGCGAACGAGCGGGAGATCGAGGGCCAAGCCAGCGACAGGTCGATATCGCCGAGGTTCTCGGAGATCCGATTGGAGGTATCCTCATAGCTGAGTTCGCCGTCCTGGATCCGGATTTCCGAAAACGAAACCGGACTGTCTGCTCCGGGCTTCATGGTTCGCGCGATCGTTTCGACAAACGGGGTCCAGTTGCTCTGGCCGTCGGCGGCGCGTGTCACGCGGATGTGAGGACGCAGCATCATGACGTCGGCGATGTGGAAGCGTTGCATCAGGAGCGGAAGCAGTCGCAGATTGGCGGTGAGCACGTCGACGCTGAGCGCGGGAGCATCGGCGTTGCTGCCCTTGATGCGGACATCATGGAACGAGACATAACTGCCGGGAAAAACCGAGATGTCGATGCGGCCATCTGCAACGAAGTCGAGGCCCGTCACCGCGCGGATCTGCGTTTCCACCGCATCGCGCAAGGCGTCACGGTCGAGCAGCCGTGACATCGCGATCAGCCCGGTTATCGCTGTCAGCGCAACTGCCAGAATTGCCGCGACCGATATTCCCAGGCGCTTCATTCCTTGGGCCATCGTCAGTGACATGTCCGGGTTGGTTGACGCTTGCCGGACGGTCGGGCACCGGTCCGGCTGGGCCGCAACTTGATTGGTTTTCTTGACGCTTTCAAGGCCGCCAGTGCTCCGAATCGACCATTTGCATCCCGTTGCGGCGGGAGGGATTTTGCCGGATACTTGCCGCCTGCCGTGCCCGGCGGCGCCTGGCGGGCGGCCGCTTTCCTTCCACAGGTCCCATCTCATGAACAAGGTCTATCCGGACGCCAAATCGGCCCTCGACGGCATCCTCAGGGACGGCATGATGATCATGTCAGGCGGCTTCGGCCTGTGCGGGATCGCGGAAACGCTGGCCGATGCGATCCGCGACTCCGGCGTCAAGAATCTCACGGTCGTGTCCAACAACGCCGGTGTCGATGGCATCGGTCTGGGACGACTGCTCGAAACGCGGCAGATCAGGAAGATGATCTCGTCCTATGTCGGCGAGAACAAGCTGTTCGCGCAGCAGTATCTCGCGGGCGAACTGGAACTCGAATTCAATCCGCAGGGCACGCTGGCCGAGCGCATCCGCGCCGGCGGCGCCGGCATTCCGGCATTCTACACCAAGACCGGCGTTGGCACCCTGATTGCCGAAGGCAAGGAGGTGAGGGAGTTCGACGGCGAGAAATACCTGATGGAGCGCGGCCTGTTCGCCGACCTCGCCATCGTCCACGCCTGGAAGGGCGACACCGCAGGCAATCTAGTCTATCGCAAGACCGCGCGGAACTTCAATCCGATGATGGCGACCGCGGCGAAAATCACCGTCGCCGAAGTCGAGCATCTCGTGCCCGCGGGCGAGATCGACCCCGATCACATCCACACGCCCGGCATCTTCGTCAATCGCCTCGTCGAGGTCGGAAGCGCCCGGAAGCACATCGAATTCCGCAACACCCGCCCGCGTCCGGCGGCATGATGCCGTTAAAGTGATATTCGGCTTTCCGAACGGATCATGTCGAAATGAATGAACGCCGGTTTTATAGGCCGTCATTGCCAGCGCAGCGACGCTCAGGATCGAGACCGGATCGCTTCGTCGCTTCGCTTCCCCCAATGACGAGATAGACAAGGAAGACAGGAGAGCCCGCCGATGGCCTGGACCCGCGAGCAGATGGCGGCGCGCGCCGCCAAGGAATTGCGCGACGGCTATTACGTCAATCTCGGCATCGGCATTCCGACGCTGGTGTCGAACTTCATCCCTGACGGTATCGACGTCCAGCTCCAGAGCGAAAACGGCATGCTCGGCATGGGTCCGTTCCCCTACGAGGGGGAGGAGGATCCCGATCTCATCAACGCCGGCAAGCAGACGGTAAGCGAGCTGCCGACCACGAGCTATTTTTCCTCGGCGGACTCGTTCGGCATGGTGCGCGGCGGCCATATCGACCTGTCCATCCTCGGCGCGATGCAGGTGGCGCAGAACGGCGATCTCGCCAACTGGATGATCCCCGGCAAGATGGTCAAGGGCATGGGCGGCGCGATGGATCTCGTCGCCGGCGTCAAGCGTGTCGTCGTGGTGATGGAGCATTCCGCCAAGGATGGTCCCAAGCTGCTCAAGCGATGCACGTTGCCGCTGACCGGCGAAAAGGTCGTCGATCTGGTCGTGACCGATCTTGCGGTGTTCACCATCGACAAGCACGGCAAGGACGGCATGGTGCTGATCGAACTCGCCGACGGCGTCGCGCTTGACGAGGTCAAGGCGAAGACCGAAGCCGAATACCGGGTCGCGCTGACGAACGCTTGAGCTGCTGTGGCGGTGCTACTGCATCAGCGCCGTCCGCCGAGTTCCCTGGGCAAGAGGCTTGAGCTGATGTCGCCGTCTGCGATACCCGATTGCGGCTGGGTGTAGCCGGCCGAGAACGACACGCTGAGGTTCGAGGTCGGCCGGATCTCGACGCCCGCATGGAAGCCGGAGGCGGCGGTCGCGCCGGCGCCGGGGTTCAGGGACGTGATCGCGTTGAAGGCGTCCGGACCGAATTTCAGGGAATCGACACCGCCGAACACCGTCACGGGCATATTGCCCGCGCCTTTGAAGCTGTAGCCGACCTGCGTGCTGTCATAAGACAGCGCGCCGAAATTGCCGAACGCGCCGCCGATGCCATTCCAGCCGAAGCCCGAGAACGAACCGGCGGGAGCGCTGTAGCTTCGGACAAAGAATCCGCTCTTGTCGGTTTGTTCGAGGTCAAAGCCCGGAACGTTGCCGTACGTTGCCGCGCCGGCTGAAGCGGCTTCGCCGCCGAAGCCGAACGGTCCAAACGGAATCCAGTATTTCACCGGCTCGCCCTGAGCGCGCGCCGCGCACCAGCTCACGCAAAGCGCGGCCACCAAAACCAATCCATACTTGTTCGAGAATGTCGACATTCGGGGGCTCCGGCAACCAGGCAACTATAGGCCACAGACCAGCCGCAGGCCACATCCATGCCGCGTGTCGGTATTGCTATTTCGAAGCCAGCGCCTTCGCCTGCGCGAACACCACCTCGATCAACGTGCCGGAATGCGGCCCGGTCCTGATGTGGAACTGGGCGCGATTGGCTTCCACCAGCGCCTTGGTGAGCGACAGGCTGACGCCGGCGCTCTCCGAAGCCTGATCGCTCGGCGCCTGCGTGCGGAACGGCTCCGTCGCCGCCGCCACCTCGTTGTCGTTGAGCCCATGCCCGGTATCGCGCACGCGCAGCGCCACGTCGCCGAAATCGTTGATCGCTGTCGAGACGATGACCTGACCGCCGGCATTGGCGAGATGGATCGAGTTCCCGATCAGGTTGAGCGTGATCTGGCGCAGCGCCTGCACGTCCGCCACGATCGGCGGCAGCGTGTGCGCGAGCGAGGTGCGGATGATGATGCGTTCGCGATTGGCTTGCGGCTGCATCGCCGCGACGCATTGCTCGACCAGCTTGTTGAGGTTCTGGTTGACGAAGGCGAGATCGAGCTTGCCGGTTTCGATCCGCGACAGGTCGAGCAGGTCGTCGATGAAAGCGATGATGCGCTGCCCGGAAGCGCGGATGTCCTTCATGTATTCGCCGTAGCGTTCGTTGCCGAGCGGACCGAATTTCTCGTCGCTCATCACTTCCGCAAAGCCGATGATGGCGTTGAGCGGCGTTCGGATTTCATGACTGATGCGCGCCAGCACGTCGGCCTTCGCGTTTGCCGCGCGATCGGCCTGCCGCCGCGCCTGCGACAGTTCGGTCTCCATCTTTCTGGCCTGCGACAGGTCGCGGAACACCGCGAAGAAGTTGGGAGCATCGGCCCGCGTCCGGCCCATCGTCATCGATAGCGGGATCAGGCCCTCGCGCGCGCGGCCCAACACCTCGAGGCCGTGGTCGAGCAGGCTTGCGACGCCGTCGTCTGCAAGTCTGCTGAGATAGTTGCGCACCGCACCCTGGCTTTCCGGCGCGAAGAGATCGGCGAGATCGAGTTGCGTGAGACTGTCGCCGGAGCGGCCGAACAACGCCTCGGCGCTGCGGTTGCTGGCGGTGATCCGTCCGCCTTCGTCGAGCATCAGGATGCCTTCGGCCGTGGTGTCCAGGATGGCGCCGAGTTCCTCGGCGGCGGCATGATCTACGGGGGACTGAGCCTGCGCACCGGCGCAGATCAGCGCGTGCGCAGGCTCGCCATCCCACGCGATCGCAAAAAGGTGGGCGGTGATCGGCTGTTGCCGCGCGCCCGACGGTGC
>NZ_MKRN01000017.1:0-12795 GCF_001896955.1 Nitrobacter sp. 62-13 | reverse complement strand
GCTGCCGAGCCAGTTCGTTGAAGGCATTGTTCTCGACAGGGGTGAGCGAAGGAGGCTTCAGGTCGGTCGGGGACCTGAACGGCAGGACATTCTTGGGGGTTTCCACGACGGTGTCCGGTTCTGCTGGCTGAAGTGAAAATTCTGCGGCGGGCGTTGCGTCGGAAGACGTCGATGTGGCTGCCGGCTGTAGAGAGGAGGTCTCGTTGAACAAAAATTCGTGATGCCGATGCGCTGCGAGCCGAGCCAGACTGTCGCGATCGCGGCAGACGCCGAAGCCGCGATAGCCTGCGAAATTCCGCGCGCGATCGTAGATCGGCAGCCCCGACAATTCGACCGGCAAACGCAGGTCGGATCCGTCGACGGGCCAAAGCAGCGTGATGCCGCTCCAGGTGTCGCGGGTGGCGACGGCTTTCGCAACGCGGCCTTCGGGATCGAGTCCGAGCACCTCCGTGATCTCGCTCCACAACCGGCCGAAGCCGGCCGCCGTGCGCATGCCGATCACGCGGGTGAAGTCGTCGGAGCCGAGCGAGAAGCGGCCTTCTGCATCCATCCGCCACATGAAGCGCAGGGGATGGCGACGCATCCGCGGATGGGAATCGCGCGGCGGGGCGTCGTCGGGTGCGGGCGATGCATCGGCCGCAGGATGTCCTGTCGGCTCGACTGCCTGCGGGGCAACGGCTGCCTCGCTCAGTGACGGCGGTGCGGATTGCGATTCAGGCCCGCTTCCCGTCGAAGGATCTGCGATTTGCGGCGCGAGCAGCGCGACGAGTCCGACGTCGCCGCCGCTGCCGACCCGTTGCAGCACCATGTGCAACGGACCTGTCGACGTCTCCGCGCGGCCCTCGCGCAGCGCCTCTTCGCGCGCGCCCTCCAGCCCGGGCTCCGCCAGGCTGTGAAAACCGAGCAGCGGCCGCGCGGCGTCGCTGGCGCCCACCAATCGCCCGTCGCGTTCGAACGCGGCGATCGGCCTGTCGATGCCATCCACCAGGCGCTGCAAGCGTTCGATCAGCGGCAGGCCGCCGCTGACCGGCTCCACGCAGGTGATGAGGATGCCGTCGGTGCCGTCCGGAAAATCCAGCCGCGCGCAGGCGCAGGTGACGAGGCCGCCGAGCATAGCGCCGAAGCCGCGCAGGCGTTCGAGCCGCACCGCTCCGGTCGGCAGTAGCCGGTCGGCAAGTCGCGACACCTGCTGCCGGTGCGGATCGTCTGGACCGAAGTGTCGCGATGCAAGCGCCGACGTGTTGGCAGCGCCGAACATGGAAGCGCCGACCGGATTGGTCCACAGCACGCGCGTGCCGTCGAACGACCACAGCCACGCGGGCTGTGCTGCTGCCGCGTGAACGGCGAGCCGCGGATCGGTCACGCCCTGCAACTGGAAATCGGCGCTGGTGTCGGCGCTGGTCATGGGCACCGTGTCGTTCGACGTCTCTGGTTGGTGTCTGTCGCCGCTGCGCATGCGGGCGCCGGTGGCGGTTTGTCAGTATCGCGTTCGGCTTCTCTCAGGTCCACGGCCCGCACTCCGTAATCCCCGCTAAAGCCCGGATAATCTTAATTCGGCCGGCGTTCATGGACCTCCGCGGCCCGAAGCACGTTGAGGTGTTGCAAAAGCAAACCAGAGGTCCACGATGGGGAAGCCGTGAAAGAAACCAGCGCGAGGGCATGCAACAGGAGTGGCGACCATGAGCGATGAAGGGCGTGACCGTTTCGAGATTCCGAACGACATGCGGTCGATGGCCGAAGCCGGTTTCGAGCAGGCGCGCAAGGCTTTCGACAGTTTTCTGAGCGGAGCCCAGCAGACTGCGAGTTCGATCGACGGACGCAACCAGGCGGTTCGCAGCAGCGTTCGCGACATCAGCAGCAAGGCGATCTCCTTCGCCCAGCAGAATATGACGGCGTCGCTGGACTATGCCGAGAAGCTTCTCCGCGCCACCGATCTTTCCGAGGTGATGCGGCTGCACACCGAATATGTGCAAAGCCAGATGAAGGCGCTGACCGAACAGGCCAGCGAAATAGGGCAAAGCATGGGCCGGGCCGCCATGGAAATGGGGAAGCCCAAAATCTGACGCGGGCCCGCGACCGAACCCTGGCGCTTCGAGCTCAGCCTACCGGATCGCCTCAGGTTCTTTCAGGATACGGCTTTTGCGCCGCAATATCTTGGTTGCGTTGCACAATCGTTATGATAAGGATGTAGGAGGCTGCCTTGCCCGCTCTCGAGATCGACAATCCCGAATCCGGGCATCCGTGATCCGTTTCCGCCGCTTCGAACGGCCGCTTGCGGATCACGCGGTTTCATCCGATGCGAAGGACATGTGCCATGACCAACACAACCGATCCGTTCGAAGTCCCCGAGCAGGTGCGCGCATTCGCCGAAAAAGGCATCGCGCAGGCCCGCGACAACTATGCGAAATTCAAGGAAGCCGCGCAGGACGGCAACGGCGCCATCGAGGCGGTATTCAACGCCGCCAGCAAGGGCGCGCATGCCTACTCTTCGAAGCTGCTCGGCTTCGGTCAGGCCAACACCAGCGCCGGCTTCGATTTCCTGCAGGAGTTGGTCGGAGCCAAGTCGCTGTCGGATGCGACGGAAGTGTGGAGCAGCCACGCCCGCAGGCAATTCGGGACGTTTGCGGCCCAGGCGAGGGAGCTCACCGAACTGGCTCAGGAGATCGCGGTTGAGACCGCCGAGCCCATCAGGACGGGCGCGTCGAAACTGTTCCAGCCGACCGCCTGATCGACGGAACGTTTCCGGCCTGCGACAGATCCGGTCCGGGTTTGCCGTTGCGGGGGTGGTTTCCGCCGGAATGTCGGCGAGCGTTTCCTTTATTTCGCGCGGAAGCCGAGCCTGGCACCGGCTGGCGACGTGTAAGAGCAGTTTCCGTCGCTGAGCCAAGCGGCCGGCTTATAACCGGCCGTTGCGGCCTTGCCAAAGCAGGGCGTTGCTCCTAGTTTCCGCCCCGTTCGCAACCGTTTTCAGGACGCGAGCCGGATGCAGTTGTAGCTCAGTTGGTTAGAGCGCCTGTCTGTGGAACAGGAGGTCGGTGGTTCGAGCCCACCCAACTGTACCAAGCAATTCAACCGGTTAGTTGAAGTCGCCGTGTCCACCGCGGCGATGCGGCGCGCGACGGTAAGTTGCGGATGCAGCGCGATGACGATCTCACCCGAGCCGATGCACCAGAGCGGCGATCGAACCCCGAGATTCTCGTAGAGATAGCGATTGCTCCAAGGGGGCCTTCAGGCGCGCAACGCCGGGAGGGCCGATGGCGGAGACGGCTGCGCCGTCAACCCGAAGGGCGAGGCCCTTTCTCGGGTACGCCGGGGGCTACCAGATCCCCGGCGCACCGTCGGTCGTTTTCTTCTTCGGCGCGTGCTGTCGTCGATCGCCGCCGGAGATAACAGCAGTGCATCCGCTGCACCTGGCTGCCTGCTGCGTACATTCCCTGGCGGCGACGTCACATTCACGAAAACGCGGCCGAACCGCCATCAGCGCATATCAAAAAGCCGATTGTGATCGGAATACGCGCTGGTCATCGCTCAAGAGCATTGCCCGGGCTAATCGAGTTCCGCTTAGCCGGAAAACGCTCAGTACCCCATCCAGCGGGGCGGTTCGTTCAACTTGTCAGGCCAGGACAGGGCCTTCGTCGAATACCAGTTGTCGACTTCCTTTTTTGTGAACTCTGTTCCCCACCCGTATCGCTGCTGCAGCTTTTTCTCGAGCTGCTCCTTGTTGCCGGCGATCTCCCAAAGGTCGTCGAAAGTGAACTTGCCCCACTGATCTCTGACCTTGTACTTGACCTGATCCCAGTTTTCTTCAATCCGATTCCAGTCCATTTTTAGTCCTCCTCCATGGTAGCGAAGGAGAAAACGGTCCCTGCATGTTTGTTCCGTGGTCAAATGGTCGCACCCCGTATGCAAGCCTCGATTTCACTGGCGCGGCTACGAAGTTGATTGCTGGATCGCCCTATCGGGGAGTCGTTGCGTGACGCAGAAGACAGGAAGCGGAAAACACAAAACGTCCTATCCGGACGCCGATGCGACTGAATTTGTTCACGATCTTGAGGAGTACCGCGCGCCTGATCTTCCCGAACGGTTGAGCGATCCCATGCGGGTCGACCTGGGATTGCTGGCGCGGATCGACGCGGCCAGGAAAGCAGGCGGGCCGGTCGGCGAGCACTCGGTCTGGTCGCGATGGTACGATGCCCAGGTCGAGGAATTGCGTGGCCGATGGATGGCGCTGTTCGACTTCTATAAAATCGCCGCGCGATCGCCGGAGGATGCCTGGATGCAGCTTGCGACCGCCCTGGCGCGCGACTTCGTGCCGGGCCTGCTGGTGGAGAATGTTTTTCCGACTCAGGATCTTCTCATTGAACAGGCGCGGCTTTTCACCCTGATCACGGAAGTGTCGGAAGCCGTGCGCGCGCGGCGCGGCGAGGCCAACGACGGTGTTTCCGAACGAACGGTGCTTGAAGAGGACTTTTTCAACGAGCAACCGTGGAACGCCGAGCTGTTCGGAAAGAAGCCGGACAGCATCGATACGCTGATAGCAAGGTTCGCGCGGGAAAAGGAACGCTTCGCCAGATTGCTTATCGAACAATATTGGTCGAAGGCCGCGATCTTGTCCTTCTTCGCCGACTCCGGTCTCGAAGCGCCCGAATTCGTTGCGGAACTGCCGGGGTAACGGCGTTATCGGAACGGGTTGCGCCCGGCAGTTTGCCAGGCTCCAGATTGGGAAGAAGCCTTGGATTGTTCAACTGATTGAAGGTTGCGCTTGTTGAGCGCCGCTGCCGTTCCCTGTAACGGCCGACGTCCTGCGTAAAAATCACACGCCGGGCACGGGTTAGACAAAACGCGTGCCGATGCGTTGGTACCGCAGCCTGAAACCGGCAAAAGAGGCTACGTCCATCATCCCCGTAGCGGCCGGTTGTCACCCGGCGTGTGCCACTGACAACAAAGCCAAGTATACGACGATTTCGGCGGCTTTTCCATTGCGGTGAGCACGGAGCGGGCGGAAACTTTCCGTCAAAGCGCGAACCGCTCGAACGGCAAGCCCTTAGCTGCTTTTGTCCGACTCCGCGTTGGCCGGCGCCGGCAGGCTCTCAAGCAGGGCTTGCAACGTCGTCAGCGTCGATGGATCGGCGACGCCGTCGACACGTTCCGGCCTGAAGTGACGCTGAAAGGCCGTCACCACCTCCGCGGTGGTGTTGTCGAATGTCCCGCTGGCCTTGATGCCGTAGCCGTATCGCGCCAGCGACTGCTGGAGCGCGTGGACAGCGTCGCCCTCGCTGCCGATCTTCATCACCTCGCCCGGCACGATCGGCGTCGGCCGGACCCATTGCCCGACGCCGGAATCCGCCAGCGCGTGCCACGGAAATTTTTCGCCGGGGTCTTTCTTGCGTGCCGGCGCGACGTCGGAATGCCCGACGACACGCCAGGGCGGAATGTCGCGGCGAATAATGATGCCGCGGCACAGCGCGATGACGGCAGCGATCTGCCGCAGCGGAAAATCCGGATAGCCCCAGTCGTGGCCGCGATTGACGATCTCGATACCGATCGAGCAGGAGTTGATGTCTTCCTCGCCGGCCCATGAGGCGACGCCGGCGTGCCAGGCTCGCTTCGCCTCCTGGACGCACTGCACAACGCGCCCGTCCTCGAGCACGACATAATGTGCGGACACGTCGGTGCCCGAGGTGCACAGCCGCGCCAGCGCGCCCTCGACGTCGGGCATTCCGGTGTAGTGCAGCACGATCATGTCAGGCTGACGCCCTTTGGCCCGGTCGCCGAAGTTCATGGAAGGCACGGTGTCGGAGACGACCGATGAGTCCGGGATGAAGGTCGGCATTCCAGCGATAGCCTTGGGGACCGGGAGAGGGCGTCGACGTCTGGGGTCAGAATAAGCGTATGCGAACGAACCTGATAGCATGCAACGACCCAAAACAGATAAGAGAACGGCACGCGGCGTGAAGCGCGCGGTCCGTTTCGACGACTCACAGTAGGATCACTATCCGGACGCCTGGTCCGGCAGGCAATCGAAGCCTGACCGTCTTTCGCCTTTTCCCCGACTTTGGACGGGTGGCGTCAGGCTCCAGCGCATCGGGGCGCGACAACTCGATTCCAGGCAAAATCATCAACCCTTTCTTAACGCTAACCGCCGTTACTGAGTGATGAAGCGCCGAACCGGTTTCGGGGCGGCCGAGGTCCCATTTGCGCTCGAAATCCCCATGGCAGCCCCTCAAATTCCATGCGGAAGCCCGGGTTTGTCAGTCTATCTCCTGGCGCGGGAGCTGGTGGGGACCAAGCCGGTCGGACCCGCCGTGGCGATGGGCCCCGAGGACCGGAACGGCCGGTTGATTGTCGGGCATTCAAGGCGGAATGGGCGCGCGCGTGTCGAGAGCACTGCATCTGCGGACGAGGGCGAGACCATGACGGCTGCGCCGGTGCGCCATGTGCCCGTGCTCGGCCACGAGGCCGTCGCCATGCTCGCGCCGCGTGCGGGAGGCGTCTATGTCGATGCGACCTTCGGGGCCGGGGGCTATTCCCGCGCGATCCTAGCCACTGCCGATACCCGCGTGATCGGGATCGACCGCGACCGTACCGCGATTGCCGGCGGCTTCGGTCTGGTCGAGGAGTCCGGCGGCAGGCTGACGCTGGTCGAGGACCGCTTTTCCAATCTCGCCGCGATCTGCGCCGCCGAGGGCGCTGACGCCGTCGACGGCATCGTCATGGATGTCGGGGTGTCCTCGATGCAACTCGACGAAGCCGGTCGCGGCTTCTCGTTTCGTCTCGACGGTCCGCTCGACATGCGCATGAGCGCGCATGGGCCGACCGTGGCCGACGTGTTGGCGCGCGCCTCCGAGACCGATCTCGCCAACATCATCTATGTCTTCGGCGAGGAGCGGCGCTCGCGTGCGGTGGCGCGCGCCATCGTTGCCGCACGGCGGGACGCGCCGATCGCGACCACGCGGGCGCTGGCCGACATCGTCTCGAAGGTGGTCCGCGCCAAGCCGCACGAGATCCATCCGGCGACGCGCACGTTCCAGGCGTTGCGGATTTTCGTCAACGAGGAGCTTGATGAACTGATCGCGGCGCTGGCGGCGGCGGAGCGTGTGCTCAAGCCGGGCGGGCGGCTCGCGGTGGTGTCCTTTCATTCGCTGGAAGACCGTATCGTCAAGAACTTCTTCGCCGCGCGCGGCAAGGCGGTCGGCGGTTCGCGCCACCTGCCGGAAATCGAACGGGCCGCACCGAGCTTTGCCATTCTGACCCGGCGTCCGGTGACGGCGGGGGACGACGAAGTGCGCGCCAATCCGCGCGCCCGCTCCGCCAAGCTGCGCGCCGCCGAACGCACCGCCGCGCCCGCGTTCGACGCCGATACGCATCCGGCCTGGCCTTCGCTCGCAAACGTGATGCGGGGAGGCTGATCGATGCGGATCATCCATTTCCTCGTCGTCTGCGCGCTGGTCTATGCGGCGTCGTATGTCTACCGCATCAAGATGGATTCCACGGCCCGCACCGAGCGCGTGCTGCGGCTTCAGGCGCAGGTGCGCGAGCAGCGCGAGGCGATCGCGGCCTTGCGTTCGGAATGGGCCAGGCTCGATGCGCCGAGACGGTTGCAGATTCTGGCCGAGCGGCACCTGAAACTGAAGCCCATTGAAGCCACGCAATTCGATTCTCTGAAGAACCTGCCGGAGCGGCCGCCGAGCCTGGTGCCGCCCGGGACGTCCGACCCGATCGGCGCCATGATCGAGATCGTCGATCCCGATGTCATCACCGGCTCGCTTCCCGCGTCGGAGGGCCCACGATGACCGGCTGGAACATGCGCGGCCGCGTCAGCCGCACGCTGTCGGTGGCGTGGAGCCAGAGCACGATCCGCAGCCTGCTCTACGGGCGTAACGTCGATCGCGCCGCCAAGGCGCGGGTGCGCGTAGGTCTCGTCATTATTGTATTCGGCCTGATCTATTCGGTGATCGCGGCCCGTCTTGTGATGTTTGCGGCATTCCCGGATGATCGGGGAGGACACCGCACGGCGTCGCAGGATGCGATCGCCACCGCTCGGCCCGATATCGTCGATCGCAACGGCCAGATTCTCGCCACCGACGTCAAGGCGCCGAGCCTGTTCGGCGAGCCGCGCCGCATCATCGATCGCGACGAGGCGGTCGAGCTGCTGACGGCGACGCTTCCCGACCTTGAGACCGCCGAAGTCCGTCAGCGCCTCGGCACCCGCAAGGGCTTCGTCTGGCTGAAGCGCGAGATCACCCCGTTGCAGCAGAAGGAAATCCACAACCTCGGCATTCCGGGCATCGGCTTCCTGCGCGAGAACAAGCGCGTCTATCCGAGCGGCAGCGAGGTCGCGCATCTGATCGGCCTGGTCAACATCGACAACCAGGGCATCGCAGGCATGGAGAAGTGGCTCGACACCAACGGGCTCGCCGATCTGCATCGCGCCGGTTTCGCCACCGACCGCCTGCAGAAACCGGTGGAACTGTCGATCGACCTGCGCGTCGAGCACGCGCTGCGCGACGAACTGCTCAAGGCCAAGGAGCACTATCACGCCAAGGCGGCCTCGGGCCTCGTCTCCAATGTGCGGACCGGCGAGATCGTCGCGATGGTCTCGCTGCCGGACTTCGACCCGAACAACCCGAAGGAGGCCCACGATCCCGATCGCATCAACCGTCTGACCACAGGCGTGTACGAAATGGGTTCGACCTTCAAGGCCTTCACGCTGGCGATGGCGCTCGATTCCGGCAAATACGATCTGAATTCGATGTGGGACGCGCGCGCGCCGCTGCATTTCGGCCGCTTCACGATCCATGACGACCATCGGCTCGGTCGCTTCATCAACATGAAAGAAGTGTTCACCTATTCGTCCAACATCGGCGCGGCGCGGATCGCGCTTGCGCAAGGCGTCGAGGCGCACAAGGCCTTCCTGCGCAAGATGGGGCAGATGGAACGCCTGCGCACCGAACTGCCGGAAAGCGCTTCGCCGATCCTGCCGCGCAAGTGGGGCGAGTTGAACACCGTCACCATCGCCTTCGGGCACGGCATCGCGGTGGCGCCTTTGCAGGCCGTGATGGGAATCGATGCGCTCGTCAACGGCGGTTACCTCATTCCGCCGACCTTCCTCAAGCGATCCGAAGCCGATGCGATGAAGCTCGCCAAGCGGGTCATCAAAAAGGAGACCAGCGACAAGATGCGCTTCCTGCTGCGGTTGAACGCCGAGGTCGGCACCGCGAAGAAAGCGGACGTCAAGGGCTATTATGTCGGCGGCAAGACCGGCACCGCCGAGAAGGTCATCAACGGCCGCTATGCCAAGAAGCGCGTGCTCAACGCCTTCACTGCGATCCTGCCGGCGGACAACCCCCAGTACCAGCTTCTGGTGATGCTGGACGAGCCGCAGCCGCTCAAGGAGACATTCGGTTTCATCACCTCGGGCTGGAACGCGGTGCCGACCGGCGGCAAGGTGATCGCGCGCATTGCGCCGCTTCTCGGCGTGCAGCCGCGGTTCGATCTGCCGCCGTCCGACCGCCTTATTCTTGCGGCATCCCGAGCGACGCAGTAAACGCGGGGTCAGCCGCGCGGCCGGGACCAGGAGAGCATGAAACTTCGCGAGCTTTTCGGCGATGATGCCGCCATGGATGCACGGACAGGCGAGCTGGCCGTCACCGGCCTTGCCGTGGACAGCCGCGAGGTGAAGCCGGGCGATGTGTTTTTCGCGCTTGCCGGCACGACGACCGATGGCGCTCGGTTCGTCGATGCCGCGGTCGCGTCCGGCGCCGTTGCGGTTGTCGGTGAGCACGCGCCGGTCGGTGGCCGCGTTCCGTTCATCGTGACGTCGAATCCGCGCCGTGCGCTGGCGCTGGCGGCGGCGAAATTTTTTCCGCGGCAGCCGGGGACGATCGCAGCCGTCACCGGCACCAGCGGCAAGACATCGGTGGCAGCCTTCACGCGGCAGATCTGGCAGCGGCTCGGGCATCCCGCCGCCAGCATCGGCACCATCGGCGTGGTCTCGCCCTTGCGCAACGTGTACGGCTCGGTGACGACGCCCGATCCGATCGCGCTGCATCGCGAACTCGATCAGCTTGCCGGCGAGGGCGTAACGCATCTCGCGCTGGAGGCATCGTCGCACGGACTCGACCAGCATCGCCTCGACGGCGTTCGCGTGCGCGCCGCCGGCTTCACCAATCTCTCGCGCGACCACATGGATTATCATCCGACCGTCGCGCACTATCTCGATACGAAACTGCGGCTGTTCCGCGAACTGGTCGAGCCGGACGGCGTCGCCGTGATTTCCGCCGATCACGATTGTTCGGGCACGGTGATCGAAGCCGCCGTCGCGCGCAACCTGTCGGTGATGCGGGTCGGCCGTCGTGGCGACGGCGCGCACCTCGGCATTCGTCTGGTCGATGCCGCTATCGAGGGCTTTGCCCAACGGGTAACTCTCGAACACGCCGGACGCGATCGCATCATACGCCTGCCCCTGGTCGGCGAATTCCAGATCGAGAACGCGCTGGTGTCGGCGGGCCTCGTCATCGGCACCGGCGGCGACGCCGATCAGGTGTTCGCTGCGCTCGAGCATCTCGAAGGCGCCAAGGGGCGGCTCGAACTGGTTGGCGAGCGCAACGGCGCGCCGGTCTTCGTCGATTACGCTCACAAGCCGGACGCGCTGGCGAAGGCGCTGCAAGCGCTGCGGCCGTATGCCAGGCGGCGGCTCGTGGTGGTGTTCGGCGCGGGCGGCGACCGCGACGCGGGCAAACGTCCGCTGATGGGCGAGATCGCCGTCAACAATGCCGATGCGGTCATCGTCACCGACGACAATCCGCGCAGCGAAGATCCCGCCGCGATCCGCGCCGCGATCCTTGCGGCCGCGCGCGACGCGCGCGAGATCGGCGATCGCGCCGAGGCGATCCAGACCGCTATCGCGGACCTGCAGCCCGGAGACGCGCTGCTGATCGCCGGCAAGGGCCACGAGACCGGACAGATCGTCGGCGACCGGGTGCTGCCGTTCAGCGATCACGAGGCGGCGGCGGCGGCGTTGGCAGCGAGAGTGGCATGAGCACGCAGCCGTTGTGGACGCTGGACGCGATGGCCGCGGCGATGCGCGCCAAACGGCGAGGGGCGTTGCCCGCGGCGATCGCCGGCGTCTCCATCGACAGCCGCACCGTTGCACCTGGCGAAGCCTATTTCGCGATCAAGGGTGACGTGCATGACGGCCACGCTTTCGTCGCTGCCGCCTTGAAGGCAGGTGCGGCGCTGGCGGTGGTCGAAGCCGCCCAGCGTGACAACTTCGCTGCCGATGCGCCTTTGCTGATTGTCGACGACGTGCTTGCCGCATTGTGCGATCTGGCGCGGACCTCACGCGCGCGGCTTTCAGCGCAGGTGATCGCCGTGACGGGCTCGGTCGGCAAGACCTCGACCAAGGAAGCATTACGGAGCGTGCTGGCTGCGCAGGGCAAGACTCACGCCTCGGTAGCCTCGTTCAACAACCACTGGGGCGTGCCGCTGACGCTGGCGCGCTGCCCGGCGGACGCGCGTTTCGCGATCTTCGAGATCGGAATGAATCACGCGGGCGAGATCGCGCCGCTGGTGAAGATGGTGCGGCCACATATCGCCGTTATCACCACGGTCGAGCCGGTGCATCTGGAATTTTTCTCCGGCATTGAAGCGATCGCCGACGCCAAGGCGGAAATTTTCGAAGGCGTCGAGCCGGGCGGCGCCGTCGTGCTGAACCGCGACAATGCGCAGTTCCCGCGGCTGCTGCAGCGCGCCGGGAAACTCGGCATTGCAAGGACCGTCTCGTTCGGCGCGGACCAGAAAGCCGACGCGCGCCTGCTCGATGTGGCGCTGCATCCGGCTTGCTCCGCGGTGCATGCAAAAATTCTCGGTCATGAACTGACCTACAAGCTCGCCATGCCCGGCCGCCACATGGCGATGAACTCGCTGGCTGTTCTGGCGGCGGCATCGCTGGCCGGGGCGGATCTCGCGCTTGCGGGTCTTGCGCTGTCGCAGGCGCAGCCGGCTGCGGGGCGCGGCGTGCGCCATGCCCTGACCGTGCCGAACGGCGAAGCGACATTGATCGACGAGAGCTACAACGCCAATCCGGCCTCGATGGCGGCGGCGCTCAACGTGCTCGGCCAGGCTGAAACAGGCGCGCAGGGCCGTCGCATCGCCGTGCTGGGCGACATGCTGGAACTCGGCCCCGGAAGCGCCGATCTGCACCGCGGCCTGACCGAGCCGATCAATGCCAATGCCATCGACATGGTATTTTGCTGCGGTCCGCTGATGCGCAACCTGTGGGATGCGCTTTCCTCCGGCAGGCGGGGCGGCTATGCAGAGGGATCGGGCGCGCTCGAATCGCAGGTGGTGGGAGCGATCCGTGCCGGCGACGTCATCATGGTCAAGGGCTCGCTCGGATCGCGAATGAAAGTAATCGTGACGGCGCTCGAAAAGCGATTTCCCGGCAACGCCGCGCACGACGGAGGCGCGGTTTAGGGTTTCACATGTTTTATTGGTTGATCGATCTTTCCAACACTGTTCCGGGACTCGGCATTTTCAAGCCGCTCCTGAACGTCTTTCGCTACATCACTTTCCGCACCGGCGGTGCGATGGTCACGGGCGCGTTGTTCGTGTTCCTGTTCGGCCCCTGGATCATCGACAACCTCCGCTTGCGCCAGGGCAAGGGACAGCCGATCCGCGCCGACGGGCCGCAGTCGCATCTCATCAGCAAAAAGGGCACGCCGACAATGGGCGGCCTGATGATCCTGTCGGGACTTGTGGTGTCGACCGTGCTGTGGGCCAATCCGCTCAATC
>NZ_MKRN01000016.1:16019-16199 GCF_001896955.1 Nitrobacter sp. 62-13 | reverse complement strand
AACCGGCAGCAGCTCAATCAGAGATTCCCAGTTTTTGATGGAGGCCTTTACCAGCAATGTCCGATCACAATAATGAACTCAGGTTCAAGACACGATGGTTCGAATTCGTTGCCAGCGGACCGCTTGCAATAATCGTTGCAATCGCGATCGTCGTTCTCCTATCCGACCTGCCGAAATTGT
>NZ_MKRN01000016.1:0-16006 GCF_001896955.1 Nitrobacter sp. 62-13 | reverse complement strand
CTTTAGATAGGTGGGCAGTTTGAGCAGCCAGGACACTCAGTAATTTTACAAGCGAACGTGCTTGTAAAGAATACGAACGATCAAAAGACCTAGCAGAATTAGCGCTATGAATGAGGTTATAGGATTGTCCAGCCAAATCTTACCGCGTTGATCCCTTTGAAGTTGGATGGTGGGAGAGTTGAAAGCACCGTCTGTCATTGTTTTTCCCTTTGGTACGCGCAACGTTAGAGGACCGACCAAATCCTCGCACCATGTCGTTAGGACCAAGTTGATGAACATCAACGCCAAGCAGCGCGCGGCGTTCCGCAAAAATACCAAAGCGAAACGTATCTTGCTCTCCAAAATCTCAGGCTCGTCGCCTTAATACCCCACCCGGTATCATTTTTTAGTAATCCCGCGAACGCGTTCATCCACTCCATAGCTCCCATTTAAATTTGATTACCCGATTGAGCCGAAGCCCTCGTCATTCTGTGTCGCTTCCGTTCGGCCGCATGTATGACAGCAGCAGGAGAGTTGCATGGCTGGAAATCGAGGTAACGCCGAGAACACCGCCACCCATACGGCGGTCGATGGTAGCGTACACAAGAGCGCATTTCCGCCCTTCGATCATTCGACGTTCGCTTCCCAGCTAGTGTGACTGGCTATCACCTTCGCTTTCCTCTATGTCACCATCTCACGAATCGCTCTGCCACGTGTACGAAGCCTTATCGATGCTCGGCAGAACACGATCGAAGGTGATCTTGCTCAAGCGATGCAGCTAAAGGAGGAATCAAATGCGGCGCTGAGCGCATACGAGGGGGAGCTCGCGTCGGCGCGAGCGCGCGCAGGCCATCGAGCTGAGGCACGAGAGAAGGTGAACCAGGCTGCGGTAGAAGCGCGCGAGTCGCTCGATGACAATCTCGCGACTCGGCTCGCAGAAGCGGAGAGCAGGATCGCTGCCAGGAACAATGGCAGCCCTTCGATACAGTTGGCATGCGCGCGAGCTAGACGCTGCATAAATGGCGACAGATTGCTGTTGTCAGGTGTGAATCTATTTGCTGGCACCTTGCCTGCGACGACCAGGCAGGTCCGAATCGTTTCCATGAGGACCAATAGGGCCAACGTCCACGCTATGAACCCAATCAAAGCAAAGGCCGTGCTGGTCAATTGAGGCTCCGTCGTCGGTCCGGTTTTCTATTTCTTCGTCGGTTTGCGCTGGACAGGAACAAGCGCATGGTTCGCGATGAAGAGCATCGTATGGAGTTGATCCCGAACGGCTTCGATATCATCGAGGTCGCAGGCCCCTTTTATCATCCTTTTGATAGAGACCAGAGCTTGACGCTCGTTCATCCAACCCTCCTATCCCGACCCGGTATTCGCGCTTGTACATTCGACAGCCTGACAAGGGTCGTCAACACCATCGGCGATGGCGCGATCACCTGAAATGACTGGCCATGATGCAGGGGAACACGATCGCTGGCGCTGCAACCCACCGGCCTTTTGAATGATCTTCCGATCACGCCACGGCAAGCGATTGAAGTCGCGTTCGTTCGTCAGTTCGTAATTCTCTTGCGAGCGCCAGCCCATCACCGTTATCCCGAATAGGTGTTGAATCTTCCGTGCCTCACGCCGCGTCGATAACCGTGCGAGATTTGCGCTTCTAGAAATTTGTTCGCTACGAGCAACGCCCGGATCGTCGCGCGAACATCGCCGTCGCAGGCCGCTATTGCCTGAGCGACCGCGACCTCCAATCTCTCGGCTTCCGTTTGTTTGTCCGGTTTGAGACTGGCCTTCATGTCGCTGTTTCGTGTTGACCGAGCGGAATAATGTTCTTATTATGTTCTTATGGAGTCAAGCGGTCACAAACGTCGTTTTCCACCGCCCTGGCAAGTCCACCGTGATGGCGCGGGGCCGTTCGTTGTCAGTGACGCCAAGGGCGTGCCGCTGGCTTACGTGCGTTGCCGCGACGATCTTCAAGACATCGGCTTCGCTCACAACTACCTGACCTCAGACGAAGCCCGGCGCATCGCGAACGGCATTGCACGGCTGCCCGAGTGCATGATGCAGCGTCGCGACTTTCACGAGCGCGGCAACGGTGAATATCGGTGGAAGAAATCAAGGCCCTACCACGTCGCGCTTGAAGATAGCTACGCACGCGGGCATTGGGGATTCATCGACGCGGTTTGCAAAATGAATAGCATCCCGTTTGACGGGACGGGTGAGCGCATCGAACGTGACGGCCTGTGGTACGTCTATGAGTTCGCCATGCAGCTAGACGCGATTCAGTTTTGGGATCGTTTCAATGGACGATGGCTTCGCGGTGAAGAGTTCATTTATCCCGATCGGCCGAAGGGCTTGCCGAAGCTTCGCGAGCCGGTTGACGTGAATCGGTTTGGTCGACGAGCGGTCGGAAGGTGAATTGGAGACGAGATTTTGCTAAACCCCATCGCGCTCGCCCATTTTAGTCGGGCCATCAATTGGGAAAAAGGACGATGATCGGTTCATTGATGATGTGCGTGAGCGTGGTGATTCTGTTGACGGGCATGATTGCCGGCATAGCAATGGGGATTCAGCAGAACTTTGTTCTTGCGCCCGCCCATGCGCACCTAAATCTTGTCGGCGGGGTGCTGCTATTTTTATTCGGCCTGTATTACAGATTGTTTCCCGCCGCAGGCCGAATGAAGTTAGCCCGGATTCAGGGCGGGCTTCACATCATCGGCAGCATTCTGTTCCCCGCCGGAATTGCCCTCGTGCTGGTGAATGGTAATTCCTATATCGCAGCGCCTATCGTCGGGTCACTGATCGTGGTTTCGGCCATGGCGCTATTTGTAGTCGTGGTATTCCGCACCCGGACGGCTTGATTGCGAGACGGTACTGTCGCCCTCAGTCTTTTTCGTGTTCGACTTCCAATCAAGACTAAGCAATCCATCGCCAAGACGAACATCGAGGCGATGGAGTTGCTGAGTTGGGCGACCCGAGCTGTGCTTATCAAATCGGCGGCTGACCAGAGGTCTTATTGAAGCCGTCGAAGAAAGCGCTGTAGACCTGTCTATTGGTCGGTCCTGGGCCGCAATCGGTATAGGAAGGGTACACGCCGGTTCCTGCCGGACCATCCCAACAAAATTTATAACCGGCCTGTAGGCCGCCAGAAACTTCACCGATGCCGGATTCCGTCAACTCGCGGATCATATGCATATTTCCTTGCTGCGATGGACACCACGTCCATCGTGAATATGAGCATGATAGGCCGCTCTCTTTTTTGCTGTGACGAAGCTCACATAGGGACAATCGGTATAAAGGAAATTGCCCCTATGGAACGATTGCTTCTAGCGGCGCTCGCACTCTTCTTCGCGTCGCCTGCACTCGCCGAAACAATCACTGGACAAGCCACGGTCATCGACGGCGATACGCTCGAAATCCATGGGCAGCGCATTCGCCTGTCGGGTATCGACGCGCCAGAATCTTCCCAACTATGTCGCGGTGACGACAGCTTGCAATATCGCTGCGGAGCCAAAAGCGGCGAACGAACTTGCCGAGCATGTCGCGGGCAGGCCCGTAAGCTGCGAAGGCGTCGGCCGGGATCAATACGGACGCACGGTCGCGGTCTGCTCGATCGATGGTGAAGACGTTGCGTTTTGGGTTGTGCGCAACGGCCTTGCGTTCGATTGGCCTCGATACTCAAAGGGTCGATATGTTGGCGCTCAAAGGAAGCGGAGCGCGCGGCCCATGGTGTTTGGGCGGGGAGCTATGTCGTGCCGTGGGCCTATCGGGCGTGCATCAGGAATGGCGGGCGGCTAGCGGGTGTTCAGGATGCGGACTTCCAGCATCTGTCGTCACCGCCGGCCAATAGTATTATCACTATTGACCCGCATGATGGACGGTGGATTCCACACGCCAGTTAACGCCTCCGACTTCGGCGCATAGAGGCGCATGGTGAGGTTGAATGGGCTTTTAGGCGCAGGCAGCCAGTTGGTTTCGAGATCGCTGCCGGGATTTTCGTTCTGGATGTACAGCGTCAGCGACCCGTCGGCGTCGCGCTTGAACCGCATCCAGCTACTCACCGCAAAGCGATTTACCGGATTCGCAACCTGGAAACCTTCATTATCATACAGGGTGATTGACCAGAATGCGTCGACCGGCGGCATCGTGTCTTTGGCGAAGCGGATGATGTACTTGTTTGCACCGTCTAGCGCCTTGCCGTTTTCATCGCCGATGCTGACCGGGTAGATCGCATCTTCCGGCAGATTAGCACCAAGTCCAATCTGGGCTACGATCGCACGCTTCAAATAATAGGTCCCATAAACGCCCATCGTGTCAGTATTCATGGACCAGTAGTTTGCTACGCGAGCCAACGTCGGGACCTTCCAAGCCATCAGCTTTTGACCCTCTGCCGGCGCGCCTTCGATGGCTTTCCGTGCGGTCGCGTCAATTTTGGTAATGTCGAAGCTCCTTCCCTTTTCGAGGCCGATCCGCTTCATGCGCGAGATGATCGGCTGATCTGTGATGTGCGGCGAGTTGACTTTGAGCAACTCGGCTGCATACGCGAAAAACTTATCACCCGCCATCGTATCAACTTGCGTCTTCGGCGGTGTCTTGACGTCGACGCTAGGGTCGATGGTTTGCGTGACGACGACCGGGGGTTTTCCCCATCCTGATAGCGGCGTGATCCTGTAGCCCTTCTGCACTTCGTGGACTGTGGCATAGTCAGCGGGGCCATCCGTCCTGGTGCGACCGATTATCCAGACATGGGGCGTCGGCGCATTGATGCGTGTGACCCCTTCCGGCAAGTCCCCATTCCAGCCCGGAGGCGCAACCAGGAAATTGGCCGCCTTAGTGCCTGTTGTACGCGAACCTAGCGACGCGAACACATCGGACCACATGTCGAGCATCGGTAGCAGGTAATAACGGCCGCCGGTATCAGGAACCGAAACGATCATGGGCTCGTGCGTCAGGTCCAGCCAAGCGCTCGAATACAACGTGTCAAAGTTAGGTCGTACCACTGCCCTCATGTCCGCAGTGGGGTAGGCCGCGATATTATTGAACGTGTTGGAAGCACCGCCGATGCCTGCGGTTTTCGGATCGGAATTGTTGAGCTGTTTGCGCGTCACGTCCATCGTCACGAGCGGATAGAAGTAGACGTACGCCTCCGCAGCGATAGCTTGGGCCTCGCCTGCGGAAATCGATTGGGCAGCGCTCGGGGCCAACATCGATACCATGAGCGTTATACCCGACAGCACCGCAGCAAGCGACGACAGATGCTTCTTCATGATGGCTGCTCCTGGACACCCCGAAAGGACGGACGGTTGGAGTCAGACAAGCAGCGAAACGCAGCGTTTTGTTGATCTGGATCAAGGAAGTCTGCTACGGTCAGACGCTGGCATCGACGCGCTGGGCTGTGAGTTGCTCCGCTTGGTCCCGCACAACTATCGTCCCCACCGCACCCTATCCTCCAGCTCGGCTGCCCGTCATAGAAGCGCCAGCGCCGGTTTTTGAACGGTAATAAGCTTCAACGTATTGCCGAGCGGAACGCTGGCCTAAATCCATGCGTGGTTGCGAACCGAACGTGCGGTATGAGCCGGCAGCTGTGTCTGCCGTGGAGCTATCGGGCTTTCCATTAGGAATGGAAAGCGGCCTAGCGAACCACCAATGCTCCGAGCGTTACGGCGCGGACGACTGCTGCGGCAAAGGCTCCTTACAGGAAGCTTACAAAACTAATTTTCACGACGGCGCGATGAAAAAATCCGGATGGCTCCACAAAAAATATTCGCGCTTTGTCAATTTTTAACGCACAATTTCTCACCACCCTTTCGTATATGACGATTGCCCTGAATTGCGCGCCACCTTCCTTTGTAGGAACAGCGTCATGAATCAGCGTATGCGCGTCAAGCACGAGAAGACCTTCCAACAACGGCTCAAAGACGAGGCTCTGCGTCTCAGGGACGAGGCCGCAGACCTCCCATCCGGCAAAGACCGCGAGCTTCTTCTGAACCGGGCCGAGCAGGCCGAGAAAGCCTCACGCATAGACGCGTGGCTCTCATCCTCCGGATTGCGGCCGCCGAAATGACTGACGCACCCAAGGCTCCAATCATACTGCACGCAGCCGACGCGCTTCGGCGTGCGCGCAAGCTCCCCGCCGGCGCGGCGAGGAACAACCTTCGCCAGCTCGCTAGCGGACTGCGAGACCTTCACCGGACGGGCGCATACGCCCCTCTCCGAAACATCGAGAGTCCCGCGACGGGCTCCGAGACCATGCGGTGACCCGATGGACCGCGCGCACAATCCCAAATGAATGTCCGACCAGAACATCGGACGTTATCGCGCGATAGCGGACGAGTGCTATGCGCGCGCTAAGCACGCTAGATACGTGCTCGACAAGGAAGCATGGCTGAAGCTCGCCGCCGAATGGACCGCGCTCGCCGAAGGCGCAGCTTGGAGGCGCAGCAACGGGTAAGTCTCACGGAACATCTGCTTTGGCGGACTTAGCCCGCTACATCGCAGATTATGTTCATGGGCCGTGGCCGCCCACCGCCCCGCGTGGTCCCGTACCTTCGTCCTCAAAGCCCCTTGCGGGGCCGTGCACCGCTGGAAGTTCGCGCATGAGCGAACCGACACGAGAGCAGATCCAACGCCGCATGGATGAACTGTGGCAGCAAGCCGGCTTTCCTAACGGAAGGGACAAGGAGTTTGAGCATCAGGCCGAACAAGAACTGCGCGATCAAGAATGCTCGATTAGAGCACCACATGGAAAATGTCGCCCGTGGAGAATCCGGGAAACAGATTGACGGGCTGACGTCAAGGAAGCCGACGCTGCGGAAGGGTGCCAGCGAAGAGAACCCGACACGCCTGACCTTGAGAAGATACAGGAGATCAAGATGGGGCTAGCGTTCTTCATCAACGCTTTGATGAACTGAAAGAGGACAGTCGAGCCGATCGACGCGCCGCCCTTCAATCGTATTGGGGCATGGCTTCGTAATCAGCTGCACGAACAATTTTAGCCACAATGGAGTCGCTAAATCCGTAATTCGGAACCCGGTTATCGCCCATGCCAGACCCTGCGCTTACTGAAGCATTGCTCATTGCGCTCGATTATCTGAAGGCGACAGGTCAAGCGATCGGACACGATACGGAGCAGTTGGTCGCAGGCGCCATTTTGTCGGCATGGCTAAAGGGGACAAGGCATCGCATACGGCTGGCCAATGCGGGAATCCTAGCGGGCGAGCGCGCCCAAAAAGGACGCCAAGTACTCCCTGCATTTTCTGCGAAGACACTTCTTTGATTGTTGAAATAACGAAGGCCGCCAGCCATTTCGGACTGACGGCTTTCGTCATTGGTTCTGATATTTTACTTCTCGTCGCCACCATTCCTGGTCAGTTCTTCGCCATCCGGCGTGCGGGTCATTCCGACCACCGAGCACCCTGCCCGCACGAACCCCACGCGTGATTCCGCACTCTCAGCGGTCGCCGGAAACGGATTGCAGTGGACGGTAACGGATGGGACCCTGACGATAACGAGCAAATACCCACACCCCAGCCCACACCCCAAAAGCGCAATCGGCTACGCCCTACAGAACAGAGTCTAACGCATCTCTAAACTATTGATTTTCTGGCTAGATGGCGCGCCCGAAAGGATTCGAACCTCTGACCCCCAGATTCGTAGTTTGATGCTGGCCCGAGAACTTTCACGCCCGGCACCGATCCGCGAAGCGAGCAACAAGATTGCTCAGAAAGGACTGGCTTTGCTGCGGCAACGGAGCGTTACTACGGCTATTATAGCGAGCGAATAGGCTCGTCAGGATCTTGCCCCGCCGGCTTTTAGCCACCGCGGGGCAGCGGTGGTGGGGCGCCCCCCCCCGCAACGACGGAGATCCTCATGACGAAAGCCAAATCAAAGCAGCCAGCATCGACCAAACAACCGATCTCAAAATCAGATGCCAACCGATCGGTTAAAGCCAAACACGTTGCCACCAAGACAAAGAGGCCAGCGGCATCGAAGGCATCACCAGCTACCGGCGCATCCGCCTTGCCGAAGAAAGCATCGGGCGCTCGCACCGGCTCCAAGCGGGCTCAGGTGATGGCTCTGCTGCGATCGACAAATGGCTGCACGATCGAAGCCATCGTTAAGGCGACAGGTTGGCAGCCGCATTCGGTGCGCGGGTTCTTTGCCGGTGTCATTCGCAAGAAACTGAAGCTCGATCTTGATTCCGAACTCGTTGACAAGGTCCGACGCTATCGCATCAAACCTGCAGCGGATGGGATCAGCAAATCGGCTAAGGCCGCCTAAGCGATGGCGCCTCGAAGACAATCTCGTCGCACGATCGATGCGGCGTCCCTTGAGACCGAGATCGCGCGTCTGGGTGATCTTGATCTCAGGGCCCTTCGCCTCCGATGGCAAAGTGTGACGGGTCGCTCAGTCCACGTTCACCTGCCGAAGCATTTGCTGTTCGCCATGCTCGCGTATCGCATCCAGGCCGATGCCTTCGGCGATCTCGATGCGGGGATGGTGCAGATATTGAAGGCTGCCGTTGGATTAGGCGGATCGGCTGCGATCACCAAATTGACCGACAAGCTAGATCAGCGCAACCAGGAGCTTGCGCCGGGCGCGATCCTAGCCCGCGAATGGAACGGACGCGACCATCGGGTGATGGTGCTCGCCGACGGCTTTGCCTTTGAGGGCAAAACCTATGAGAGCCTGTCCAAAGTCGCCCTTGCCATCACCGGAACCAAATGGAACGGGCCGCGGTTCTTTGGTCTGCGGACCGCAGCTGGGTCTGCGGGACCATATGACATCGCCTGGTAAATCGGTGTCTGGCAAATCCGTCCGGTGTGCGATCTATACCCGCGTCTCGACCGATGCCGGGCTCGATCAGGAATTCAACTCGCTCGATGCCCAGTACGATGCATCTGAGGCCTATATCCGCAGCCAGGCGCATGCGGGCTGGACGCTGATCAAGATGCGCTATGACGATGGAGGGTTCTCGGGCGGATCAACCGACCGCCCTGCCCTTCAAAAGTTGCTCGATGACGTCAGGGCACACAAGATCAATGTCATTGTCGTCTATAAAGTCGACCGCCTGACGCGGTCCCTGGCCGACTTTGCCAAACTGGTTGAGCTGTTCGACGCTCATGGCGTGTCCTTCGTCTCGGTGACCCAGCAGTTCAACACGACGACATCGATGGGCCGTTTGACCCTGAATGTCCTCTTGTCCTTTGCCCAGTTCGAACGCGAGGTTACCGCCGAGCGCATCCGCGACAAGATTGCCGCCTCCAAGCGCAAGGGCCTGTGGGTCGGAGGCATGGTTCCGCTCGGTTACGGGCTCAACGATGGCAAGCTATCTATCCACCAGGACGAAGCAAAAACCGTCCGGCTCATTTTTGAGCGCTACCTTGAATTGGGCAGCGTCAACCGTCTCGTCGCTGATCTCAGAGCAAAAGGACTGACCTCCAAAGTGCGCAAGCTCTCGAGCGGGGCCATCCGCGGCGGCGTTCCGTTCACCCAAGGCCCGCTGTTCTATATGCTGCGCAACCGGTTCTATATCGGCGAGGTGACATTCAAGGGCGAGGTCCTGCCCGGACCACAACCGGCTTTGCTTGAGCGATCCCTGTTCGAGGCCGTCCAGGACAAGCTGACCGAACAATGGTCCCATCGGACGCGTGCTAGGCAAAAATCCAAAGCGTGTCTCTCGGGACTGCTGTTCGACGATGCTGGCAACCGCATGATCCCAACTCACGCCACCAGGAACCGCGTACGGTACCGCTATTATATCTCCCAACCGCTGCAACGCGGTCATTCGGATGATCCGCTGGGGTCCGTATCTCGCGTCCCAGCAGATCAGATCGAGGCGTTGGTCACCCATGCCGTGCGTGACCGACTGATGGAATCCGGCGAATGCTCACGGTCGCTCTCGGAGCAAAATGCCGTTGCAGCCCATATTGCAAAGGTCGAGGTTCGTGCCAAACACCTGGCTGTTACCATTAAAGCGATTGAACCGACGCCAGATCATGATCGCGAATTGCCTCAAGCCGGCACCGCGCTCGATCAAGGTGAGGTCATCCTGATTCCCTGGACCAAGCCGCCGATGCGCAAATTCCGGGACGTGATCCAACCTGCATCCGCCTCAATCCAGCGAACACGACCGATCCGCGCAGAGCGTCGCGCTGGCCTGATCCGTGCCATTGCACGCGGCCGGCAATGGCTGGACGAGATCGTCTCCGGACAATTTACAATCGAACAGATTGCGATCAGGCAAAAATGCAGCGTTCGGCAAATCAATCTGACGCTGTCGATGGCTTTTCTTGCGCCGCCACTGGTCAAGGCCGCAATCGAAGGTCGCCTGCCCCGTGGCATAGGCATTGCGGAACTACGCGATGCACCGCCCGCGTGGTCGAAACAATGTATGAAGCTTGGATTGCCCACGCTTTAGTCATGTTCGTCGGAGCAACGGCTGCACATACCAACCCGGTCACTTTTGGTGTTCGTATGGTCTCACGAATCATCTGGGTGTGGGGACGTTGCGTGGGATTGGGTTGGTATCGTTTCAGATTGGCGTGTTGAAGGTGCTGTCTACGCGACCCGACGGCCGTAGCGAATCGACACGATCAGGCGCAATCTGCAAACGCCATCCTCGCGTGAGTGCAGCGCTCAGCTTCGGCGGCTTGCGACACTCGCTCCAAAAATCGACGCCTTCTCCTCAGGACTGATCCTTCCTAGCCCGAAAGCTTGGCAGATCACCAAAGCAGGCCGGATCATTCTGGCGCAGTTGGAATCCGGGGAAGCGATCGAGGTGCTAAACCCTTGGCACAGCAAAACACAAACCCATCTAACGACCACTCGACTGGCATCGTTCCGGGACCAGTGTCACGCCCCGGGATCTGCGCGACGCCCGGCCGCAGGCCGTTATTCCGACCCTGCCAGGAACGGGAATTTTTGGACCAGAGACAGAGGCCGAAAACCGGACAGATCCACGAACGGAGACAGCCACCCACAGAACCAGGGTCAGAAAAGCCCGCCAACGGCGGGCCTTTCCGATCAGTCTCTATACAATGGCAAAACAGTAGACTGGGTGGTGGGCGCGACAGGGATCGAACCTGTGACCCCTACCATGTCAAGGTAGTGCTCTCCCGCTGAGCTACGCGCCCGGAAAACGTCCGCTTGGGTCGCCGCGACCTATATCGGCTCCGGTGCTGGCAGGCAAGGACGGGCGGGCATGAATTACGCAGCCAGCATCTTGTTCACTTCGCTGACCAATTCCCGCAGATGCACCGGCTTGGAGAGCACCTTGGCGTTCTTGGGCGCCTCGGAATCGGAATTCAGCGCCACCGCGGCAAAGCCGGTGATGAACATGATCTTGATATCGGGATCCAGTTCCGACGCCCGACGCGCCAGTTCGATCCCGTCCATTTCCGGCATCACGATATCGGTGAGAAGCATTTCAAATGGCTCCTCGCGTAACCTCTGGTACGCTGACAGGCCGTTGTCATAGGACGACACCTTGAAACCGGCGTTTTCCAGCGCCTTGACCAGAAATCGGCGCATGTCATTGTCGTCTTCGGCGAGGAGAATTTTGTGCATGGCGGTGGTATCGGGACCCGACTTGGAGGAGCAGTCGCCCCACTAAGCCTGAAGAGGGTAAATTTGGGGTGAAAGCGAACTTTGGCTTGGCAGAATGGCTGCGATTATCGACAATGCAGACTTGAAAAGCGCGTGTCCAGCCGACATTCGATAGACGGCTGCGCAATTTCAGGATGACGTCCGGCAATGACCCAATTTGACGGCGGCCAGCCGCCCCCTTTCGAGATCGCGGAGCCGGCGACGTGGCGGTCTCCCATCATTTTCAATTCCCCGCATTCCGGTTCGGTCTACCCGGAGGAGTTTCTGGCCGCGTCGCGGATCGACCTGGCCAGTCTTCGCCGGTCCGAAGACTCGTTCATGGATGAACTGATCGGCGGACTGACCGACGCCGGCTTTCCGGTAGTTCGGGTCAACTTTCCCCGCTCCTACGTCGACGTCAATCGCGAGCCTTACGAACTCGACCCACGGATGTTCACCGGCCGCTTGCCGAGTTTCGCCAATACGCGATCGATGCGGGTCGCGGGCGGCCTCGGCACCATTCCGCGCGTCGTCGGCGACGGCCAGGAGATCTATCGCGAGCGTCTCAGCGTGGACGACGCACTCGGCCGCATCGAACTGCTTTACAAACCCTACCATCGCGCGTTGCGACGGCTGATCCACAAGGCTCACCAGACGTTCGGAACGGCGATCATTGTGGATTGCCACTCGATGCCGTCCACCGGCATTTCTCACGACGAACCTCGGCGGCCGGATATCGTGATCGGAGATCGCTACGACACCAGTTGCGCGCCGCTGCTTCCGAACATCATCGAGGATATGATGAGGAGCCTCGGCTATTCGGTCGGACGCAACAAGCCCTACGCCGGCGGCTTCATCACCGAGCATTACGGCAATCCGGCCAGCGGACTGCACGCGGTGCAGTTCGAACTCAACCGCGCCGTCTACATGGATGAACGCCGTCGCGAACGCGGCCCGCGCTTCCATCAGGTCGCGGCGGATTTCATGACGCTTGCTGACGCGCTTGCCGCGATCCCGCTCGGCGACCTCGGGACGTTCCGATCGGCCGCAGAATAGACCGCCGCCTCATCGCGAGGGTGGCGTGAACGAACCCGGCTTTGCAAGCAGGCAGACAAAGAAAAAGGGCCGCTCGTCAAAACAAGCGACCCAAGTCTAGGGAGGAAACGCCCAAGGAGGGCAGCGGTAGCGCGAGGGCTACCGCACCGCAACAATATGCGGCCGCGCTGCACAAAAAGCAAGGGATTTCAAACGATTTTCCCCCGCTCCGAGATATATTCTTATTTTAACGCATTCCGCCGCGAGTGACATATTTAGTTAAATGAAATCAATAATTTATTGTTCATCATGGCTTGATCGACCCATTCCCGCCACAACTCCGGGACGGCGATTTCGCCGTCTCCGTGAGTCCGGCCTCTCATGAGGCCATGCGGGATAACTGCCGTGCAATGGATCGCAAACGGTGCGACTTCCGATTCCTGCATGTATAGGAGGCGCTCGACTTGGGGCGCGCGCACGGCGCGCGAACATCGCCCGGTGAGGTAGAGACGTGACGGTGATCGATTTTACCGCGTTTATAGACCGCCTCGCGACGGCCTCGGGCGAAACCATTCTACCGTTCTTCAGAACGTCTCTTCTCGGCGTCGAAAACAAGTGCGGCCCCCGCGGCTTTGATCCGGTCACGGAGGCGGACCGGGCCGCCGAAGCCGTCATGCGCCGGATGATCAAGGCGAATTTTCCCCAGCACGGCATTGTCGGCGAGGAATTCGGCAACCAGAACGAAGACGCCGAATACGTCTGGATGCTGGATCCGATCGACGGCACGAAATCCTTCATCGCCGGCTTTCCCATCTGGGGCACGCTGATCGCGCTGCTTCATCGCGGCATGCCGGTCTACGGCATGATGCACCAGCCCTACATCGGTGAGCGCTTCAGCGGCGACAACCGATCCGCGCGCTATCAGGGCCCGTCGAGCGGGCGCAAGCTCGCGGTGCGACGCTGCGCATCGCTGAATGAGGCGACTTCATTCACGACTAGTCCGCTGCTGATGAATGGCGATGATCGTGCAGCTTTCGGCCAAGTCGAGGCCGAGGTCCGGCTGACGCGTTATGGCGGCGACTGTTATTCCTACTGCATGCTGGCTGCGGGCCATCTCGATCTCGTCATCGAGACGGAACTGAAACCTTACGACATCGCCGCCTTGATCCCGATCATCATCGGAGCGGGCGGCGTGATCACGACATGGGAGGGCGAGCCCGCGCAGGGGGGTGGCCGCGTCGTCGCCGCCGGCGATCCGCGCGTACACGAGGCCGCGCTGAAACTGCTGAATCGCTAAAACAGCGGCGAGCCCGGCACGAAGGCATCGAACGCCGCCCAGAACTGCGCACGATAGCGATTTTGCTCCTGCAGGATCTCGTGCTTCGATCCGGCAATGACCAGGTGCGAACCGCTGCGCAGGTGATAGGCGAACTCCTCGATCGCGGGAGTGGAGACGATGGTATCGTCACCGGCCGCGATCATCAGCAGCGGCTGGCGAATTTTCGACGGATAGTTCAGGGCCTGAAAATCATGCATCGCCCGGAACGCGGTATCGGCCCAGGCCACGGTCGGCGAGGCGATCCCCAGCGTGGGGTCCTCCTCGAGGATTGCGACGTTGCGGGCGAAGCGGACGGGGTCGCTGGTCAAGGGATTGCCGATGAAATCGGCGACGCCGGTGAGTTGATCGCTGCCGCCGGGCACGTAAAGACCGCCCTGCCCGAACAGTCGCATTGCGCTCAGGACCACGCGCGCCGGAAACGCGGTGCGGCGTCCCGGCAAATCGATCATCGGAGCTGAGAGCACGATGCGGTCGAACCAGCGTCTGCCGGCGTGCGCCATGCGCAGCAGCACCGCGCCGCCCATCGAATGGGCCAGCGCGAAATACGGCGGCGGGCAATCGGGCAGCACCACCTGCTCCACGAATGACTGAACGTCGATCTCATAGTCGGAGAAATGGCGCACATAGCCCTTGCGGGAATCGAACAACTGCCGCGCCGAGTGCCCCTGCCCCCGCCAGTCGATCATCGCCACCGCAAAGCCGCGATCGCGCAGATCGCATACGGTCTCGAAATATTTTTCGATCTGTTCGCCGCGCCCGGTAAATACGCAAACCGTTCCTTTTCGTCCCGGCGGCGGCGCCCATCGCGCAAAGCGCAGATCGACCCCGTCGGAGGTCCGGACGGTGCCGCAGATGTAATCTTCCGGAACCGGATTTGCGGGGATCGAAACAAGCCTCATGACCGGACCGGCTGGAGGAAAAGGCTGAATGCCAAAAGACGGAACCACCACAAAAGCGGGCACGCGCCCGCCTCTTGAACGAGTTTTGAGTCCTCCCATATCACCTCTGTGCAGGCCGCTACCAGTGCTCCGGAAACGGATCATCAGGCTGCACACAGACGAAAGCCCGGCCCGATTGGCGGGCGGGTTTATTCAATGTCGCTCCATGGAGGACTGACCTATGCGTACTTTCGACCTCACTCCGTTTTATCGTTCCACCGTCGGCTTCGACCGCTTCTTTAATCTGCTCGACCAGGCGCACGGCGATGCGCCCGGCTACCCGCCCTATAACATCGAGCGTACCGGCGAGAACGAGTACCGCATCTCCGTCGCCGTCTCCGGTTTCGCTCAGAACGAACTCTCCATCGTCGCGAAGGAAAACACGCTGACGATCAAGGGCGAGAAGGTCGCCAACGAAAACGGCCAGGACAAGTCCGAGGTGCTGTATCGCGGCATCGCGGCGCGCGCCTTCGAGCGCGCGTTCCAGCTCGCCGATTTCGTGCAGGTGAAGAACGCCTCGCTCGAGAACGGCCTGCTCCACGTCGATCTCGTCCGCGAGATTCCCGAGGCCAAGAAACCCCGCACCATTCCGATCACAACCAGCGCGCCCTCCGCGCCGGCGGTCGAGAAGGCGGCCGCCTGACGCTATCTGTCGCAAGCGATTTTCAAGCGCTGAACGCAAGACGCCCCGGCAAACCGGGGCGTTTTTGTTTTGCGCGGCAGGGCATAACTTCCCTGCGATCAGGGACTCACAGACGCTTGTGTGATAGAGAAAAATTTGGCAATGTCGGGGTTAGGACAGCAAGACTGTCTTAATTTTGACGGACGGCTTGGCGTCGGGTTTTTGCCGCGAATGCAGGCGTCCGATGTCCGGCTGTGGACATGGCAAACCGGCTTTCCACCGAGGACGTTGGGCACCAGGTTTGGCTTCTCAAAACTTCGGCTCGCGGCGTGCGAGTGGTGGCCCCAGGATTGTCGATCGGGGTGCCGCGACCGCCCAAGGTGCGCCATAGATACGGATTGCATTTCGGGATGTCTCACATCCCGGCCGGGAAAGGTACTGGGCTTAAGATGAGCGGGCCATCGTTCGAGCGGGAGAACATCGGGTTGGAATCTCGGACGGCGAATT
>NZ_MKRN01000015.1 GCF_001896955.1 Nitrobacter sp. 62-13 | reverse complement strand
CCACAACTTTCGTCACTGGAACCTAAATCCAGCGCGTCTACCAATTCCGCCACGCCCGCATCAATCCGGCCCTGCGGTGCCGAGCATGATGCCGAAAAATGCGAAGCGGCTTTCGGTAGACCTCATGCTCCAACGAGTTGAAACCGGACGCGCCGACGGCTCCGGCTCTCTCCCGGCGTCATCAGTGCGCTCAATGCGGCGGGCTTATAACATGGCGGTACCGGTTCGCAGCAAAAAAATGGCCGTTGGGCACGCTGGAGGCTGCTGGACAGAAACCGGAGAAAATGGTCCGCATCGGCGATGACGCGTCCTCCTGTCCACCTCACCCGGCGGCATCTGCTGGCCGGCATCGGGGTCGCCGCCGCGGCTCCGACAGCCGCGATTCGCGCGCAACCGCGACGCCCGCAAACGCTCGCTATCGATGCAACGCCCGCCCCCCTTCAACTTGGGCCGGATCGGGACGAAACCGCCGTCTGGTCGCTGCGGACCGACCCCTCGGCGATCCTGCGTTTCCGCCAGGCCGAGACGATCGATGTGGCGCTGCATAACGGCCTTCCGGCGCCGCTGGTTCTGAACTGGCACGGGATCGACGGCGCGCCTTCCGTCGAGCCATTGACCGGCCGACCGCCGACATCGCCGGGCGCAACCGACCGCTTTTCGCTCCCGCTGCGGCAGGCCGGAACTTTTCTGTGCGATATCCGCCTCCTCGGAGACGGCCTGGCGCAGTCCTCGCCCGCTCAGGCGCTGATTGTCGAGGAGCGAACTCCGCTGGAGGTCGACCGCGACGAGGTCATGCGGATCGAGGACTGGCGGCTCGACGCCGAAGGACGCCCGATCGCCCCCGGCGCTGGCGGGAAAGCGGCCGGCGCACCGCTTTATCTGGTCAACGGAAAGCCCTCGCTCGACCTTGCCTTGCGGTCCAACGAACGACTGAGGTTAAGGATCATCAACGCCTGTCAGCGCAATGCAATCGCTATCGGAATCCAGAATCTGGAGGTCCGGATCATGGCGATCGACAGCCAGCCGGCGGAGCCGTTCCTGGCCCGCAACGGGCGATTGGTGCTGGCGCCGGGATCTCGGGTCGACGCCATACTCGATGCGACGCTGCCGGCGGGAACGGCATCGGCGGTCACCCTGCATGACGGAGGCAATCCGCGGCAGATCGCCCGACTGCACGTCTCCTCGGATGGCCCGCTGCGGTCCGCACCGTTGCCGACGCCCGCCCCCCTGCCGTCGGAGAGCCTGCCGGCGCGGCTCGATCTGGCGGCTGCGCTGCGCGTCGACATGCCGCTGGCTTCGTCCGGAGGAACTCCAACTTCGTGGGATCTGCCGACACACTTCAATATGGGTTCAACCCCGGCGTTTCGCGTCAAGCAGGGCCGAACCGTGGTGCTCACGCTGACCAACCCCACGGCGGTCCCCAGGACGTTCCATCTGCACGGCCATCACTTTCGTCTGCTCGACCGGCTCGACGACGGCTGGAAGCCGTTCTGGCTTGATACCGTTCTGGTCGACGCCGGGCAGACGCAGCGCATCGCCTTCGCCGCCGATGTCGTCGGAGCCTGGCTGGTCGAGACGATGGCTGTCGAATGGAGCGCGCCACGTCAGGTTCGATGGTTCGCGGTGGAATAGCGGTTCTGAGCGAAGGGGATATCGGCTCGCGTGAAGAAAACGCGTCAATTCAAAATTGGAGAGTCTGCCTCTGATCCCATCAGACCCGCACTCTAGAGTCCGTTTCAACTGCGTTGAATCAGACTCACCGCTTGTCTTTATGTTTGAGCATGATCTCTCCCGAAAACCGGTTTCCACTTTTCGGGATCATGCTCTCTCTAATAATCGATCCCGAACCGGTCATAGAGGCGCCGGAACACAGCGGGCAGAACCTCCGGCAGATCCTCCGCGATCAGCCCCGGACCCGCCTCCTGTCCGGCTTCGCCATGCATCCAGACACCGATGCATGCCGCCTCGAATGCCGGTACGCCCTGCGCCAGAAGTCCGCCGATCATACCGGACAGCACGTCGCCTGAGCCTGCCGTCGCCAGCCAGGGCGGCGCATTGGCCGCGATCGTCGCGCGGCCGTCGGGCGAGGCCACCACCGTGTCCGGTCCCTTGAGCAGCACGATCGCGCCCGAACGCTCGGCCGCCGCGCGCACCCGCTCAAGTTTCGAGCGAAGTGAATGTTTGTTGCTCATCTCGCTGAAAAGGCGATGGAACTCGCCTTCGTGCGGCGTCAGGGTAATGTCATTTCTTCCGGTGGATTTGACCGCGTCGAACAGCCGAGCCGGCGCATCGGCAAAACTCGTCAAGGCGTCGGCGTCGAGCACCAGCGCCGGCGTTGCGGCAAGCGCCGTCAATACCAGCGCGCGGGTCTGCTCCCCTATTCCGGCGCCAGGTCCGATCACGCAGGCATTGATGCGCCGATCCGTCAGGATGTCCGCAAATTCGACCGGGTCATTCATGCGCCGGACCATCACCGCGGTCTGCGAGGCCGCATGCACCCCCAGCGCATCGTCCGGCGACAGCACGGTGACAAGTCCGGCCCCGGCCCGCAGGGCTCCGCGCGCCGACAATCGGGCCGCGCCGGTCGAGGCCAGATTGCCGGATACGACGACGGCATGTCCTCGCGCGTATTTGTGCCCGTCGATACGGGGCGCCGGAAACGCGCTTCCCCAGTAATCCGAAATATTCTCGAAGGTTGCCGGCCGAATTTCGTCCAGCACCGCATCGGGGATTCCGATCTCGGCGACACGCACCCGGCCGCAATAAATCCGGCCTGGGAGCAGCAGATGCGCCGGCTTCTTGCGAAAGAACGTCACCGTTTCGGTGGCGCGCACCGCAGCCCCCATGATTGCGCCCGACGTGCCGTTGACGCCGCTCGGCAGATCGATGCTGAGCACCGGCGCGCCGCTGGCGTTGATGGCCTCTATCACGGCCTGAGGATCACCCCTGACCGGACGGTTGAGGCCCGAGCCGAACAGCGCATCGACGATCAACGCAGGCGAGCCGAGCGTGGACAGGTCGCAAGGCTTGACCGGCCCTTTCCAACCCTTGGCCGCAAGCGCAGCGTCGCCCTTCAGACTGTCCCGCGCTCCCAAAAGGATCACCGAGACGTCGTGGCCGCGCGCCGCCAGTTCGGTCGCCGCGACAAACCCGTCACCGCCGTTATTGCCGGCGCCGGCGACAACCAGGATGGAGCCCTGATCGACGAGGTCGGCGGCCGCGTCGGCCACCGCCTGCCCGGCTCGCAGCATCAGCGCGAAACCCGAGCCTCCTCCCGCAATCGCGAGCCGGTCGGCCTGCTCCATTTCGCTGGTCGTCAGAACTTCCATGGCCTCACCACTCGATTCCACGGCAAAGGGGAAAACCGCGTCACGAACGCGCGACTGCACAGAAAATAACCTTGCTGCCTAATTTGTAATCTGACAGTTACGCCGATGGACTGCCATAACATGCCAAGCCTCGCTTTAATCGACTGATAAGGCTTGAAAATTGATCGCCCCGGCGAGTTGGCACAAACCCTGCTTTGGGAAGGCGGTTCGATCCATGATGTCTGTTGGCGAAAATGAAGCGCGTTCCGCGACTTTTGTCCGTCCGAAAACCAGTGCATGACCGTGTTCGAGACAACAGCGTGAGCGTGCAACGGCCGCTGGCCGGAGTTTGGAAGTGCCAGGAGACGTTCAGTGAAAAAAATCGAAGCCATCATCAAACCGTTCAAGCTCGACGAAGTGAAGGAAGCGCTTCAGGAGATCGGATTGCAAGGCATCACCGTGATCGAGGCAAAAGGCTTTGGCCGGCAGAAGGGGCACGCCGAACTCTATCGCGGCGCGGAATACGTCGTGGATTTTCTCCCCAAGGTCAAAATCGAAATCGTGATCGGAGATGACCTGGTCGAAAAGGCTGTCGACGCCATCAGGCGCGCCGCCCAGACGGGCCGCATCGGCGACGGCAAGATTTTCATATCCAATATCGAGGAAGCCATTCGAATCCGAACGGGAGAATCCGGCCTCGACGCCATCTAGACCGTAGAGAAACATTCACACATCCGGGCAAAACCAACGGCCGCCTCGCGCCGTAACGTCACAAAATCCAGCCACGAAGACCAGCAGAGACAAGGGGTATTTATGAAGACCGCCAGCGAAGTCCTGAAAGCGATCAAGGACAACGACGTGAAGTATGTCGATCTGCGTTTCACCGATCCGCGGGGCAAGTGGCAGCACGTCACCTTTGACGTCAGCATGATCGACGAAGATATTTTCACCGAAGGCACGATGTTCGACGGCTCGTCGATCGCCGGCTGGAAAGCGATCAACGAGTCCGACATGATGCTGATGCTCGACCCGGCAACAGCCTCGATCGATCCGTTTTTCGCGGAAACGACGATGGTCATCACCTGCGACATTCTGGAGCCTTCCACGGGCGAGCCCTATAACCGCGACCCGCGCGGCATCGCCAAGAAGGCCGAGGCGATGGTGAAGTCGATGGGCATCGGCGACACCGTGTATGTCGGCCCCGAAGCCGAGTTCTTCGTTTTCGACGACGTGCGTTTCTCGGCCGATCCGTACAACACCGGCTTCAAGCTGGATTCATCCGAACTGCCGACCAACTCGGCAACCGAATACGAAGGCGGCAACCTCGGCCACCGCATCCGCACCAAAGGCGGCTACTTTCCGGTTCCGCCGCAGGACTCGGTGCAGGACATGCGCTCCGAAATGCTGGGCGCCATGGCCAAGATGGGCGTCAAGGTCGAGAAGCACCATCACGAAGTAGCGTCGGCCCAGCACGAACTCGGCATGAAGTTCGACACCCTGACCCACATGGCCGACCAGATGCAGATCTATAAGTATTGCATCCACCAGGTCGCGCATATCTACGGCAAGACCGCCACCTTCATGCCGAAGCCGATCTTCGGCGACAACGGCTCGGGCATGCACGTCCACCAGTCGATCTGGAAGGACGGCAAGCCGACCTTCGCCGGCAACAAGTACGCCGACCTGTCGGAGACCTGCCTGCACTACATCGGCGGCATCATCAAGCATGCCAAGGCGATCAACGCCTTCACCAACCCGTCGACCAACTCCTACAAGCGTCTGGTCCCGGGCTATGAGGCGCCGGTGCTGCTCGCCTACTCCGCGCGCAACCGCTCGGCGTCGTGCCGCATCCCCTACACCACTTCGCCGAAAGCCAAGCGCGTGGAGGTTCGCTTTCCCGACCCGATGGCCAATCCGTATCTCGCCTTCGCGGCGATGCTGATGGCGGGCCTCGACGGCATCAAGAACAAGATCGATCCGGGCCCGGCGATGGACAAGGATCTCTACGACCTGCCGAAGGAAGAGCTGAAGCAGATTCCGACAGTGTGCGGCAGCCTGCGCGAGGCGCTGGAAAATCTCGACAAGGATCGAGCCTTCCTGAAGCACGGCGGCGTGTTCGACGACGACTTCATCGACGCCTACATCGAATTGAAGATGACCGACGTGATGCGTTTCGAGATGACGCCGCACCCGGTCGAGTTCGACATGTACTATTCGTACTGATTGCGGGTCTCAGAACCGTCAAAAGACAGGCGCTCCTGACGGGGCGCCTTGTTTTTTTGACGCCATCCTTTGCCTCAGGTCTGCGGGGTCGCTGCGGAACGCAAGCAGCAGGATCCGGCTCCGCTCGTTTCAGGAGGCCACTTATTGCCCGTCGTTACGGGCTCCAGCAGAGTGGCGCTTGATTCCGCGCGGCGTTTAACGGAACACTGCGGGCTCAGAACCGGAGGCGAGCGTGACGGACCACACCACAGGCAAAGGGCAAACCCGCGCGGACCTGGCATGGGCGATCGCGACCGGAGGGATGGCCGTCGTCCTGTTCGCGGCGCTGCTGCTGCTCGCCTGGAAATTCGCTGCGACGCTTTTCCTGATCTTTGCCGGCGTGCTGCTTGGCGTGGCTCTCAACGCCATCACAGGTCTGCTCGGCCGAGTCATTCCCCTGCCTCATGCGTTGCGGCTGACAATCGTCTGCCTCGCGCTCGCCGCCGTCCTGGCGGGCGTCATGGTGCTCGGCGGAACGACGATCGCGCAGCAGACCGCCGTCCTGAGCAATACGATCAAATCCCAGCTCGTGACGGTCAAATCCTTTCTCGAGAAAAACGGCGTCGACACCAGCTACTTCAATTTGAGCGGTCTGAATTCGCCGTCCGAATCCTCGAAAACGTCCGAGCCGTCGAGACTTCCCGGAACCGCGAAAACCGAGGAGACGCCTGCGCCGAATGTTCAGCACAACCTGCCGAGCGCCGGCACGCTAGCCTCGAGCGGCTCCGCGATCGTCAGCCAGACGCTGAAACTCGTCCTCGGCACCGTCAGCGCCGTCGGAAATTTCTTCATCGTGCTGTTCCTCGGCCTTTGCTTTGCCGCCCAGCCAGCCGTCTATCGCAAGGGCTTGCTCAGCATGACACCGGCGAAACATCGTGCGACCGCGGCGATTCTGGTTGACAGGATCGGCGATACCCTGGAGCGCTGGCTGATCGCCCAGATGGTGACCATGGCCGCGGTGTTCCTGGTGACCTGGATCGGCCTCGAGATCATCGGCATCCAGAGTTCCTTCATCCTCGGCATTCAGGCCGGTTTGCTCGCCTTCATTCCCACCATCGGCGCGCTGCTCGGCGGGTTGATTGTTGTGCTGGCGAGTCTGGCGTCAGGATGGGTGGCGGCCGCAAGCGCGTTCGTGCTGTTTCTCGGCGTCCATGCGCTGGAGAGCTACGTGCTGACGCCGATCATCCAGCGTCAGGCGCTCGACATCCCGCCAGCGACGCTGTTCGCGTTCCAGATTCTGCTCGGCATCGTCTTCGGCGTCTGGGGACTGGCGCTCGCCCTGCCCCTGCTCGCGATCGGCAAAGTCGTTATCGACTTCCTGCGCGCCGATGGCGAAGAGCCCTCCGTCAAAGCGGCAAGCTAAAAGGTCGTAACCGTATTGGTGTGCTCTACCTCGGGGGGTGAAGCGAAGTGCGGACCGACCAGCGCGCGCCATTCGGTGAAATTTGCGGATTCCCGAAAGTCCACAGCGTGGTTCTCAAGCGTTTCCCACTTGATCAACAGACGGTAACGTGACGGCTTCTCGATAGAGCGGTGCAGTTCGAAACTTTTCCAGCCCTTGCAACGCTTGAAAATCGTCTGCGCTTGCGCGACCGCGGCCTCGAAATCCGCTTCGCTGCCCGGCTTGATATCGATTTGCGCGATTTCGGTGATCATCTGAGGAGACCTTTTGCGTATCTCCCCATTCGTATCGCAATTGAGAGCAACCGTGAAGATCAGCAATTAACCTGAAATCGGGTAATGGCCTTATTGGCCAGCTTGATGCGGTTATGTTCGCCGCCGTAATACAGCTCGACGATAATCTCAAGCAGCCGGTTATTGGTCTCGATGCCGTCGCCGCTCAGGGCACCGCTTCTCCGCAGATAATTTGCCGCGATGGCGTAGGCCTCGCCCACCGCATCGAAATTCATGACTTGCAAATCGCGCTCGATCAGCATGATCGATCCATTCCGTTCCGCGTCGTGATACTCAGTGCCTGTCGACAACCTGGAAGATCGGCAAAGGTTCCTTAGCTGACCGCGAACAGCAAAACGCATCGGCGCCGGATGAGCCGGGCCGATGCGTTCAGGCGTGGGGAATGTCGCGTAGAGCCGGAGAACGAGCGGCCGATCTTGTCGCCGGCTTCGCCCTGTTCCCCGGAGAAAACTCAGAGCCGATACAGAATCTGGTCGGTCCAGAAGCGCTCGAGACGATGCAGCGACTTGTTCAACGTCGCGAACTCCTCGTTCGAGATGCCGCCGACCTGTTCGACTGTCTTGACGTGCTTCTGGTAGAGCGCGTCGACGATACGGCGGATTTCCTGGCCCTGCGCCGTCAGGCGGATGCGAACCGAGCGACGATCAACGCGCGAGCGTTGATGATCGAGGAATCCCAACTCGACGAGTTTCTTGAGATTGTAGGAAACGTTGGAGCCGAGATAATAGCCGCGCGTCCGCAGTTCGCCGGCCGTCAGTTCCTTGTCGCCGATGTTATAGAGCAGAAGCGCCTGCACCGAATTGATATCGGCGCGACCGCGACGATCGAATTCATCCTTGATGACATCGAGCAAGCGACGGTGCAGCCGCTCGACCAAAGTCAACGCTTCGAGATAGAGCGACTGCACCGGCGCTTCGCCGGTGACCTGTTCTGCGGGCTCGTGAGCCTTCGCAACGGCTTTCATGATGACTTCCCCTGTTGTCGTTTTTATCGACTTATTCGACGAAACTTATGTTCCGCCTGATAGCTGGACCTTAGGGGAGGCGTTTGAATATCAGCTTAAATAAGACAATAAAGACATCATGAATTTAAGACAGTGAATTGCTGATTAAGCCCGTCAGATCAGGGGTTTCCGCAACCTTTCCTTGACGTTTCGGGTATGCTGTTCACGCTTCGTCTGCGCCACCTGTCGCATTCAGGAACAGCACCGCTCAAATTCGAAACATCCTGTCAACACCCGTGACCAGACCGTTTAGAGTGAGCGAATTCTTACCGGGAAAATATTTCGGACAATTTGACGCAAGCCATCAATGCCGGTTCGAGGGCCGTGTCCGATTCCGGTTTCTGATCCTGCGCGTTATCTATGGCGGCCGTTCGCGCGCTGCCATCCAGGCCAGCCCCAGATAGGCCACGAGCATCGCCGTTTCGATGCCGACGACGGCCAGATTGCCGCCGTAGATCGCCGGGAACATCAGTTCGACCACAGCCATTGAGACGACCGTCGTAAGCCAGACGACGGCCCCCCACGGCGTCGCGAGCCACAGGCCCACGGCCGCCACAAGTTCGATGACCGCGAAGTAGACCGTCGCCGCCTGCCAGGCCACCGTCTGGTTCTCGAAGGCATTGTCTTCGCCGCCGATGAAACCGGTCACCTGAGCCCAATGATAGAGGCCTGCGGCAAGCGACAGCACCGCCATGATGCGGAGAAAAAGCACCAGCCGCCCGGTCCAGAGACTCTCTTCGGTTTCCGGCCGTGCAGACGAGATCCCGGCCACCGACATGGCGTTATTCCGCCGGGCCTGCTTGCGCGATGAGGTTTCAGACATCAGGTGCTCGTAACCGAAGCCGCGGTTATAGGCGTCGATTCATGGCTTTTTGGGACCATAAAATCAATTGCGTTGCGTCGAGGCATGAGCGCGGTGACGAAGCCGGTTCCTGATGGTAGAATTGAAACAAAATCAAATCGGTTTCTGGTTTCCGGGAGTGTCTGCGACATGGCGATAAAATACGGGCGTCCCATTGAAATGCGGGATGGACCTCGCCGCGAGGGCGCCGCTTCCACTCTGCCCCTCGATCTGGTGGCCCGGCCGCGCCGCAACCGAAAGTCGGAATGGGCCCGCCGCCTGATTCGTGAAAACGTCCTGACCACCGACGACCTGATCTGGCCTCTGTTCGTGGCCGACGGCGCCGACAGGCGGACGCCCGTCCCCTCGATGCCCGGCGTCGACCGTCTCAGCGTCGACCAGTGCGTGCGCGACGCGGAACGGGCGCTGAAGCTGAACATCCCCTGCATCGCACTATTCCCCTACACAGATCCCGCGTTGCGGGACGACAGCGGCAGCGAGGCCCTTAACGCCAAGAACCTGGTGTGCAGGTCGGTCCGCGCAATCAAGCGGGAATTTCCGGACCTCGGCGTGCTCTGCGACGTGGCGCTCGATCCGTTCACCAGCCATGGCCATGACGGCTTGATCGAGGACGGCAGGATCCTCAACGACGAGACGGTCGCGGTGCTGGTCCGGCAGGCGCTGGTGCAGGCGGAAGCCGGGTGCGATATCATTGCTCCATCGGACATGATGGACGGACGCGTGGGCGCAATTCGACTGGCCCTCGACGAGGCAGGCTTCGTCGACGTGCAGATCATGGCTTACGCCGCCAAATACGCCTCCGCGTTTTACGGCCCCTTCCGCGACGCCATCGGCTCGGCCAAGGCGCTCACCGGCGACAAGCGGACGTATCAGATGGACAGCGCCAACTCCGACGAGGCGCTGCGCGAGGTCGAACTCGACATCGCCGAGGGCGCCGACATGGTGCTGGTGAAGCCAGGCATGCCCTATCTCGACATCGTGCGACGGGTGAAGGACACCTTCGGCGTGCCGACCTTCGCCTATCAGGTCTCAGGCGAGTACGCGATGATCGCCGCCGCCGCCGCCAACGGCTGGATCGACGGCGACCGGGCCATGATGGAAAGCCTCGTCGCGTTCAAGCGTGCCGGCGCGGACGGCGTGCTCACCTATTTCGCGCCCGCCGCAGCGGAGAAGCTCAACCAGAAGGGCTGACGAGCCGCCGTGATCCACCGCGATCATTGCCGCTCCTTAACGCTTGCGAGGCCTTGCAACGCCGACGCCGCGTCGCCATTTTTGGGGCGGCAAGCAATGCCGTGGACGAGCCGTGGAGGATTGGTCATGGCCGACAATGGCTTCAACACTGCGCAGAGCGGCAACTCAGCCGAGTTCCGGCCTCATGCATTCGACCCCTGGATGCAGCCCGAGCTGTTTCGCGGCGTCCTGACGCGGCGCGTCTTTGCGTTCCTGATCGATCTCGTGGTGTTGTCCATACCCGTGGTTTTCGGCGTGATCTTCATCGCGCTGTTCGGCGTCGTCACGCTCGGGCTTGGCTGGTTCCTGTTCTGGCTGGTAACGCCTGCCTCCGTGATCTGGGCTGTGATCTATTACGGCGCCTCGCTGGGTGGCCCGCATTCGGCGACCGTCGGAATGCGGCTCATGGATCTGGAAATGCGGACCTGGTACGGCGATCCGAGCTATTTTCTGCTCGGCGCCATGCACGCGATTCTCTTCTGGTTCTCGATCTCGATCTTTTCGCCGCTCGTTCTCCTGGTCGGCCTTTTCAACGGACGCCGCCGGCTGCTGCACGACATGCTGCTCGGCACCGTGATTATCAACAATTCGGTTCTCGGGCCGGTTGCGGAGCCACACCGGAGTTATTGATATCGCGGCAACCGGATTGACGGTCGGCTTCGAGAGCGCGATGCTCGGCATGACCTGCTTCGGAGATTTGCAAGACCGCCGTGACCCAACATTCGCGCGATACCCCGCAATTCTATCTGACGGCGCCATCGCCGTGCCCGTATCTGCCCGATCGCAGCGAACGCAAGGTATTCACGCATCTTGTCGGCGACAAGGCCGGTGACCTCAACGACCTGCTGACCCATGGCGGTTTCCGCCGCAGTCAGTCGATCGCCTACCGTCCGGCGTGCGACCAGTGTCGTGCCTGCGTTTCGGTGCGGGTGATCGCCGACGAGTTTCGGCCTTCGCGCGGCTTCCGCAAGGTGATTACGCACAACGCCGACATCGTCGGCACTATGCGGGCTGCGGTGCCCACGTCGGAGCAATATTCGATATTTCGCGCCTATCTCGACCAGCGGCATCGCCACGGCGGCATGGCCGACATGACCGTGCTCGATTACGCGATGATGGTGGAAGACAGCCACGTCGAAACCCGCATCATCGAATATCGCAGGCGCGACGCGGACAGCGGCATCGACGCACGGGGCGATCTGGTGGCGGTGGCGCTTACCGATGTGCTCAGCGACGGGCTCTCGATGGTCTATTCGTTTTTCGAGCCATCGGAGCAAGACCGCTCGCTCGGCACTTTCATGATCCTCGATCATATCTCCCGCGCGCGCCGGCTCGGCCTCCCCTACGTATACCTCGGCTACTGGATCGAGGGATCGCGGAAGATGGATTACAAGGGCCGCTTCCTTCCCCAGCAGCGCCTCGCGCCCACGGGCTGGCTGCGTGTGGACGCCAACGGCGAACTCCCGCACGAGCCGCAGGATTAGTAACCGATCTAACCGGCAAACGTATCGAACAGCAGCTTCACGTTCAGGATCACGATCACGCCGGCGATGATCCATGCTGCGGCGGCGGTGCCGGTCGAGATCGCGAACTCGCCCATCTTGCGCCGGTCCGAGACGAAGCGGACCAGCGGAATCACCGCGAACGGCAACTGCATCGACAGGACGACCTGGCTGAGAACGAGAAGCTGCGCGGTGCCGCTATCGCCGTAGAGGGCGGTGACAGCGATCACCGGTATGATGGCGATGCCGCGGGTGACGAGCCGCCGCGCCCACATCGGCATCCGCAAACCCAGAAAGCCTTCCATCACGATCTGGCCGGCAAGCGTCGCCGTGACCGTGGAATTGATGCCGGAGGCGAGCAGCGCAACCGCGAACAGCGTCGAGGCGATGCTGAGACCCAATAGCGGCGACAGCAGCCTGAACGCATCGCCGATCTCGGCCACCTCGGTGTGACCGCTGCGATGGAACACCGCGGCGGCCACGATCAGGATGGCGGCGTTGACAAACAAAGCCAGCATCAGCGCCAGCGTGCTGTCGGCGGTGGCCCACCGGATCGCACTTCGTCGCCCCTCCTCGTTGCGCGGATACGCGCGCGTCTGCACGATCGACGAATGCAGGTAGAGATTGTGCGGCATGACGGTCGCGCCGATGATGCCGATGGCGATGTAGAGCATCGCCGGATTGGTCACGATCTCGCGCGACGGCGCAAAGCCGCGCAGGATTTCGGCCACCGGCGGCGCGGCGGCAACGATCTGGATCGCAAAACACACCGCGATCACGATCAACAGCGCGACCACGAAAGCCTCGAGGAAACGGAAGCCCCGATTCATCAACAGCAACAGCAGAAAGGTATCCAGCGCCGCGATCAATGCTCCGCCGATCAGCGGAATGCCGAACAGCAACTGCAGCGCGATCGCCGTGCCGATCACCTCGGCCAGATCGCAGGCGATGATGGCGGCCTCGCAGGCCAGCCAGAGCATGAAATTGACCGGCCGCGAATAGCTGTCACGGCAGGCTTGCGCGAGATCGCGGCCGGCGGCGATGCCAAGCCGCGCGGCCAAAGCCTGCAACAGGATCGCCATCAGGTTCGACAACAGGATGACCGACAGCAGCGTGTAGCCAAACTGCGAGCCGCCCGCGATATCGGTGGCCCAGTTGCCGGGGTCCATGTACCCCACCGAGACCATGTAGCCGGGGCCGGCGAACGCCAGCATGCGGCGCAGCCAATGCCCGGTCGATGGCACCTGCACCGTCGCATGGACCTCCTCCAGGCTGGGGCGGGCGGACGCTTCCGAATGCCAGCCAGCCTCGGCCGAAAAGGGTCCCTGCGACGGCTCCGGCGCCGGTTCGGACGGCAAAGCAGGTGTTTTTACATCCATCAGCCGCAATATGGGTCAAACCCACCTTTATTGCAACTCATTTGCAAATGCATCTAGCGCCTGATGCACGCAAGGCGGGACGCGGGGCGGCCGCGACAGAGCAATCGCGGGTTCGTCCCGAGCCGAGCGCAATCTGGCCTAAGCGACAGCCTTTTCGCTTCGGACGGAATTCAGAATCTGGCTCTACATTTTGATTTTCGACGCGTTTCTTCGCGAACCGTCGCTCGAAAACGCTATGGCTGAGAACGATTCGCCTCGCGGGAAGCCGTGGGAGAATCCAGCAATTCGAGCACTGTCTCGGACGGACGGCATATCCGCGTGCCCTTCGGGGTTTCCACGATCGGGCGCTGAATCAGGATCGGGTGCGCCTGCATGAAATCGAGAATCTGGTCGTCGCTCCATTTGGGATTGCCGAGATCGAGTTCGGCGTAAGGTGTTCCCTTCTCCCGCAGCAGCGCGCGAATCGGAACGCCCATGGCGTCAGCAAGCGCGCGAAGCCGCGCGCGATCCGGCGGGTGCTTGAGGTATTCGACGATCACCGGCTCCTCGCCGCTCTGCCGGATCATCGCCAGCGTGTTGCGGGACGTGCCGCAGGCAGGGTTGTGATAGATCGTCACGGTCATAGCTGAACCTCCTTACGGATGGGAGCCGCAGCGTTAACCTCGCGCAGCAGCCAACCAATCACAACCATACCGATGATAGCCCCACAAAATTCGGCCGTGACAAAACCTGGAAGATCCCGCGGACGGATCCCGGAAAACGTGTTCGTCAGCGAACGCGCTACTGCGACGGCCGGATTGGCAAACGACGTCGATGCCGTAAACCAGTACGCGGCTGTGATATAGAGACCAACCAGCCACGGCACCGAGCCACGCTCGAAACGAAGTCCCGCCAGGATTGTCACGATCAATCCGAACGATGCGACCGCTTCTGCGAACCACTGCGCGCCGCCGGTACGGATTTTCATCGCTTCATTCAGGAGCGGCAGCCCAAACATCAGATGAGCGATCATCGTGCCGACGATGCCGCCGATAATCTGGACGATGATATACATCAACGCATCGCTGGTCGAAAGCTCACCCCTGAGCCGAAAAACAAGCGTTACCGCGGGATTGAAATGCGCGCCAGAGATCGGTCCGAACACAGCAATCAGAACGACAAGGATTGCGCCGGTGGAAATGGTATTGCCGAGCAGCGCCAGCGCCGCATTCTTCGCAAGCTCCTCCGCCATGATGCCGGAGCCGACCACGGTCGCGACCAGGAGCGCAGTTCCGAGCGCTTCAGCCGCCAATCGTCGCTGCAGATCAAACGCGGGCATAGCAGCCAACCGATCGCATGATGCCGTCGACGGGGAGATGGCCTCTTGGAACGTGCAGGCGCTTCATGGGCATATCCGAGCTTTGACACGCCTGCCTCGCTTGCTTGTCGCGGTAGGCATACACAAATCGGCGCGACCCCCGCAGCAGTCTTCGAGCAGAAACTGTATCATGGCGCCAAAGCGCGTAAGGTCGGCGCGATAGACGATCGATCGGCTGGAACGCCGCGCCGAAACCAATCCGGCACGGGACAGAAGCGCAAGATGCGACGACATCGTGCTTTGCGGCACGGCAACAGCTTTCGCGATATCGCCTGCAGCAAGGCCTTTCGGTTCATGCCTCACCAGAAGCCTGAAGACATCCAGCCGGGTTGATTGAGCGAGCGCCGCAAGCGCCAGCATAACGGCTTCCGATTCCATATATCTAGAATTATCGATATATAGTTCACTGTCAAGCCGTCCGCTGTATCGCCGGAGCGCGCCGCCGTCGCAACGTTTGCATCCGCGTGAAGGCGTCGCGCCTGGAGATTCTTGAGTGGAAGCGGAATCCGGTTCGCGTGAAGGAAATGCGTCAAATCAACAAACCTGGAGTCTTTTCACCATCTTCCGTGAAACGGTGAAAGACTCTCCCGCACCGGGGCTTGCATCTTGAAAAGAAACTAAATGGCTCGGCCGAATTTATTCGACTTCGGCAGGCCGTGCGCGAGACGACCGGCGTCGGCGCGGTTGCCGCGCCAGTCGGACAACTCCTTCCAGCTCAGACTCTGCTCGCGGCCCGCGGAGTCCTTCCACGTCAAGCCGGCTTTCGAATCGAACACGGCGACATCGGACAGGCCCGCGCCCTTGTACTTCTGCAGCCGCACGCCGCGACCGCGCGCCATCTCCGGCACCTGGTCCAGCGGAAAGACGACCATCTTGTGGTTGGTGCCGATGACCGCAACCTGATCGCCCGCAACCGTCGTGATCGCCTTGGCCTCATTCGGCATTTCGACATTGAGCACCTGCTTGCCCTTGCGCGTGGTGCCGACGCAATCGTCCTCGTTGACGACGAAGCCCTGCCCCTCGTGGCTCGCGATCAGGAACTTGCGGCCGCCGGTGTTGACGAACAGCGACACGATTGCCGCATCCTGTTCCAGATCGATGAACAGCCGGATCGGCTCGCCGTGGCCGCGCCCACCCGGCAGCTTCGCGACGTCGAGCGAATAGAATCTGCCGTTGGTGGCGAACAGCAACAGCTTGGACGTGGTCTCGGCGAAGAACGCAAAGCCGAGCTTGTCGTCGGTCTTGAACGAGAGATTGGACAAATCCTCGACGTGGCCTTTCAGCGTCCGCACCCAGCCCTTGTCGGATACGACAATGGTGACCGGCTCGCGCTCCACCAGCGACTCTTCCAGCGCGGCGAGATCATGTTCCGGCGCGTCGGCGAAGACGGTGCGGCGCTTGCCGAGCGGCGTCTTGGGTCCGAACATATCGCGCACCTTGCGCACCTGCTCGCCGACCTTGGCCCACTGCTCGGTTTCCGAGCCGAGGATTTTGTTGATGCCTTTCAGTTCACTGCGAAGGTTCTTGTCCTCGGTGCGGATTTCCATTTCCTCGAGCTTGCGCAAGGAGCGCAGGCGCATGTTGAGGATGGCGTCGGCCTGAACTTCGGTCAGCTTGAATGCCTTCATCAAGGCCGGCTTCGGCTCGTCCTCGGTGCGGATGATCTTGATGACCTTGTCGATGTTCAGGTACGCGATGAGGTAGCCGCCGAGCACCTCCAGCCGATGCTCGATCTGCGCCTTGCGATAGGCCGAGCGCCGCAGCAGCACATCCCGCAG
>NZ_MKRN01000014.1 GCF_001896955.1 Nitrobacter sp. 62-13 | reverse complement strand
CGCTGAGAAGCGGCTTCCATGACCACGACGTGATGATGCGCATCGCCGGCGATACGCTGGCGCTGACCCCGCCGCTGATCGCCAGCGAGGATCAAATCGGCGAGATCATCGACAAGGTCGCCAAGGTGATTCGTGCGGTCGCCTGAGCGTTTGGTCCGATTTTGGCGGAAACGGTAGAAGACTGCCCGCCGAATCACCAATAATGGTAGTGTGACGGTCCGAAAGCGCCGGAAATCGTTCGGCGACGGGAGCCTTTTCGCGCCAGATGATCCGTATTTCCACGATTTTCGTTGCCATCTGCATGGTGCTGGTCTCCGGCTCGCTCGGCGTCGCGCTGTACTCGCTGACCAGCCTGCATGCGTCGGAAGCCGCCGTCGTGGCGCTGGCCGCACTGACCTTCCTCATTCTGTTCAACGCGGTATCGATGCGGATGCGCGACCGCAGCGACGTCGACGGTCAGATCGCCGATCTGTCGCACGGCATCGCCGACCTCGCCCGCCAGGTCGGCGACTTCGGGCGCCGCCTCGCAGCCGCCGAGAGCAAAGTGGTCTCGGCCAATTCCGCCGCGCACGACCGCATTCAATCGGGACTTCAATCCGCGCTCGGGGAAATCAGCGAGCTTGGCGGGCTGGTCAGGCAGCTTGCCGCCTCTGTCGCCACCCACGAAGACATCCTGGCGTCGCTGCCGCCGGCCGCCCCGCCGCCGATGCCCGAACCCCCGCCCCCGATACGGGTTGCGGCGCCCGCTCCCGCCCGCCCCCCCGCAGCGAGTTCCGCACCGAACCGCAACGACGCGCCGATCCTGACCACGATCAGGAGCGCCATCGAGGATAACAGCGTCGATATTTTCCTGCAGCCCATCGTCACGCTTCCGCAGCGCAAGATGCGCTACTACGAAGCGGTGGCGCGGCTGCGCGATGCCCGCGGCGCGCAACTCGCCGCCGGCGATTTCATCCCCGCCGCCGAAGCGGCCGGGCTGATGGGGCACATCGACAACATGGTGGTGGTGCACTGCATGGAGGTGCTGCGCCGCCTTCAGATGCGCAACAAGGACGCCAGCCTGTTCTGCAATCTCTCCGCGGCGACGCTCGGCAACCGCACCGCATTCGGGCAGTGCCTCGATTTTCTCGAAGCCAATCGCGCGCTGGCGCCTTCGCTGATCCTTGAATTCAAGCACAGCACGCTGCGCGGCCTCGGCCTGACCGAAAGCGAGCACCTCGCCGCGCTGGCGCAGCGCGGCTACCGCTTCTCCGTCGATCATGTGACGGACCTCCGCATCGAGCCGCGCGAACTGGCCGACCGCGGCGTCCGCTTCATCAAGGTGCCGGCCTCGCTCCTTCTCGACCCGAACCAGACGTCGGCCTCCGACATCCATCCGGCCGACATCTCCGATCTGCTCGGCCGGTTCGGCATCGACCTGATCGCGGAGCGGATCGAAGACGAGCGGGCGGTGGTCGACCTGCTCGATTACGACATCGGCTTCGGTCAGGGTTTTCTGTTCGCCGCGCCGCGGCCGCTGCGTCCGGATGCGCCGGCGGACACAGCCGACAAGCCGAAGACCGGCGCTACCAAGCCGGACCACCCACCCCGCCTGACCGGCGCCGCCGCACTGGCGTGCCGCGCCGGCAGTGCGGTCTGAGAGCATCGGAGTGCAATGACGGCGCTTCGTTTCGTCGACCATCTGCGCGATCTCGCGACCGGCAGGGATGTCGTGCTCAGCGACATCTGGGGCGTCGTCCACAACGGCCTCGTGTCCTTTCCCGAAGCCTGCGCGGCGCTGAAAACGTTCCGCGACAAGGGCGGAACCGTCATCCTTATCACCAACGCGCCGCGCCCGGCCGATGCCGTGCAACGGCAATTGCGCAAATTCGGCGTCCCCGACGACTGCTATGACGCCATCGCTTCATCGGGCGATCTGGCGCGCTGCTACGTCGCCGAGCATCCCGCCAAGGCGGTCTACTGGCTCGGCCCGGAGCGCGACAATTCGATCCACAGCGGCCTCGATCCCGTCTTCGCGCCGATCGAGCACGCCGATTACATCATCTGCACCGGCCCGTTCGACGACGAGACCGAAACCGCCGAGGACTATCGCGCCCTGATGATGCAGGCGCGCGAACGCAAGCTGCCGCTGATCTGCGCCAATCCCGATATCGTTGTCGAACACGGCGACCGCCTGCTCTATTGCGCCGGCGCCATCGCCGAACTTTATCGCGAACTCGGCGGCGAGGTGATTTTCTACGGCAAGCCGCACCGGCCGATCTATGAGCGGGCCATGGCGCTGGCGCGGGAGCGGCGCGGCCAGGATACGCCGCTGAACCGGGTGCTCGCCATCGGCGATTCCGTTCGCACGGACCTGATGGGCGCCCATGCCTTCGGCATCGACCTGCTGTTCCTGACGCGCGGCATCCATTCCGAGGAATTCGCCGGCGTCGACCAGCTCGACCCGGCCTCGGTCAAGGAATTGTTCGGCCATCCGCCGCTGGCGCTGATGCGCGAACTGAAGTGGTAGGCGAAGGCGGCTTTTCTCCCTCGCCCCGCTTGCGGGGAGAGGGTCGGGGTGAGGGGCCTGTTTCTTGAATCCCCTGAAGGTGAGTTTTGCGGCGATGCTGCGCCCCTCACCCGCTCGCAAGATGCGAGCGACCTCTCCCCGCAAGCGGGGCGAGGTGGGAATTACGCCGGGACGTTGTCGGGAAATACCGCTTCGATTTTGTTCTTCAGCGTCGCCGCGTTGAACGGCTTGACGATGTAATTGTTCACGCCGGCCTTCTTGGCTGCGATGACGTTCTCGGTCTTCGACTCCGCCGTGATCATGATGAACGGCGTCATCGCGAGATTGGCATCGGCGCGGACTTCCTTGAGAAGGTCGTAGCCGGTCATCGGCTCCATGTTCCAGTCGGAAATCACGAGGCCGTATTTCTTGGTGCGCATCTTGTTCAGCGCCGCCGAACCGTCGCTGGCGTCGTCGATGTTCTCGAACCCAAGCTGCTTGAGAAGATTCCGGATGATGCGGATCATGGTGTTGTAATCGTCCACCACAAGAACCGACATCGACAAGTCTACTGCCATTTTGAACCCCCTGCACGCCACATTCTATGTGTGCCGAAATCGTCAAAGGCCCGCCGGGGCGGGCCATCCTGGGGAGCATGCCGGGTCTTCACCGGTCCTGCCCCCGCGGGTCGGCCCTTCTTTCTACTACCAGCCGTTAAACAGCCCGTTAATCCGGAAACGGACAGCCGGGCACCCGTTGCCCCGCAGCTCCGGCCGGCGCGCTTGACTTCAACCGGTTACCCACCCATCAACGAAACGGTAATGACCTCCCGATTTGCCATCATCCGCGACACCACGCCTGCCGCTGCGATTCCCAGGGGATCGGTGGTGGCGATGGGCAATTTCGACGGAGTGCACCTTGGCCACCGCGCCGTGATAGAGGCGGCGCTCCGCATGTCGCGCTCCCGTGGGAATCCGGCCTTTGCCGTCACCTTCGAGCCGCATCCGCGAAAGTTTTTCAGCCCGAGCACCCCGCAATTTCGCCTGACCGATGAGACCAACAAGCTCAGGCTGCTCTCCGGCGCAGGCCTCGCCGGCGCCGTGGTCATGACTTTCGACGCGGCGCGAGCCGGCACCACGGCGCAGGATTTCATTCACCATGATCTGATCGACCGCCTCGGCGTCAGCGGCATCGCCGTCGGCTACGATTTCCATTTCGGCAAGGGCCGGGTCGGCTCGCCGAGCCTTTTGGCGAGCGAGGCGACGCGCTTGGGCATCGAGGTCGACGTCCAGCCCCATGTCGATATCGACGAACGTCCGGTTTCCTCCAGCGCCATCCGCATGGCGCTGGCGGAGGGCCAGATCACGGACGCCACCGCCATGCTCGGCGGGCCGTGGTTCGTGACAGGCGAGGTGATCCACGGCGACAAGCGCGGCGCCGGGCTCGGTTATCCCACCGCCAATATCCGCCTCGACAAGGATTGCGGCCTCAAGCATGGCGTCTATGCGGTGCGGGTCGGACGCGGCCAGGCAAAGGATCAGCGGCGCTCCGACGGCGTCGCGAGCTTCGGCCGCCGCCCGACCTTCGACAACGGCGCGCCGCTGCTCGAAGTGTTCCTGTTCGACTTCAACGGCGACCTCTACGGCGCCACGCTGGACGTGGCCTTCATCGGCTTCATTCGCGAGGAGCTGAAGTTCGACAGCGTCGCGGCGCTGGTGCGCCGGATGGACGGCGATGCGACCGTCGCACGGACCATGCTCGCGGCCGCGCCGGATGCGTTCCCGATGCTCGGGAAGGTGGATTGACTCCTTCTCCTTTCCCCTTGCGGGAGAGGGAAAGACGCTCAAACCGGGTTTCCCCTTGCTGCCAAAACACGCTATTCACCCGCCATGACCGAAAAGCCGAAAAAGTCCGACGCCCCCGATTACGCCAAGACCCTCTACCTGCCGCAGACGGAATTTCCGATGCGCGCCGGACTGCCGCAGCGCGAGCCGGAGATTCTGGCGCGCTGGAACGAGATCGATCTTTACGGGCAGCTCCGCGAGCGCGCGAAGGGACGGCCGAAATTCGTGCTGCATGACGGCCCGCCCTACGCCAACGGGCATATCCATATCGGCCATGCGCTCAACAAGATCCTCAAGGACGTCGTGACCAAAAGCCAGCAGATGCTGGGCCACGATTCCAATTACGTGCCGGGCTGGGACTGCCACGGCCTGCCGATCGAATGGAAGATCGAGGAGGAGAACTACCGCTCCAAGGGCAAGGCGAAGCCGAACTTCAAGGAACCGGCCGCGATGGTCGCGTTCCGCAAGGAATGCCGCGCCTACGCCGGGCACTGGCTGAACGCACAGCGCGAGGAGTTCAAGCGTCTCGGCATCATCGGCGACTGGGACCATCCCTACGCCACCATGACCTATCCGGCCGAGGCGCAGATCGCGCGCGAGCTGATGAAGTTCGCCGCCAACGGCACGCTCTATCGCGGCTCCAAGCCGGTGATGTGGAGCGTGGTCGAAAAGACCGCGCTGGCGGAGGCCGAGGTCGAATACGAGGACCACACCTCGGATACGGTGTGGGTGAAGTTTCCGGTGACCTCGCCGGCGCACGGCGCGCTGGCGCAGGCGAGCGTTGTGATCTGGACCACGACGCCGTGGACGCTGCCGGGCAATCGCGCCATCAGCTTCTCGAACAAGATCGCCTACGGTCTTTACAAGGTCACCGACGCGCCTGCCGACAACTGGGCCAAGACCGGCGATCTTCTGATCCTGGCCGACAATCTCGCCGCCGACGTCTTCAAGCAGGCGCGCGTCGCGGGCTACGAGAAGGTCCGCGACATTCCCGCCGATACGCTGGATGCGGTGGAATGCGCGCACCCGCTGAAAGGCCTGTCCGGCGGCTACGACTTCACCGTGCCGCTCCGATACGCTGGATGCGGTGGAATGCGCGCACCCGCTGAAAGGCCTGTCCGGCGGCTACGACTTCACCGTGCCGCT
>NZ_MKRN01000013.1 GCF_001896955.1 Nitrobacter sp. 62-13 | reverse complement strand
TTCAGGGACAACGATATCGCAATCGAGAGCGCCGATGGCGAGACGTCGCTGCTGCGCCAGCGCTATAGCGAGCGCATGCTGCGCCCGGGCGGCACCGTCTCCGGGCCAACGCTGATGGCGCTGGCCGATTTCGCCATGTACGTGGTGCTTTTGTCGCGGATTGGCCCGGTCGGCCTCGCGGTGACCGCCAATCTCAACATCAATTTCCTGCGGCCGGGACGCCCCGGTCAGGATGTCCTTGCGGCGGCGCGACTTCTGAAGCTCGGCAAGCGGCTCGCGGTCGGCGAAGTGACGCTGCTATCCGGCACGTCGCCCGATCCGATCGCCCATGTTACCTCCACTTACTCCATTCCGAATGCTTGAAAATTTTTGAGGTAATATAAAACCATTTTTATAAGCTACTGATTATACGATAAAAATATCGATCGGACGGCGTTGACTGGAATTGATTGCTTCTCTAGAACGCCCTCGGTTCGGCGCGTGGACGCCGAGGGTCTCTTTTCACGGATTTCTCACATGAAAACGTTCTCGGCAAAGCCAGCCGAAGTGACGAAGAAGTGGGTGCTGATCGACGCCAGCGGCCTGGTGGTCGGACGGCTCGCCACCCTCGTTGCGATGCGGCTGCGCGGCAAGCATCTGCCGACCTACACGCCGCATGTCGATTGCGGCGACAATGTCATCATCATCAATGCCGCCAAGGTGGTTCTCACCGGCCGCAAGCGTGACGACAAAGTCTATTACAATCACACCGGCTATATCGGCGGCATCAAGGAACGCACCGCGAAGTCGATCCTTGAGGGTCGTTTCCCGGAGCGCGTCATCGAGAAGGCCGTGGAGCGCATGATTCCGCGCGGCCCGCTCGGACGCGTGCAGCTTGGCAATCTTCGTGTTTATGCCGGCGCGGAGCATCCTCATGAAGCGCAGCAGCCGGAAATCGTCGATATCGGCGCAATGAACCGCAAGAACAAGAGGGCCGCATAACGATGTCCGATACCATGCAGTCTCTCGACCAGTTGTCCGCGCTGAAGACCGCCGAGTCGGAAGCGCCGAAACATACCAAGAAGATCGACAAGCACGGCCGCGCCTACGCCACCGGCAAGCGCAAGGACGCGGTTGCCCGCGTCTGGATCAAGCCGGGCGCCGGCAAGATTCTGGTCAACGCCCGCGAGGTCGAGGTTTACTTTGCGCGTCCGGTGCTGCGAATGATGATCCAGCAGCCGCTGGTCGCTGCCGCGCGCGCCGGTCAGTACGACGTGGTGTGCACCGTCGCCGGCGGCGGTTTGTCGGGTCAGGCGGGGGCCGTTCGTCACGGCCTGTCCAAGGCGCTGACGAATTTCGAACCCGAATTGCGCGGCGTCCTCAAGAAGGGCGGCTTCCTGACCCGCGACTCCCGCGTGGTCGAGCGCAAGAAGTACGGCAAGGCGAAAGCCCGCCGCTCGTTCCAGTTCTCGAAGCGCTAAAGGCGCGTTTTCGACATTCGCTGCAGCGTTGCAGCGAATGTCGGTTCCCGGAACTCAAGATCCTCCGCGCCATCGGAGGGATATCAGGCTTCTCCGGAAGCCTGCTATGCTTGCGGGATGAATTTCGGTTCGTCGCCGTCACGGAAGAAGATCGGCGTGGTGTCATGCCGGCTTGCTTTCTTGCTGCCCCTTCTCCTGCGATGCGTATTCGTCTTGATACTGATGATGCCGCGCGTCGTCTTTGCGCAGGTCGGTTGGGAGACGGCACCTGATCCCGGACCTGCGGCCAAGACGGATCAGGACACGCGCGAAGCGATCTGCCTGATGGTCGAATCCGCGGCCAAGGCTGAAAACCTGCCGCTGGAATTCTTTGCCCGCGTGATCTGGCAAGAGAGCCGATTCCAGACCGATGCCGTTGGTCCGCTGACCCGCAGCGGCGAGCATGCGCAGGGCATCGCGCAGTTCATGCCGGGAACGGCGAGTGAGCGGCGGCTCCTCGACCCGTTCGACCCGGTGCAGGCGTTGCCGAAATCAGCCGAATATTTGAACGAACTGCGCGGACAATTCGGCAATCTGGGATTGGCGGCCGCAGCCTATAATGCCGGGCCGCGCCGCGTGCAGGACTGGCTCGACGGCAAGGGATCGATGCCGGCCGAGACGCGAAACTACGTCTTCGCGATCACGGGCTCGCCGATCGATGACTGGGCCGATGCCGGCAAGGGCGGCAAACCGCCGGATCGCGCACCGGCATCATCGAGTTGCCGCCAATTGATGGCGATGCTGAAGCGCGCGCCAAATCCTTTTGTTGCGGGGCTTGAAGAGCGCGTGAAACTCGGTGCGGACAAGCCTTGGGGCGTGCAGCTTGCGGCCGGCTTCAGCCGAGTCCGCGCCATGGCCATGTACGCACGAGCCATCAGGCGCCTCGGCTCCGTGATCGGCGATCGCGATCCAAGTCTGCTAGGCTCGGTATTGCGCAGCCGCGGCACAAGAACGTTTTATCAGGTGCGGGTCGGGGCTGATACGCGCGGGGAAGCCGACGGGCTCTGCAACCGGATCAGACGCGCGGGCGGCGCCTGTCTCGTGCTGCGAAACATGCGCATGAGAGGTTGAGTTCGGCATTTGATGGCGAAGTGCCGACAGATGCCGGACGCTCGACGAGATTTGGTTATGTTTTATGATAAATAACGGGTCCGTATCGCGATATGGGACTCGAGGAGATCACGGCCATGGTGCGTGAATATGAGGTGCGAGAGGGCGAGGTTGTCGTCGAACTGCCGCCGCCAACCGATGCCGGGTTGGTATTCATCGGCAGAATTCGCACGCCCTGGACGTCCCGCCTGAAAACCCCGCGTCAGGGGCGCGAAGACGGGCCGGTTTGCCGGCTTGAGATTTTCGATCTCTGGAAGCCTGCATTGCAGGGGCTCGAACGGTATTCGAGCATCGAGGTCATTTATTGGCTGCACCTGTCGCGTCGCGACATCGTGCTGCAGACGCCAAAGAGCAGCGGCGCGACGCACGGCACGTTTTCGCTGCGATCACCGGTGCGGCCCAATCCGCTGGGGACCTCGCTGGTCAAGCTGGTCGGCATCGAGGGATCGACCGTTCTGGTGCGCGGACTGGATTGCATTGACGAGACGCCGCTGATCGACATCAAGCCGAACCGTTGCCAGTTCACGCCGATTGCGCCGCCGCAGGACGGTGATTTCGAAACCGGGTGACGACAGACATATTCCCCGGAAGACGCGGGAAAATGCAAAGCCTCAATCCTCACCATTGCCCGCCTTGCGAAACGGCCCGGCCTCGGTCAGTTCGCGGCCAGCTTCCGCGACATATTGCCGTTCGCGCTTGAGATAATCGCTCACCGCGCGGCGCAGGGCAGGGTCGGCGATATAATGCGCGGAGTAGGTGGTTTGCGGCAGATATCCGCGCGCGATCTTGTGCTCACCCTGCGCGCCCGCCTCCACCCGTTTCAGGCGATGGCGGATCGCGAAATCGATCGCCTGATAATAGCAGACCTCGAAATGCAGGAAGGGATGATGTTCGATCGCGCCCCAGTGCCGCCCGAACAGCGTGTCCGAACCGATGAAGTTGATGGCGCCGGCAATCCAGCGGCCATCGCGCCGGGCCATGATCAACGCGATGTCCCGGCTCATGCTCTCGCCGATCATGGAATAGAAGGGTCGGGTCAGGTAAGGCCGACCCCACTTGCGCGATCCGGTCTCCATGTAGAACCGGAAGAAGGCGTCCCAGGCTTCCTCCGTGAGATCGTTGCCAGTGAGGACGTGGATGGTGATGCCGTTGGCGAGCGCATCGCGCCGTTCGCGGCGGATCGCCTTGCGGTGGCGCGAATTGAGGCTGGCGAGAAAGTCCTCGAAGCTCGAATAGCCTTCGTTGCGCCAGTGAAACTGCTGGTCAGTGCGCTGGAGGAATCCGTTTCCGGCGAGAAACGCCCATTCCTCCTCGCAAGCGAAGGTGACGTGAACCGACGAGGCCTGCGTCGCATCGCAGAGTCCGACGAGGCCGCCGGCCAGCGCGGCGGGGACGCGCGTCTCGTCGCAGCCGGCGCGAACCAGAAGCCGCGGGCCGGTGGCCGGAGTAAACGGAACAGAGGCCAGGAGCTTGGGGTAGTAGCGCCCGCCGGCCCTTTCATAGGCGTCCGCCCAGCCGTGATCGAAGACATACTCACCCTGCGAATGGGACTTCAGATAGCAGGGCACAATGCCGACGACTGCTCCGTCGCGCCGTGCGATCAGGTGGCGTGGCTTCCATCCGGTGCGCGCGCAAGCCGAATTCGATGCTTCAAGTGCCATGAAAAATGCATGCGAGACAAAAGGGTTGTATGTTTCGCTTGAGCTGGAAATTGAATGTCGGGCCGATGACAAGATCGCGGCCTTGCCGGTTGACGGCGATCGACGTTGCTCGCTTGCGGGGTTGGCGCAGGCGTCCCAGTCCGCAGCCGGAACCTGGCCGACCGAGTCGATGGCTTCGAGCGATATGTCGGATGACGTTATCAAGGAGTTGAACCGGTCCCGGCTTTGCAAGTCAGTCATTGCACATGGAGACATCCGCTGTGTGGCGGTTCATTCGAACCCAACCGCGGCAGAGATTGGGCATGGCGCCGGGGCCGTCAAGGTGGCGAGGGTCAAACGTCCGGATGGAACCTCTCGAAAATCATCTGGTCGGCATATCTGTCGGCGCGGGTGCGCTGTTCGGCGGTTCGCACGGTCCATGTCAGCAGCGGGCATCCAAAAATATTTCTTGCAATCCATGGCGCTATGTCCGGAAGTTCGTCCACCCAGTAAGCGACAAAATGTGGCCGGGTGCGAAAGGCGTGACGCAGATAGGTCATGCCCGCGCGCTGATCAGGCGTCGTATCGGGCCATTCAGCCGCGGTATAGGTCCGCTGGGCCACGATGCCGCGAGGACGCGCCGGGATCAGTTCGCGCAGAGCCAGCACCTGATCCGGGTCGAACGACATGCCCGCAGCGGGTCCCTCATAGGATGACAGCACCTCGGCCATCCGCCGCACCAGCCTGCGGTCTCCATCGAAATGGCTTTTGACCTCGATCACCAGCGGCACGCGGCCGGCGACCAGGTCGCAGAGATCCGAAAGCGACATCATTCTCTCGGATGTGTTCTTGAAGGCAACCTGCCTCAGTTCGGCGGCAGTTTTGGTTCGCAGGGCTCCTGAACCTTCGGTGAGGCGACCGAGCCCATCGTCATGATGAACCATCGCCTCGCCGTCGGCGGTCAACTGGATGTCGAGTTCGATGCTGAAGTTTCCGGCCATCGCCGCACGGGCCGCCGCCGGCATGTTCTCGACGATGCCGCGGGCGTCATCATGCAGGCCGCGGTGGGCGACCGGGCGAGCCGTCAGCCAGGCGGGCGCGCGCATCGGCGTCAGGCGACTTCGAACAGACCTTCCACTTCGACCGCCGCATCGGCGGGAAGGGATGCAACGCCGACGGTCGAACGGGAATGGCGGCCCTTGTCGCCGAACGCCTCAACCATCAGGTCGGACGCGCCGTTCATCACCTTGGGTCCGTCGAGGAAATCGGGAGCGGAGTTGATAAAGCCGCCCAGCCTGACGACGCGAACCACCTTGTCGAGGTCGCCGAGCGCGGCCTTGACCTGCGTCAGCAGGTTGAGGGCGCAGCCGCGCGCCGCGGCGCTGCCCTGTTCGATGGTGACGCCGGCGCCGAGCTTGCCCTTGGCGATCAGCTCGCCCTCAGGATTGAAGCAGAGTTGTCCGGATACGAACAAAAGATTGCCGGTGCGGACGAAGCCGACGTAATTCGCCACGGGCGACGCTGGCTCATGCAACGTGATGCCTAGCGTCGCCAGCTTCTGCTCGATCGTTCCTGCCATGTCGCTCCCCGGTGATTTCCTGAAAATTCCTGCTCAGAAACCCTATCTCGCGCATCGTCATGCCACATGCAAGCGATGGTCGGCGAGGCCGTTTTTGCGAAATACCGGCCACGGTTTGATCGACGGTCAAGCCGGCCATCAAATCGCAGTGTACTGCCGCGCTGCCCTAGTTGCGACGCAATAGGGCAGCGATAATGCGGGGATTCGGCCACATCGAGAGGTGATATGCGCGACCATTTCGATTGCTTGACCTTGCGATTCCGGTTCGGGTTTTGGACGTTGGTCGCGGCAGCGGCATGTTCGCCGCCACTCGGAAGCACAGCCCACGCCGCAGCCGGCGCCTCGTTTCTTCCCCATCAGGCACTGTACGATCTGAGCCTTCTGAAGTCGCGCGGTGGCACGTCGCTGGACAGTGCGCGCGGGCGAATCCTGTACAAGTTCTCCGGAGATGCCTGCGAGGGGTACACGTCCGATTTCAGGCAGGTGTCGGAAATGGACGGCGGGGAAGGGCGGAGCACGCTCAGCGATCTGCAATCCACGAGCTGGGAGGATGCGGCGGGCAAAAGCTACCGGTTCAAGATCGTGACCCGCATGAACGACAGCGATCAGAGCGAGGTTGACGGCCTCGCCGAACGGACCGGCGACAAGATTACCGTGAAGCTGACCCAGCCAGTCGCCAAGACGTTCACCGTCGACGGCAAGGTGGTGTTTCCGACCGAACAGATCCAGCGCATCATTGCGGCCGCGAAAGAAGGCAAATCGCTGCTTGAGTTGACCGTGTATGACGGGTCCGACAACGGCCAGAAGGTCTACAACACGCTGTCGGTCATCGGCAAACCGATTCGCGGCGATACACCCGGATCGACGCCCGATCCGTCCACCACCAACAATCAGATGAAGAAGCTGACCCGTTGGCCCGTTACCGTCAGCTACTACGATCGCGACGCCAAAACCAACAGCGGCGAACAAACGCCGGTCTATGCGATGTCGTTTGAATTGTTCGAGGACGGCGTGTCGCGGGCGCTGGTGCTCGACTACAATGACTTCGTGATTTCCGGGACCTTGGGCAAATTCGACGTCAGCGACGTCAAGAAAGCCAAGCCCTGCAAGTAACGTCGGCGGAAAAAGTAAGCCAAGCCAACGATCTGCCTGCTTTTATTGACGCGATTTCTCGGGGCCGTCATAGGCTATGCCCCGGATGACGGCGGCGCTTCCGTACTTTCTGCGCAGATCGTCCATCGCTCGCTCGGCATGAGCCGAACGGCGATCCAGCATATCGGCGTCGTCGGTCTGCGATCCGGGTCGCAGCGCGCTGACACCCGTTCCCATCAGGCGGAAGGCGGTGCCGTCGATTTCCTTCGCCAGCATTTCGCGGCAGGTTGCGAATATCTTCGACGCGAGTTGGGTCGGGATGGAGAGCGATCGCGACCGTGTCCGCTGGCGGAAGTCGGCGGTCTTGAGCTTCAGCGTGATCGTCGATCCCGCCAGTCCGCTTGTCTTGAGCCGCGACGATACTTTCTCCGACAGCCGCCAGAGGATTCGCTCGAGCGTGGCGAAATCGCGGATATCGGTTTCGAACGTCGTCTCGCTGGAGATGGTCTTGGCGCCGCGGTCCGCGATCACTCGCCGGTCGTCGATGCCGCGCGCCAGCCGCCACAATCGGCGGCCTTCGGTCGGAAGTTGCTTCATCATGTCGATCTCATCGGCACGCTGCAGATCGCCGATGGTTCGAAAGCCGCGCTGCGACAGTCGTTCTTGGGTGGCTGGGCCGACGCCGAAAATGAATCCGACCGGCTTGTCCGCGAGCATGACGCGCGCCTCGTTCTGGTCCAGCACGGCGAATCCGCGCGGTTTGTCGAGATCCGAGGCGATCTTGGCGAGAAACTTGTTGCTGGACAGTCCGATCGACACCGTGATGCCGATGTTGCGCTCGACGTCGCCCGCGAACATTGCGAGCACCTTGGCCGGAATCATGCCGTGGACCCGCCGGGTGCCGCCGAGATCGAGGAAGGCCTCGTCGATCGACAGCGGTTCCACCAGCGGCGTCAGTGCCTGCATGGCGTGACGCACTTCGCGGCCGATCCGGACATATTTCGCCATGTCCGGCGGAATGACGGCGGCCGAGGGACAGAGCGCGAGCGCCTTGAACATCGGCATGGCGGACCGCACGCCATACGTCCGGGCGATGTAGCAGGCGGTCAAGACCACGCCGCGCTTGCCACCGCCGACGATGACGGGCTTGTCCGCCAGCGCCGGATTGTCGTGTTTTTCGACCGTGGCGTAGAATGCGTCGCAGTCGATATGGGCGAGCGCCAGGGCCGGCAGCTGACGGTGGCGCACGAGCCGGGGAGAGCCGCATGCGCTGCAGCGGATCGCCGAAAAGTCGAGATCGCCGAAACAATCCCGGCAGAAACACAATGGACCGTCCGGCGGGTTCTCGGTCACGGAGTCTCCCGCTCCGGCGGAGAATCGCCGAGCGCCATCCGGGCGGCGGCGATGGTGGTCGGATGATGCCCGGAGGATTCCGAAAAAGCGCCGACGGTGGCGTCATCGCGCAGCACGAAATCGAGTACGCCGGTAAGAAAGTGAGGATCGGAGGCGGAGGCGCGCAGGGTCTCCGGGCCGATGCCGGTTTCCGCCAGGAACCGGCCAAGTTTTTCACCGTCGCTTGCGATAAAAGATAGCGCTTGAATCGCCACGATTTCAGCTACTTCGCGCGGATTATGTACACGCTTTGTCATCGCGGCCGTTTGCCTTTCCGTAATATATCGCTTCTACTTTGGGACCATCATGCCCGAGTCCGGGAAACGTGTTCAAGCAAGTGCTAATCCGCTCGCAAAAAGACGGGTACTCGCCTTAACGGCTTTGGAGCGAATTCTAGTGCAAATCTAAATCCAGTTTGCGGACAAGTTTTGCGATGCTTGTGCATGTTTCGCTCACCAAGATGGGTGAGGGTATCGACTGGAGGTCAGGGTGGCCAAGACGGTCCTGATCGTGGAAGACAACGAGCTCAACATGAAGCTCTTCCGCGATCTGTTGGAAGCTCACGGTTACCAGACGTCTGGGACCAGCAACGGCTTCGAGGCGCTCGATCTGGTCCGCAAGCTTCGCCCCGACCTCGTTCTCATGGATATTCAGCTCCCGCAGGTCTCCGGCCTCGATGTTACGCGCTGGATCAAGGACGATCCCGAACTGCGTGCGATTCCCGTAGTTGCGGTGACGGCATTTGCGATGAAGGGCGACGAAGAGCGCATCCGCGAGGGTGGTTGCGAAGCTTATCTGTCCAAGCCGATTTCGGTCGGCAAGTTCATCGAGACCGTCCGACGGTTTGTGGGTTGAGGAGACAGCGGTGTCCGCGCGTGTTTTGGTCGTCGACGATATTCCTGCCAACGTCAAGCTGCTGGAAGCTCGGTTGTCGGCGGAGTACTTCGACGTCGTGACCGCGTCCAACGGCGCGCAGGCGCTCGAAATCTGCGCGCGCGCCAAGTGCGATATCGTCCTGCTCGACGTGATGATGCCGGACATGGACGGCTTTGAGGTTTGCCGCCGCCTGAAGGCCAACCCTGCGACTCATTTCGTTCCCGTGGTGATGATCACGGCGCTGGACAGCCCGTCCGATCGCGTGCGTGGGCTCGAGGCCGGCGCCGACGACTTCCTGACCAAGCCGGTGTCGGACGTGGTGCTGACCGCGCGGGTCCGCTCGTTGACCCGCCTGAAAATGATGACCGATGAACTGCGCTTGCGCGCCGTCACCTCGCTTGAAATCGGCATGCAGGCGCCGGAGCGCGACGCGGTTGCCGACGCCGGGAAGGGCGGTCGCATCCTTCTGGTGGACGACCGCGCCTCGTCGTATGAGAGGCTGGCGGCATTGCTGAGCGCCGAACACACCGTCGATGTCGAAACCGATCCGTCAGAGGCGCTGTTTCACGCCGCCGAAAACAATTACGATCTTCTCATCGTGTCGCTCGGGCTGGAGAATTTCGACGGCTTGCGGTTGTGCAGCCAGGCACGCTCGCTGGAGCGCACGCGGCACGTTCCGATCCTTGCCATTGCCGACGCCAACAGCAATGCGCGATTGCTCCGTGGTCTCGAGATCGGAGTCAACGATTACCTGCTGCGGCCGGTCGATAAAAACGAGTTGCTCGCCCGCGCTCGCACGCAGATCCGCCGCCGCCGTTATACCGATCGCCTGCGCGACAATGTGCAGAACTCGATCGAAATGGCGGTAACCGACGGGCTGACCGGCCTGCACAACCGCCGTTACATGGAAAGCCATCTGGTCACGCTGGCCGAGCAGGCCTCGACGCGCGGCAAGCCGCTGGCGCTGATGATGCTCGACATCGACTTCTTCAAGTCGATCAACGACAGCTATGGCCACGACGCCGGCGACGATGTTCTGCGCGAATTCGCGGTGCGGGTGCGCAAATCCATCCGCGGAATCGATCTCGCCTGCCGCTATGGCGGCGAAGAGTTCGTGATCGTGATGCCGGAAACCGACCTGCATGTCGCGGGCATCGTGGCCGAGCGGCTGCGACGCTCGATCGCCGGCGAACCGTTCGCCGTTCACAACGGCGCGAAGCGCATCGAGGTGACCATCTCGATCGGTCTGTCGATCCTGGAGCGAAAAGGGGAACCGGTCGCCGACGTTCTCAAGCGCGCCGACGTTGCGCTCTACCGCGCCAAACATGACGGCCGAAACCGCGTTGTCGCGGAGGCGGCGTGACGCCGCCGCAGGGTCTCGCAAAATAAAAGGTTCTCGCAAAATAAAACGGGACCCAAGGCCCCGTTTGATTCACCACCGATGAGGCGCCGTTACTTGACGTTCACTTGATCTTGGCCTCGCGGAATTCGACGTGCTTGCGCGCCACCGGATCGTACTTCTTCTTGACCATCTTGTCGGTCATGGTGCGCGAGTTCTTCTTGGCGACGTAGTAGAAGCCGGTGTCGGCGCTGGAAACCAGCTTGACCTTGATGGTGACCGCCTTGGCCATGTGTAACCCTTCGATGTCAGAAATTCGAAAAAAGCCGGCCGAGCGTCAGGCCCGCGTTGGCCGGCAAACTAGCCGCGAAACGCCCAAAGTCAAGGATTTCGAGGCAGTTGAGGGCTTGAAATCGGTTTGTTTCCCGCAAAAAGCCGGGTTTCCGGGCTGGCGGTGTCGTTTGCCCCGGCTGGATGAGAGATGATCAAGCCGTGCCCGGCAAAATATCCCGTTGCATCCTGCCGCCGCAGAAATGGAAGAACGGCACGTCGGCATCGTGACGCAGCGGACCGGCGGCAAGCCGTCTTTCGAGTTCGCCGAGCACGCTTCGGGTCATGGCATGAAGGCCGGCGAGAGGTTTTGCATCCATCTCGACCCAGACAAGTTCGACCAGTTCGGCGTCGGCGTGGACCACGCCCTCGACGCGATGGGCGATGGCGGACGCATCCGCGCTGAAGAAGCGGGTATCGAAACGCCGCACGCAACCGGGCGGGGTGATGGCGCGCGCGATCAGGTAGAGGCTTGAGGGATCCGGCAGCAATCCGGCGTCGCCGAAGTGTTGCCACGCTCCGGTCAGCTTTGCGGCCACGGCCCCCTCGGTTTTGCGTCCGAGGCAAAGTCCGGTTTCCTCGCAGGCCTCGCGGATCGCGGCGAGCGCAAGCGAGCGGGCGCGCGACGAGTGGGTCTTCGGGCTGCCCTTGAGCAGGTTGGTTTCGAGTTCTTTCGGGATCGGCGCAGCGATCGGCACCCTGTTGTCCGTTTTTTCGACGCTGCCGCCGGGAAAGACGAACATGCCCGGCATGAAGACCACGTTATCGTGGCGCTTGCCGAGCAGCACCTTCGGCCTGGCCGTGCTCCGGTCGATCAGGATCAGCGTGGCGGCGTCCTTCGGCCGGCGATAGGGATGGCGGCCGGCCTGCCGCGCAGGTTGCTCGGCGGTCTCACGCATGTCGGTGCGGACGACTCGATGATCCGGCCAAGCCGCCGAATCAGAGGTGGTCGTCGACGAAATTCTCGTCAAAACCGTGCATGCGGAGGGCCCACTGAAGGCCGACAACCCCGCCCTTGATCGGCTGAATCAGCCATAGCGCCATGAGCAGCGTCATCGGCAAATAGATCGCCCATTGCAGCATGAGCGGCGGGGCGAACTCCTTCTCGATCATCAGGGCGAGCGGCACCACGATGTGGCCGACGACGACGATGACGAGGTAGGCTGGAAGGTCATCGGCGCGATGCGGAGTAAAATCGAGCCCACATTCGGAACAATTGTCAGCGGTTTTCAGAAAGGCGCGAAAGAGCTTGCCTTCGCCGCATCTTGGGCAGCGGCAGAAAAGGCCGCGCCTCACCGCGGCCCAGGCATTGCGCTTCTCGCCCATCGCAGATTCAGGAGTCCAGACTTTGGTGGTCGCAGTATCGGGCTGAGGCGCAGTCATGATTTGCCCTTCTTCGGTTTGCCGGTCTTGCTCTTGCCCGGCTTGCGCGATGTCTTGCGCGGTTTGCGGCTCGGATGAGCCTTCGAATGGATTTTGGGATGTCGCGCGCTTTGCGAGCCGCGCGTCCCCTTCCTGTTTCGTCCCTCGCGCTGGCGAGGATCGCGTGACCCGGAATCTCCTCCGGACAGGAGTTCGAAACGTAGAGCACCTGCCAAGGGGACAGCTTCTACCAGACGAACCTCCACCACGTCACCCAGCTTGTGCATGGAACCGCTACGCGAGCCGACCAGCGCATGGCGGCTCTCGTCGTAGTTGAAATATTCCGTGCCCAGCGTCCTGATCGGGATCAGCCCGTCTGCGCCGGTGTCGGTCAGTTTCACGAACAGCCCCGCGCGCGTTACGCCCGAAATCCGGCCCTCGAAGATATTTCCGATGCGGTCGGCGAGGAAATGAGCGATCAGGCGGTCGGATGTCTCGCGTTCCGCCTTCATGGCGCGGCGCTCGGTGACCGAAATCTGTGCGGCGACCTCGGCCAGCGTCTCGGCGGTTTCGGTCGCTGGCAACGCGCCGTCGCCGAGGCCGAGCGCCAGGATCAGGGCGCGGTGCACGATCAGGTCGGCATATCGCCTGATCGGAGAGGTGAAATGTGCGTAGCGGCGCAGGTTGAGGCCGAAGTGGCCATAGTTCTCGGCAGAATATTCGGCCTGCGCCTGCGACCGAAGCACGACCTCGTTCACCAGCGACTCGGAGTCGTGGCCTTTGACGTGATCGAGCACGCGATTGAACAGCTCGGGTCTCAGCGCGCCGCTCTTGGCGAAGGATATATCCAGCGTTCTCAGGAATTCGCGGAGGTTGTGAACTTTCTCCACTGTCGGCTCGTCATGGACGCGATAGATCAGCGGCAGATCTTTCTTCTCCAGCGTCTCGGCGGCGGCGACGTTGGCAAGGATCATGAATTCCTCGATCAGCCGATGTGCGTCGAGCCGCTCCGGCACGATGACGCGGTCAACCGTTCCGTCTTGCTTCAGCAGAATCTTGCGCTCGGGCAATTCGAGATCGAGGGGATCGCGCTCGTCGCGCGCGCGCTTCACCAGAGCGTAAGCCGCATAGAGCGGTTTCAGGATCGGCGCGAGCAGGGGGCCGGTGACATCGTCGGGGTTGCCGTCGATCGCGGCCTGCGCCTGCGCATAGTTCAGTTTCGCCGCAGAGCGCATCAGGATGCGGTGAAACGTATGCGAGCGCTTGCGGCCGTCGGGACCTATCACCAGCCGCACGGCGAGAGCCCCGCGCGCTTGCCCCGGCACCAGCGAGCAAAGATCGTTGGAGATGCGCTCCGGCAGCATCGGCACCACGCGATCGGGAAAATAGACCGAATTGCCGCGCTTCAACGCGTCATGATCCAGCGCCGATTCAGGCCGCACATAATAGGCAACGTCGGCGATGGCGACCGTAATGACAGCGCCGCCCTTGTTGCTCGGGTCGTCGTCGGGTGCAGCGTGAACCGCATCGTCGTGATCCTTGGCATCGGGCGGATCGATGGTCACGAGCGGCAGGGCGCGCCAGTCGTCGCGGCCCTGAAGGGTCGCGGGCTTCGCAGCCTCTGCTTCGCGCAAGGCGGCCGGCGCAAAGACTTGCGGAATGTCATGCGCGTGGATCGCGATCAGGCTGACAGCCTTTTCGGTCGCGAGCGAGCCAAGCCGCTCCTTCACCTTGCCGGACGCCAGACCGAAGCCGCGGGTGCGTACGAGCTCGACGCTGACCAGATCGCCGTCTTCCGCATCGGCGCTGTCGGCCTTCGCGATGTTCAATTCTCGTCCGGCCTGCTTCTTGTCGACCGGGACGAGGCGGCCGCCGCCCTGAGGCAGGACGCGGTAGATGCCCAGGATGCGCGAGCGGGTATGCTCGATTACCTTGATGACGCGGGCGCGATAACCTGCGGAATCATCGGGCTCTGTCGCCTCAATGCGAAGCAGCGCGCGGTCGCCGACGCCGGCCGCGGTGCCGGGCTTTGCCCGGCGCGGGACGTGAATGCGGATTTTCGGCGGAGTGCCTGCTTCCTCGTCCCACTCGGTCGGCGTCGCGAGCAGCTCGCCGTCGCTGTCGCGTCCGGTGATATCGGCCATCAGCGTCGGCGGCAGCGTTTCCGCCTGATGCAGCTTGCGGCCTCGCTTGACGATCGTGCCGTCTTCCGCGAGATCGCGCAGGATTTTCTTCAGCGTGACGCGATCCGCGTTCTTCAGCCCGAACTCGCGGGCGATTTCACGCGTGCCGGATTGTCCGGGATGTGCACGGATGAAGGCGACGATGGTCTCGCGATCCGGGAAACGCCTGTCGCGCGGTTTACTCACGTTAGCCGTTGCCGGCACTCTTCTTTACAGGCGGCTTTGCGGTTTTGGCGGGCGGCTTGGCCGTCGCGACAGGACCGCGCGCCTTGCTTGCCGCGTCGGACTTGGCGGAGGCTGGTTTCGCGGCCGCTTTCTTGGCTGCCTTTTTGGCCGGCTTCGTCGTCGCCGCATCCGCCTCGGCGGTCTTTTCAGTTTTGTCGGACTTGGCCTTCTTCGCAGTGCGTTTGGTCTTGCCGCCGCCTTTGGCTGCGCGTTCGTCGATCAGCGCGATGGCTTCTGGCAAGGTGATGGTATCCGGCGTCTTGTCGCTCGGAATGGTGGCGTTGACGCCGCCCGCGGTGACGTAGGCGCCGTATCGTCCGTTCTTGACCGCCACGGCGCCAAGCGTCGGATGGTCTCCGAGCGGCTTGCCGGGATCGGCGCCAAAGCGCCGGCTCGGCCCTTTCGCGATTTTTTCCGCGATCAGCGTCACCGCGCGGTTGAGGCCGATGTCGAACACCTCGTCACCGGCTTCAAGACTCGCGTAGGTTTTCTCATGCCGGACGAACGGGCCGAAGCGGCCGATGCCGGCGGTGATCGGCTCGCCGGTCTCCGGATGCTTGCCAATCTCGCGCGGCAGCGAGAGGAGTTTCACGGCGAGATCCAGCTCCATGTCGGCGGGCGAGGTATTCTTCGGAATGCCTGCGCGCTTCGGCTTTTCGCCTTCGGCGTAATCGTTGGGCTCGCCGAGCTGGATGTAGGGTCCGAAGCGGCCCGACTTCACCGTGACATCGAGGCCGCTCTCCGGATCCTTGCCAAGAACGCGGTCGCCGCCTGCATCGCCATCGGCGGCGAGGGGACGGGTGTAGCGGCACTCGGGGTAGTTGGAGCAGCCGACGAACGCGCCGAACTTGCCTGCCTTGAGGTTCAGCTTTCCGGTGCCGCAGGTCGGGCACTGGCGCGGATCGCCGCCGTCCTCGCGCGGCGCATAGATGTGCGGCCCGAGCATATTGTCGAGCACGTCGAGCACTTCGGAAACGCGAACATCCTTGATGTCATTGACCACGCCGATGAAGTCGTTCCAGAAATCCTTCAGGACCTGCTGCCACGACACTTCGTTGTTCGAGATGCGATCGAGCTGCTCCTCGAGATTGGCGGTGAAGTCGTATTCGACATAGCGCGCGAAGAAGTTTTCCAGAAACGCGACGACGACGCGACCCTTGTCTTCGCCGTAGAGCCGCTTCTTTTCCAGTTTGACGTAACCGCGATCCTTGAGCACCTGCAGGATCGAGGCGTAGGTGGAGGGTCGGCCGATGCCGAGTTCCTCCATGCGCTTGACCAGCGACGCTTCCGAGAAGCGCGGCGGCGGCTCGGTGAAATGCTGGGTGACGCTGAGGTTCTCGCGCTTCAACGCTTCGCCTTCGCTCATGGCGGGAAGGCGACGGCTGTCGTCGTCTTCCTCATCGTCGCGGCCTTCCTGGTATAGCGCCAGGAAGCCGTCGAACTTGATGACCTGACCGCTGGCGCGCAGCTCTAGCATGCGCGCGCCGGCCTTCGCCGCGATGTCGACGGTGGTGCGTTCCAGCTCCGCCGATTCCATCTGGCTCGCGATGGTGCGGGTCCAGATCAGCTCATAGAGCCTCGCCTGATCGGAATCGAGACGCCGCTTCATGTCCGCGGGACGGCGCGACAGATCGGTCGGGCGGATCGCCTCATGGGCTTCCTGCGCGTTCTTGGCCTTGGTCTGATACTGGCGCGGAGCGTCCGGCACGTAGGCATTGCCGTAATCCTCGCCGATCACCTTGCGCGCCTGCGTGATTGCCGACGGATCGATCTGCACGCCGTCGGTTCGCATGTAAGTAATGAGGCCGGTGGTCT
>NZ_MKRN01000012.1 GCF_001896955.1 Nitrobacter sp. 62-13 | reverse complement strand
GCGTCGGCGGCGGTCGTTTGTTCCGGCGACGTGTGCTGGCATACGCATGAACGATACAGTTATCCGCACGATGCGAAGGTCGTCATTCACGAAGATAATTGGCGTCCGGGACCGCATGTAACGTTCCGCGAACATGAAGGCCGAGGTTACTGGAGAGGCGATACCTGGAGGACCTGGTAATTAAGTTCATCAGAGGAGTGCGACTTGAATTGGTATGCCGCCAGCGAACCCGGCTGGCGGCATTACCAACAAAAGCGTTTTGCCAGGAAGAGGAACGCCATTGCTGAGGTTTCAATTTCTGGCTTCGGGAACTTGTTAGGTTATTGGGAGCGGCGCTGCTTCGTCTGTCAATCCAGGAGAGACTTCCGTCGGCGCCAATGCCACCGAACCGCCGCGCCAACTCCCAGCGCTACGAACAGGACCAGAACAACAATCAATGCGGAACTCTCAATCCACGCAATCGCCGGAATGCTCAGGGCCATGATGAGTCCGAGAATACAGACTTGCCAAGAAGCAACGTGGATGCCGGCGGTAAACGTACCAAGTGCCAGCAAGGTGAAAATCGAAAGTCCCGTTACATTCGCATTGAGAATTCTCTGCACGCTCGGTAACAGCAACATGTTCATCACGAGCAGAAATGCGCACCAGTGCAGCACCTGCGTCCAGACCAACCGCCATCGTGCGTCTTTGTCGTCCGAACTCGGCCATCGGGTGCCGATGCAGAGGGCTCCGATCACCACCGCCAGAATTTCCCAATAGACAACGATCGGCCGTCTCAAGAAGCTCGTATAGGCAACGCCGATTATGGTCAGAACCAGAACGAGACTATAAGGGAGTTCTTTCATCCAAAGGGTCGTCCGTTCGGGTTCAACGGACGGAGCCCGTAGATCGGCTGGGGGGGCCTGATCGCTCACTTCTGCGCGCATGGCATGTCTACTCCGGAGCGACGGTCATCGCCCACTATGGGTCAATTGAGCCGGGCAATTCCGCGCGCGCCTGATGATGTCACGTGTCCGGTCGTCCGATAGCCTTTGTAAACGCCGGCATCGCCTGCAGGTTCCGGTCGCGGGTTGCAGGCCGCCGCTCGTTTTCTCCCAGGCAAGCGACGACTGCGTCGGCTATGCTTGCATTTTGGAGACCAGGTCGGCGCTGAGATTGGCGGCAACACGCAGCGCGGGGACATTGTCGGTATTGCAGCGTTGTGTATGTGGAGTAATCGCGATGGTTTACCGAACTCCGAAAGATCTTGCCGGCCGGATGGCTTCTCGGCGCCGACGGGCGAGGGCTGATGACGGGTTCGCGCGTGAGACCTTCACCCAGCCCCGAGACCAAGCCCGCCGGACGGCGAGGGCGTTCCTCGATCGCTGGCCGGCCGCGGCGTATATGTCAGCCGTCGAATCCTGGCGCGAACTGCCCGGCGACGAAATCGAATTCACTATGAAACGTCTGCGCAGCGCTGATTAGGCATGGGCGGTGAATGCTCACGCAAAACCCCTTGGCGTCCGGCGCTGTCTGGACGACGGGTCCATCTCATCAAACTACCCCGCTCCAAAAAGAGCCCGCATTTTATAGTGTTGCCCGTTTTGTCGTTTCAGGGTCGGCGCCGCGTCTTGATCCGGGAACTCCGTGTCGCTGGAGCTGTTGAATGCGCCTGTGATTAGGGAGGAGACCCATGCACCGCATATTGGTCATGACCGTCTGTACGGCGTATTTTGTCGGGATTGCTCAGGCTCAGACAATCTCGGAACCCAAACAACCGCACAAGTCCGAATATAATACTGGTCGGACCGTCACGCCGGAAACTAAGGGCCAGGTGCAGCCGCAAGGCCGGACCGGTCCCACTAATACCGGCTCTGGTGGCGCTAATCCGGAAAGCCCGCAGGGCGAGAGCCCGCCGGGCATGCAGCCCGCGCCGGAAGGATCTTCTAAAACGACGGTCGAGCCGAAGTAGCGCCAAGAGCGACCATCGAGAATTTCAAGGAAGAGCTTCCGGTCGGACCGATGTGAGTCGCCCGACCGATTGCTGTGACGCGACATTGGTTGCTCGCGACGATCCATGCCGTCCGCTGCCGCCCTCAGAATGTTTCGCTATGAATGGGTTTGGGAAAGGAGGCTGTTGATGCCAGCGTGACCTAGCATTGCGAAAAGTATCAGAGCAGCGACGAATAGCAGCGCGGCGATCGATCCCGCCCAGGCAGCCCACCTTTCGGCCCTCTTGTCCTCAATTGAATCGAACATCCACCTGGCGCAACCAACCGCAAGTCCAAGGCAAACCAGACTGCCGAGGAGTTGGTTGAGCGTAATAGACCCGAGTGGCCGGTTTCCGATAGACAGGGAACTGTAGGCGAGAATAGTCGCAAGACATACTATGAAAACAAACCGGATGCTTTTGCCGGTCCAGATTAGCCACCGCCTGCGCGGCTTTGGTGGTAAAGACGCCATAACGTCGGTGAGTTCGTCATCCTGACGAAATCCCAAGGCCTCCGCTCCCATCGCCGTCAGTTTCGGACTCCCCTATGTTGACCGCGGTGATGCGCGTTACCAATGTACGGTCGGGCTTATCGTTCCAACGGCTTTTCGTAAGCTGCAACTCCACGAAACGACGGATCGACGGGAACTTTCAGATGCCGGTGATCGAAAGAGAGCCGCCTTCGGTGGCGGCCCTTTTCGCAGTCGACCTTCGTGAGTTCTACTTGCTCATTCCGTTCTTCTTCATGTGGTTCTTGGACCTGCCATGCTTCGACATCGTGCCGTTCGACATTCCCGTCGTTCCCGAGGTGTTGCCCCTGGTCTCGGAGGCGCCGGCCGGCGGCTGCGCGGGGTTCTTGCTTGAGTCCTTTATACTTGGTCGGCTGTTTCCGGTTTGAGGTGTTGTCGTCGGTGTCTGCGCCAAAGCTCCCGCCATCGTCAGTGCTGTGACTGCCGCCGCAGCGCTTCCGATCAAAATGCCTCGTCTCATGATTGCGTCCTCCGTGTTGACATGAGGCAAGACAATGCCGGGTTCAGTGCAATGTTCCTATCTCGGCCTGGAACCCGAGGCCGCGGCTGCGCAAGAGGAGGAATCCTGGCTCAGGCTGATACGGCATCCACCACGTCTCGGCGGAATTTTCTCGCCGCAGCGGCGACGCAACGGGGATGCGGTTCCGCGGTGCATTAGCCGCAATTCAGTTTCGGGGCCACTTCGACGGGCGATAGCTTCGCGGCGCTTCGCGAGCCGTCGGACATGTTCAAATTAGCTGTCGAGCTTGAGGTAGGGGCGGATCACACAGACCCGCCCCCGAAACGATAAGCGAAACGCAAACGCTTCTCGGAACGATGACCGGATACTTAGGTGAGGAAGATCGCCATCAACACGACAACGGTGGCCACGGCCCCTGTTGCGATCATTCCGATCTTGATGAAAGTTTTATACTGCCGCTCATGCGCCGGATAATCCATTCCTTCCGACGTCGAGTATACCATTTCGCTATGGTCTGACATGTCAAGTCTCCCAGATAGGGTTGAGCTTGCATTGTGAGATTAACGCAATCTCAATTGCTGTCGATCCTGCGGTCCCTCACGATCCTGTGACACATGGGTAATAGTGAAGCGGCGAAGACTGTCGTTCAACTTAGCTATGTAAGTCGCTAACGCATTGATCCAATTGGCACGCCGTCTCGAGTGATGATGCGAACTCTGTCTGCTCCATAGTCCTCGGAGCAATCGTTTTCACACCCGGAATCTCAGTGTCTCCACCAGCAGCGTGAACGCTGAGGAAGCGTGCCGCCGGTGCGGATAGTAGAGGTGATAGCCGGGAAGGTCGGGTGTGAACTTTCTCAGCACTTGAACGAGCCGTCCTTCATCCAGATGATGCTGGACCTGATCGAGCGGGAGGTAGGCGAGGCCGTGTCCGTCGAGTGCAGCATCGAGGATGAGATCGATGGTGTTGAGGATCAGCGGTCCCTCGACCCGCACCCGGACATCGCGGCCACCATGTTTCAGACGCCAGCTATTCAGTGTGCCGGAAGTCGGAAGCCGCAGATTGATCGCACGATGATCGATCAGTTGCGCCGGTGACGCCGGAGCGGTCTGTTTGCGGAAGTAAGGCGGTGCGCCGACGATCGCCATCGGGATATCGGGACCAATGCGCATCGCAATCATGTCCTTGGCAATTTCCCCGCCAAGGCGGACGCCGGCATCGAACCGATCAGCCACGACATCCACCAGCCCATAGTCGATGGTGATCTCAACCGTGATGTCGGGGTTGTCGATCAGCAGCCGCTTCGTGGCTGGAAGGAGAATGGTCTTGGCGGCATGCTCTACCGTCGTGATGCGGATCGTGCCGGACGGCCGGTCGCGCAGTTCGCCCAGCGAGGCGATCGCGGCATCGAGATCGTGCAGCATCGGGCCCAGCGTCGCGAGCAGCCGTTCGCCTGCATCGGTCGGCGCCACGCTCCGCGTCGTGCGCGACAACAGTCGCAGCCCCAGCCGCTCCTCGATCCGCCGCACGATCTGACTGAGCGCGGATTGCGCCATGCCGAGACGCACCGCCGCTTTGGTGAAGCTGCGCTCCTCGGCGACCACGACGAAGGCCGCTAGATCGGCAATCTCGTCACGCCGCATTTATCATCTCAATGATAGGCCCAAGACAAATTACCTATCTAATCGACCCAATCGGTTTGACCTAGATTGGCCGTATCAGCAAGGGGATTTCCCGGAAGCGGCTGGCGGCCAACCCGGAAACCCGCTGTTTCTCGACAGGTTCACCCTCTTCGGACAGACAAGGAGTTTCGCCCATGACCGGAATAACGAAGGAAAGAATGCAGAAGGCCCTGGAACAGGAAAAAACCATTTCCAGGGACGATCATGCCAAGGTCAAGGCGCTGGCCGGCATGGTGAAGATGCCGCGCAGCTTCATTTTCAAGAACCCCGATGAGTACGGCATGGAAGGCTGGCATGATCTGTCCATTCCGTCGGACGATGGCACGCCGCTTGAAGCTTGGTACATCCCGGCCAAGGGCGGCGAGAGCGACAAACTCGTCATCTTCAATCATGCCCTTCCGATGTGCCGCGCCGGCTATCCCGGACATATGGGCGAGCCGTGGAGCAACTTCATCGAGCCGGTCGAGATCGACTTCGTCATCCAGTACAAGCACCTGACCGACGCCGGCTACAACGTGCTGACATACGACTTCCGCAACCATGGGCAGAGCGGCGCGGCGAATGGCGGCGTCTGCGGGGTCGGCCAATGGGAATGGCGCGATTGCGTCGGCGTGAAGACGTTCGTCGATGCGCATCCGCGCCTGGGCAAGATGAAGGTCGCTCTGTTCAGCCAGTGCCTGGGTGGCGTTTCGCAATATGCGGCCATCACCAAGCGTCCGGAGTTGTTCGAGAACGTCACGTGCCTGTGCAGTCCGCTAGTGCCCAACATGGAGTCGGTCTTTGGCAAACTCTCGGGCAAACAAGGCATCGGCCAATATCAGGAACTGATCGACCTTGAGATCATGAAGCTCGGCGGTTTTCCTGCGGCGGATATGTCGGGCAAGCTGTGGGCTCCAAACGTCAAGCTTCCTGTCCTGATGTGGCAGGTGCGCGACGACGCGGTGATCGACAATCCGACCGACGCGCAGCGCACGTTCGATGCGTTGGGCAGCAACGACAAGGAACTGCACTGGATCGAAGGCACGACCAAGCGGTTCAAAGACGGCTACAACTGGTTCGGTCGGCATCCCGAAAAGGCGCTGGCGTTTCTCGATGAGCATATGAACTAAGCCCGGCGGGCAGGCCGCCGATTGCGTCGTGCACCCGGCGGTTTTCTTTCAGGGGAAACGACGTGAAGTCCGTTCAGACCAACCAATCGGGCATCGCCTAGCACCGCCAACATTCTGTTCCTCTTGGAACGCGTTGCTGCTCCTTGCGTCTCCGTCATTCTTGGCGGTGCGGTCGTACGCGAGACGCTGGAGCGCGGGATCATCTCCGGCGCGTGGATCGGCGGCCCCGAAATCCGTGCAGTTCGCGTAGCGCGCCAGTAGCGGGCTGATGGTGGTCAGAGCGGGTAACATAGGGGGCTCAGACGTGACGTCTCTCTGTAACAATGGAACGGAGGTTCCTCAGGAACGCATTGCGGAGCGTGCCGTTATCTCCGTACGCTCAGCAAAAGGAGATGCAGATGGGCAGCGATAGCAGCACGAACTTTCCTCCTGCCGGACAGCCGAAGGAGGATCCGAAGAAGACCCTCGGCAAGAGTATGCAAGAGCTGACGGACGAGGCGGATAAGCAACTCTCCGAGAAGGAGAAGAAGAGCGGCGAGAGCATCAAGCACGCCCCGCCGGGCAGGAGCGACATCATTCCGTAGAACCTGAAACTAGTGCAAAGGCCGTCAGCGCTCGTAAGGGGGCTGGCGGTTTTATTTAGCACGAATCGGTTTGGACGGCGGTCAATGGGGAGAATCTAGCAATGCGTTTGTTGGAGTTCGGCTTCTATTGTGCGGCGCTGATGCTCATCGGAATAAGGACGTTCTGTCTTGCTCTGTTGCATGGCTGGTTTCGCGATCCGAGATTTCGTGCCGTCCCGATCAGTGACGATGCTGTATTCAACGATGTTTTCTACCCAATGTAGGACGAACGCGCCGCGATCGTTTCCTTCGGTCCGCTCATCGATCAACACCAGTTTCTTCATCGCAGCCTCCTTTCATGAGGGTCGCTTTTAGTTACCGTGGCGCGCGTTGCCAGACGGCAACTCATGCACCTTCCGGCCGGTAGCGTGAAGATATCGCCGCTGCAGATCGGGCATTCGCTATTGTCATAGTCGTGCGATACCGTTTGCAACGGATGTGTCATGAACCCAACATTCGATAGCACTCTGGCAAACCTCGCCACGCACAACGATATCGACTTTGATCGCTCGCTGAATATATCTCCGGATCATCTCAACGACGACACGCTGCGTTGGACGAAGCGATTCAACAATGGGAATCGGCGCGGTGTCTCACTCGAGAGGTGCTCGATGCAGCCGTCGATGCCGAGCAAACTGCGCTGCAAAATATGAAGGAGACCAAGCCGACGACACGTGACGGCGCGCTGGCTTTACTTGACCACTATCTGGAAAGGCTAGCTGCACGCCAGCCGGCCTAAATGCGCTCTAGGCCGACGCAGCCTAGCGCATGGCAGCGTGGCCTGCGGTGTCGCGAGATCCATTCCACGATGAAACGGTTGCGTGGCGCGGATTGCCTCTCGGTACGCAAAACCCGCCGTTGCGGTGGGGCACGGCGGGTTCGGGATGGGGCGAGGGGATTAAAGAAGGAAAATTGCCAACAGCACGACGATGGTGATCACCACCCCGGCGCCGATCGTCCCGATCTTGACGAAGGACTTATACGTTTCCTCGTGCGCCCGGTAATCCATTCCTTCTGCGGTCGAGTACGTCAATTCGCCATGATCAGACATGTCAAGCTTCCCAAGTTGCGGTTGATCTTGTGTCTTTCACGACGGTGACCAGTGAGACCGATATAGCTGACCGCGGTCGCCGCCGATTATGCAGTTCTGCGAACTTACTTTTGCGGGTGTTCGCGGCGGTGAGCCGTGCTCTGACGTTGGCCATAAGCTATAGCGAGAGAGAATATAGTTATGACGCCGGTAACTAACGCGGTCGCAAGGATTGATTCGCTCGGCATGTCGATCTCCGTTTTTTGTTTCGACGAGCCAAGAATACATTCAAATCACACGTATGTTTTCGTCTAGCGCAAAGACGCCGTTATTTTCTGATGCTCTGAAGACGTCAGGAATGGAGATCTCTTGGCGCAATGCGCTGCGGCGTTTCCTGCGGGAGGACCGTTCCCTTTAGCCGATGCATTGGCGAAGCGCTTCGAGATCCAGAACGTTGATATGACGGTGCGAGGAAATCTGAATCACTCCGGCGCGCCGCAGCCGTGTGAACTCGCGCGAAACCGTTCCAATCGTCAAACCAAGAAAGTCGCCAATTTCGGCGCGCGTAAGCGGAAGATCGAAAGCCGTAACGGCGTTGCCTCCTGCAAACGGATCGATCTGCCGAACCATCATCATAAGAAAGCTGGCTACCTTTTCGGGTGCCGTCTTTCGTCCGAGCGCCAGCATCCACTCGCGCCCCTGATCGACCTCGCGCAAGGCCTGGTGTAGCAGTTTTGCTTCGAGGGCCGGATTTTCCTCGAGCATTTTCCGCAGCGCGTTCCTGGTTATGCTGCAGATTTCAACGTCCGAACAGGCTTCGACCCGGACATGGCTCTCGTCTTGATGAAGTCGTCCGACGAAATCGGGCGCAAATTGAAGTCCGACGATTTGTTGGCGACCATCGGCCAGAGTCTTGGTCAGCTTGAGCACGCCGCGCATGACATTGGCATAGGATCTGATCGGCCCTTGCTCCTGCAAGAGAACGTCACCGGCGGATATCTTTACCACACGTGTGAATTTGGCGAAATCCACCAATTCGTTGGCGTTGAGCGCGCCGCACATACCCTTGTGCCGTACATCACAGCTCTGACAGAGCTTCGGTACATTGGAGTTATGGATGTCCTTCCGGGGCGTGTTCATGTTGTTCTGGCTTGGAGACAGCGCCTCTTTTCGACGAGCTATCGATCGTCCAGGCGGACCCTGCATCCCTTAAACTGTCGTGTCTTTGCGATCGCGCAAAGGCGGGCGTAAATTGTTGCGTTACCGCAATGTGCAGCGCTGGAATCGCAATCTTTAAAGTACAACTTCCAAGGCTGTGCAGAGCCGGCCGACGCCGTTCAAGCAAGATATTGAAATCACTTCGCTAGCTGCGAAAGTTTGGCTTAGAGAGAAAGGGCTTGTCCACGCCGATCTTGGCGCAAATGTTTCCCGGGGAGCCGGAAATTCCCGAGCCTTGAAGCCCGAATCCAATGCCCCGCTTCATCGACCATTTCATACGAAACCCTATCGGTCGACTCCGCCCGCACATTGACGCTCTGAATTTATCAAGTGCTCAAGGAGGGAGGCTACGCCTTGGTTGAAGCGACTGTCAGTCGTCAGATGAAGTCTGCGAACGAGTGTTCAACGGGGCGGTATCGCGCGACGTTAATAGCGGAGCGGAGGCGTGCCACACCCGGCATTTGTAAGATTGGCTGGGCGCACTTCGCCAGCCCCAAAAGATATTCGAACAAGGATCGAGAAGCGTCGCGTCGCGTCTCCCGCGAGTGGTCATTCGAAAATCGTGAAGCGCTTGGACGGAAGATCAGAAGGCCGAAGCTGGGCTTGCTGCTTTAGACGTTCGGCTTAGCCGTCATCGCATTCGATCAAAACGAAGGTGAACTATGGCTTTCGTCGTTATGCGGCGAGTGGCTCTTGGATTTCGAGGCCGGTCATGGCCTTGAAGCTTTGTCCCTCGGCCCGCGCCATTCGCTCCGCAGAAAGTCGCTCAACGTTACTAGCGTTCCGTCCCGGCAATTTGTAAGCTGGGGCGTTTTCTATGGAGGCGCGAATGGAACTTTCGCAGAAAGAACTGAAAGCCATTCATCAGGCCCTTGTTATCGCGGCCTATCAACTCGAAAAGCAACCAGCAACAGAACGGCCTCAGTACGACTGCATGAAGAGTCTGATTGCCAGGTTTCCCCCGCGGTACACGGCTATGTATTTTTGCGAGGCCAGCATCATGTTTGACCCCCCAAAGAGTGCCGAGGAAGCTCTTGCTCGTTATGAGCAGTATGGCGCACAGGCTACTTTCGCCGATATTTCACGGCTTTTTCCCGGCCCTCCTTAAGGTCGGCTATTCTCCATCCATGCACCCCGCCTCGGATATGCCCGGTTCACTAGATCGCGTCATTATCGGTCCAAGCAAAATTTCCGGCTGGAATTTTTGATGCTTTTTTCAGCTGCTGATGGACAATTGCTGTCGATCAAAGGCGGCGCAAAAATATCGTGTCTGATTTGCCTTTGCACCAATGAGTGAAAAGCTGCGCTCGCGATGCGCCCGAAGCTTTCCAGCCGTGTCGCTGACGGGCGGCTACTTATCGTCGTCACCCACCGTTTCCGAGCGCAAAAAACTCAAATGGCGAACGCCGCTAAGGATCTGATTTAATTGGCGCGCTCGGAGAGATTCGAACTCCCGGCCCTCGGAATCGAAATCCGATGCTCTATCCAGCTGAGCTACGAGCGCCCCCGCACCCTTATAGGAAGAGCGACGACCCGATGTCACGCGCTTTGCCGAGCCAGGTCTTATCGTCCTGGTGGATAGCGTGCTCTGATTGGCCGGAGCAGGGGCGGGAACGGAGCAGGGGTTGAACCTGTCTCGATCTTCCCCTTTTGGTTTATTTGCGTATCGCTAAGCCATTGATTTTTCTTGCTCAATGTGTGGTAAAAAGGTGACGCCTCGCCGAAATTGCTGGGCGCGGCGGCTATCGTCGTTCCAATTGCGCCCGCCGACGCTAATCTGGCGTCCATTAGGTCGCGGATTTCCTCGTAATTCCACGGAGATGGATCGGAAGTCTCGCATCAAAGATAGTTTTGGGTGGCGGCGTGAAATTTTTTAAGTCGGTGAAAACCGTATTCGTTTTGCTGACGACGATCGCCTGCTGCTCGATGGCCGCGGCGCAATCGCCGGCGCCGTCCGTCACAGCGGCGACCGTGGTCCAGCAGGACTACGACGCGCTGTTTCAGGAAATGTATAAAAATCCATCCAATCTGGAGGCGAGTTTCAAGTTCGCGGAGCAGGCCGTGAAGCGCGGCGACTATGAAGCGGCCATCGGCGCGCTCGAGCGTATGCTGTTCTTCAATCCGAATCTGCCGCGGGTAAAACTCGAACTGGGCGTTCTGTATTTCAAGCTCGGCTCGTACGAACTCGCACGCAGTTATTTCCAGGAGGCGATCAAGGCCGCAGATGCCCCCGATGAGATCCGGGCGCAGGTCCTCGCTTATTTGACCGAGATTGACCGCCGACTGGCGCGATACGAGTTCAGCGTGTTCACCACCGCGGGTTTCCGTTATCAGACCAACGCCAATCTCGGTCCGTCGAGCCTCATGGTGCGGGCCCTGGGGCAGGATGCTCTTCTCGACGGCGCGTTCGGCAAGCGTCCGGACTGGAATTTCTTCCAGACTCTCACAGCCAACTACGCCTACAAGATCGGCACGCGGGGAGACGCCATCGAGGCGAGCTTCCTCGGCGTCAATTCACGCCAATACAAGCTCAACCAGTTCAATCTCGGTCTGGTCGAACTCGTAGTCGGACCGCGCATCGCGATCGGCCAGAACGCATCGTTCAAGCTTTACGGCATCGGCGATCAGGTCTGGCTCGGGGACGCCAATTATTTCTCGGCCGGCGGCGGCGGCTTATCCGCGCGCACGACGGTCGGCGATCGCGGGCTTCTGGAAGCGTTCGTCGAGGAACGCCGCCGCGATTTCTCCGATTCGAACAACTTTCCAACGGCCAGCCAGCAGAGCGGAGACCTGCTTTCGGCGGCTGTGACGTCGGATTTGCGCTTCGGAGCGCTGCACTGGACGGCGCGTGCCGGATTCGATCAGAACCGCGCGATCTTCGATTATTACTCTTACAAGCGTTACTCCATCGACATGGCGTTCCCGTATGCATTCGCCCTGCCGGTGTTTGGCACGCCGCATCAGTTCGTGATCGCGCCGACGATCGGCTTTAGCTGGGCCAATTATGATGCGCCCAATGCGATCATCGATCCCGTCACGGTGCGGAACGACAGGGAGCAGCGTTACGGCGCGATCTTTGATGCGCAGGTGTACAAGAACGTCGGCGTGCGAACGCAGGTCCAATACATCAAGATCGACTCGTCGCTGCCGAACTACACGACCGACAATCTTTCAGTCTCGATCGGACCGACCGCGCGGTTTTAAACCAACCCGTTCTCTGGCGGTTCGCATCACAGGGCGGCGGCGGTGTATCCGCGCATGTGGACGATCTGCGGGACCGATCGGCCGTTTTTTGCAGGAACATATCGTGCGGTTGCGGAGGCCTGCATTCCTTTGCCGGCATCTTCCACGACGACCGACATCGTCAGGGCATCGACAGACGGGTGGAGTCTTTGGATGACGCGCGGTTGCGATGCGATGACGGCCCTGGCTGCCGCAATGGCTTCGGCCGAACTCACGTCGGCCGGCTGATCGATGTTTGCTGCCAGCGAGTTGACGCCGGCCAGCGCTGCGTCGTCGGCAATGTCCTGCAAGCGGGTGCTCGTTCCGGCGTGGACGGACAATGCGAAACAGGCGCCCGCCGCAAAGGGGAGGGCCAGCGCCGCCAACAGGACGAGACTTTGCTTGTTGAAAAATATCCGGGCCATCATTGCTGTCTGCCTTCGCTGATCGGCTCTGGCGGGGAGCATGAGAGACAGGCGACGGATTTGTCGTTAATCTGGCCACGGGGCTTCGCAAAACCTCTTGCAGTGCTGAAAAATTGGCTATTTTCGTCGCGCCAAATCGAGCGGATTTCGTTAATGTGCCGGTAACGCTCGTGCCGTCTGGTCCGACGGTCCACCGAGCTATCGACCGCCAATCGTGGAACCGGATTGAGACAATGCCGTCGCTCCTCACAGTGTTTTCGAGCGAAGTGGAATCCGGTTCGCATGAAGAGAACGCGTCAAATCAAGAAAATGAAGTCCTTCATCGGTTTTGTGAAACGGTGCAAGGCTCCGATTGCGTCGAGTTCGGGCGATGAAGGCTGCGGCACGTTTCCGCGGCACGATGCGCGTACGGGTGATGCTGGCGTGGGCGCGTCTGCGCGGGCTGATGCGCAACAAGAATTTCCGCGCCGTCAGCGCGGCGGTGGCGACGCTCGTCCTGCTCACTTCGCTACGAGCTTACGATCCGCGCATCGTCACCGAATTGAAGGAGCGCACGTTCGATACCTATCAACGGCTAAAGCCGCGCGCTTATACCGATCAGCCGGTGCGTATCGTCGATATCGACGAGGCCTCGATTGCCGAATACGGACAATGGCCATGGCCGCGGACGCGTCTTGCCGCGTTGACGCGACGGCTTGCCGACCTTGGCTCCGGCGTGATCGCATACGACATCATATTTTCCGAGCCGGATCGCACCACGCCGAGCCGGCTCGCCAGTGACTTGAAGGACTCCGGCGTCCCCGATCTCGACCAGACCATGAAGCTGCTTGCGAACCTGCCTGATCATGATCGGGCGTTCGCAGACGCCATCGGCAAGACAGGGGTCGTGCTCGGTTTTGCCGCAGGCAACACAGCCAACGCCCAGCGCCCGCCGATCCGGGCGGGGCTCGCATTCGTCGGCGTCAATCCAGCCAGGGTGCTGGTGCCGTTTCACGGCACGGTGTCGAGCCTGCCGATCTTCACCGATGCGGCCGCGGGCATCGGCGGCATCAATCTGAGCTCCCACGATCGCGCCGGCATCGTGCGGCGGGTCCCGATGCTGTTTTCCGACGGCGCGAACGTTTATCCCGGCCTCGCGGTCGAGGCGCTGCGAGTCGCTCAGAACCAGAAAAGTATCGTCGTCCGCGGGACCGGATCGAGCGGCGACAGCGATACGGGGCACGCCGCGCTGATCGACATGCGGGTCGGGGCGTTCAAGCTGCCGCTGACCAGCAACGGGGAATCGTGGATCTATTTCAGTCGCGACCAGCCGCAACGCTACGTGTCCGTGAAAGACATTCTCGATCCCGCCAAGGAAGCCGCGGTCAAGCCCCTGATCGATGGCGCCATCGTGCTCGTCGGCGCATCGGCCGCAGGCTTGATGGATGCGCGTGCGACGCCACTCGGCGGGTTGGTTCCGGGCGTCGCAATCCAGGCTCAACTGATCGAACAAATTCTCGCGCAGGACTTCATCGAGCGCCCCGACTGGACCAACGGGCTTGAGATCGTCCTGACCGTTCTGTTCGGCGCGTTGGTCGCGGGGCTTGTGCTGGCGTTTGGCGCCCGGTTTTCATTCTATGCCGGCGTCGTGGTGTTCCTTGCAGGGCTCGCCGGATCATGGATCGCGTTTTCGCATTTCCGTCTGCTGATCGATCCCATCTTCCCGTCGCTTGCGGCGCTGGCGGTTTATATCGCGGTGGAACGCGTGCTCCACGTTGCTTCCGATCACGAGAAGAAATTCGTGCGCCAGGCCTTCGGCCAATATCTCGCGCCGGAACTGCTTGCTCAGCTTGAAAACTCGCCGCAGGCGATGCGCCTTGGCGGTGAGTCCCGCGACATTTCGGTGATGTTCATGGATGTGCGCGGCTTCACGCCGATCTCCGAAGCTCTAACGGCGACGGAGCTGGTCGATTTCATCAATACGCTGCTGGCGCCGCTGTCGGATGCGATCCAGGACGAGATGGGGACGATCGACAAGTACATCGGCGACTCGATCATGGCGTTCTGGAACGCGCCGGTGGAGGTTCCCGATCATGCGAGCCGGGCCTGCCGCGCCGCGCTCAAGATGCGCGCCGCGATCGATGTGCTCAACGATGCCGACGTCTTTGGATTTTCCGCGCGCGGTTTCGCGGATCCTCGCGTCCGTATCGGGGTCGGCATCAACGCCGGGCTGGCCTGCGTCGGCAACATGGGATCGCAAAGGCGATTCAATTATTCCGCCATGGGCGACGTTGTGAACGTCGCAGCCCGGATCGAGTCTGCGAGCAAGGCGCTCAATGTGGACCTTCTGGTCTCGGAAGACGTCGCACAGCGAACGAAAGGGATTGCGCTACTCGAGGCAGGCGAAATCCTGTTGAAGGGCAAATCGCGTCCCACCAAAATCTACACGATCGCGGGAGATGAGGCGGTGGCGGCGTCGCCGGAGTTCGCTGAATGGAAGCGGATGCACGGCGCGTTGCTTGCCGCGATCAAAACCCGTCATCTACAGGAGGCAAATACGGCGTTGGCGCGGTGCCGCGAACTCGCCGGCGACGACATGCAGGATTTCTATCGCCATTTTGCCGAACAGGTCGCGGACCTCGACAGCGCGATGATGCAACGGCATGCCGAGGGACCGGCCGACGAAATGCGCCTGACGAAATAGGGCTGCTGTCACGGCCTCTCAGGTTTGCCCCTCAGAACGTCACGACGCTGCGTATCGACTGGCCCTTGTGCATCAGGTCGAACGCCCGATTGATGTCGTCGAGCGGCATGACGTGGGTGATCATCGGGTCGATCTGGATCTTGCCCTGCATGTACCAGTCGACAATCTTCGGCACATCGGTGCGGCCGCGTGCGCCGCCGAACGCGGTGCCTTTCCAGACCCGGCCGGTGACGAGCTGGAACGGCCGTGTCGCGATTTCAGCGCCGGCTGGCGCAACGCCGATCACGATCGACTGCCCCCAACCGCGATGACAGGCTTCGAGCGCCTGGCGCATCACCTTGACGTTGCCGGTGCAGTCGAAGGTGTAGTCGGCGCCGCCGATCTGGTCGGCGCCGGACTTGGTCATGTCGACGAGGTGAGGGACGAGATCCTTGCCCATGTCCGTCGGGTTGACGAAGTGGGTCATGCCGAAGCGTTCGCCCCACGCCTTGCGGTCGTCGTTGATGTCGACCCCGATGATCATGTCGGCGCCGGCGAGCCGCAACCCTTGCAACACGTTCAATCCAATGCCGCCGAGGCCGAATACGATCGCCTTGGCGCCAGGTTCGACCTTTGCCGTGTTGATGACCGCGCCGATACCGGTGGTGACGCCGCAACCGACATAGCAGACCTTGTCGAACGGCGCGTCCTCTCGGATTTTCGCGACCGCGATCTCCGGAAGCACCGTATAATTGGCGAAGGTCGACGTGCCCATGTAATGGTGGATCTTCTTGCCATCGAGCGAGAAGCGGGACGTGCCGTCCGGCATCAGCCCCTGGCCCTGGGTGGCGCGGATCGCGGTGCAGAGATTGGTCTTGCGCGACAGGCACGACGGACATTGCCGGCATTCCGGCGTGTAGAGCGGAATGACGTGATCGCCTTTTTTCACCGACGTCACGCCCTTGCCGACATCGACGACCACGCCGGCGCCCTCATGACCGAGGATAGCCGGAAACAGCCCTTCCGGATCGGCGCCGGATAGTGTGAATTCGTCGGTATGGCAGACGCCGCTGGCCTTAATTTCGACCATGACTTCGCCGTCGCGCGGTCCATCGAGTTCCACGGTCGTGACTTCCAGCGGCTTGCCGGCGGCAATGGCGACTGCGGCGCGAACGTGCATGGTAATTTTCCGTTCTCTGTCGGCGGGAAGGGCGATATTGCGGGTGTCGCCGCGCAGGCTTGTTTGTCGGCGGACAGCATAGGTTCGCGCACGCATGGCGGCAACCGCGAGCATGCATGAAAAAGGGACGCCGCGGCGTCCCTTTTTGCACTCTTCCAAACGGGGTGACCTAGTCCTTCGGCTGCTCGACGATGCGGAAATACGGCTTCGGCGATTTCCAGCCCTTCGGGAATTTCTTGCGCGCCTCTTCTTCCGACACCGCGGCCGAGAGGAACACGTCGTCGCCCGGCTTCCAGTCCGACGGTGTGGAGACGCTGTGCTTGGCGGTGAGCTGCAGGGAATCGATCGCACGCAGCACTTCCTGCCAGTTGCGGCCGGTGCTCATCGGGTAGACGAACACCAGCTTGATCTGCTTGTCGGGACCGATCACGAAAATGTTGCGCACCGTCTGGTTGTCCGCCGGCGTCCGTTTGTTGACGTCGCCCGAGGTGCTGGCCGGCAGCATGCCGTAGAGCTTGGCGACGTTGAAATCGACGTCGGCGATCAACGGATAGTTCGGCGCGACACCCTGTGTTTCCTCGATGTCCTTGGACCACAGATGATGCTTGTCGGTCGGGTCGACGCTGATGCCGATCAGCTTGACGCCGCGCTTGTCGAACTCCGGCTTGAGCCGCGCGACGGCGCCGAGCTCTGTGGTGCAGACCGGCGTAAAGTCCTTCGGATGAGAGAAGAAAAGTCCCCAGCCGTTGCCGAGCCATTTGTGAAAGCTGATGTGGCCTTCGGTGCTTTCGGCTTCGAAGTCCGGCGCAGGCGAACCAATCGATAAAGTCATCGTCACGTCCTCGTGTCAATTAAACGGCGGGATGCGGCGAATATAGGCGGCGCGGGTGGGAAACGGAACCGGATAATCGAAAAGGATAATATCTTTCTTGGCGCAGGCATTGCGGAGCATCTTCCTGTCGGATCCCGACCGGTCCGACGAATTAACGCCTACGGCTTTGTGATTGAGATGCCGTGATGTTGCCGCGCCCATGCCCCACGCGCGCCGAACCGTATTGCGATCGAGTTGAACCGCGCTCCTTATTGCGGCGACGAACCGGTGGCCGGCAATTCTCAAGCGCGGCGACGGGATGTCGGATTTCTTAACGAACGATTCACCCGCGCGTGAGTGTGCTGGGCAACTCCAGAAGTGAGAATACGCCTATGTCTTCCGACACGTCCGCCGTCGGCCCGATCGACATTTCCGCTATCACCAGCCCGCAAGCGGTGGTCGCCGCGCTCACTACCGTCCGCGACGGCGTCATTACGGGAGAGGGGCCGACCGCGCGCGGCCGAGTTCATTTTTCCCGCGCGCTGGACTCCACCGATGCGTCCTGGTGCGCGCGGCTCCTGACGGCTGTCGCCGTGGATGACCGGCCGGTGAGCCGGGAGGAGGCCGAAGCCCTGTTCGAAATCAACGATGCGGCCGCCGAGCGATCCGACGACGGACAGTTCGACGACCTTTTTACCAAGGCGATCGTGCATCACGCTGCGTCTGCCTCAGGCCTGCCGGTCCCGCCGCGCAGCATCGCCCTGGCGCCCACGACCGCGATCGAAAGCTGGGCGCCGACCAGGGCGGTGGGCGTCAATATCGAAGTGCTGGAATGGATCGCAACCCAGATGCGCGGCAAGCGGCGCAACAACCGTCATTTGATGGCGCTGGTTGCGAGCCTGATCGGCGCGGCGACCCTGCCGCTGCTGCATTTTCCGAACATTTTCGATCTCGGCATGTAGGCCTCGCAAAGCCCCTTGCGCGGGCGTTCCGGCTGAAAAGTCTTTGCTCCTGTTTTCTTTTTTCTGTACGACGGAATGGTTCGCCGCGTTCCAAGGCCAGATCGCGCATACCGTCCGGAAGACTGGACCGCGCCTCAAGGTTGCAGGTCAACAGGCAGATGTTCAAACGGATACTGATCGCCAATCGCGGCGAGATCGCCTGCCGGATCATCAAGTCGGCCCGCCGGATGGGCCTCGAAACCGTAGCCGTGTATTCGGAAGCCGATCGCGACGCCCTTCACGTCGAGATGGCCGATGAGGCCGTTTTGATCGGGCCGCCGCCGGCGGCCGAGAGCTATCTCGTCATCGAGAAGATCGTGGACGCCTGCCGCAGCACCGGCGCGCAGGCCGTGCATCCCGGCTACGGCTTCCTGTCGGAGCGTGAGGCGTTCGCCCGTGCGCTCGCGGACGCCGGCCTGGTTTTCATCGGGCCCAATCCCGCCGCGATCGCCGCGATGGGCGACAAGATCGAATCCAAGAAGACCGCGGCAAAGGCCGGAGTTTCGACGGTTCCGGGCTTTCTTGGCGTGATCGAGGACGACCGGCACGCTATCAGGATCGCGGACGAGATCGGCTATCCCGTGATGATCAAGGCGTCGGCGGGAGGCGGTGGAAAGGGCATGCGCATTGCGCACGCGAGCGCCGAGGTCGCCGAAGGGCTCAATCTCGCGAAGGCGGAGGCGAAGGCGTCATTCGGCGACGACCGGGTCTTCATCGAGAAATTCATCGTCGATCCCCGCCATATCGAAATTCAGGTGCTTGGCGACAAGCATGGCAATGCGATCTACCTCGGCGAGCGCGAGTGCTCGATCCAGCGACGAAATCAGAAGGTCATCGAGGAGGCGCCGTCGCCGCTGCTCGACGAGGCCACGCGTCGCAAGATGGGCGAACAGGCCGTCGCGCTGGCTCGGGCGGTGGACTACGACTCGGCGGGCACGGTCGAGTTCGTCGCCGGCCAGGACAAGAGTTTCTATTTCCTCGAAATGAACACGCGGCTGCAGGTCGAGCATCCCGTCACGGAGTTGATTACGGGCATCGATCTGGTCGAGCAGATGATCCGTATCGCAGCCGGAGAAAAGCTCCCGATCGCGCAGAAGGATGTGACGCTGACGGGATGGGCGGTTGAATCGCGCGTTTATGCGGAAGATCCGTTCCGCGGTTTCCTGCCCTCGGTCGGCCGCCTCGTCAAATATCGTCCGCCGGCAGAAACGAACCGGGATGGTATCGTTGTGCGCAACGATACCGGCGTGTACGAGGGCGGCGAGATTTCCATCCACTATGATCCGATGATCGCGAAGCTCGTGACGCACGGGCCTTCGCGCCGGGCCGCCATCGAGGCGCAGGCTCACGCGCTCGACGCATTTTACATCGACGGCATTCGGCACAACGTTCCTTTTCTGTCGGCTCTGATGCACCATCCGCGCTGGCGCGCCGGCCATCTCTCGACCGGGTTCATCGCCGAGGAATTCCCAAAGGGCTTTACGG
>NZ_MKRN01000011.1 GCF_001896955.1 Nitrobacter sp. 62-13 | reverse complement strand
GAAAACTTTCCGGCGCGCTATATCGCCGACCTGACGAAGCGGCCGAAGCTGAAGCGCAAGCTGAAAGTCGTGGTGGCCTGCGGCAACGGCACCGCCGGCGCCTTCGCGCCGAAGGTGATGGAGGCGATCGGCTGCGAGGTGATCCCGCTGGACACCGAACTCGATCACACCTTCCCGAAATACAATCCGAACCCCGAAGACATGAAGATGCTGCACGCGATCCGCGATGCGGTGCTCGAACACAAGGCCGATGCCGGCCTCGGTTTCGACGGAGATGGAGACCGTTGCGGCGTCGTCGACAACACCGGCGAGGAAATCTTCGCCGACAAGGTGGGGGTGATGCTGGCGCGCGATATGTCGGCGATCCACAAGGATGCGCATTTCGTGGTCGACGTGAAGTCGACGGGCCTGTTCGTCACCGATCCGGTCTTGCAGAAGCAGGGCGCCAAGGTGACCTACTGGAAAACCGGTCATTCCTATATGAAGCGCCGCACCAACGAACTCGGCGCGCTCGCCGGTTTCGAGAAGTCCGGCCACTTCTTCTTCAACGCGCCGATGGGCCGCGGTTATGATGACGGCCTGATCTCGGCGATCGCAATCTGTGAGATGCTCGACCGCGCTCCGGGAAAATCGTTGGCCGACCTGAAGGACGCCTTGCCCAAGACATGGTCATCGCCGACCATGTCGCCGCATTGCGCCGACGAAACCAAATACGGCATCGTCGACAGCGTGGTGAAACATTTCGAGACCGCCAGGGCCAACGGCGACAAGGTGGCGGGACAGCCGATCCGCGATCTCGTCACCGTCAACGGCGTCCGGGTGACGGCGGAGGATGGAAGCTGGGGGCTGGTGCGGGCCTCATCGAACAAGCCCGAACTGGTGGTGGTGGTGGAAAGCCCGGTCTCCGAGCAGCGCATGCGCGACATGTTCGAGGCGATGGACAGCGTGCTGCGCACCCATCCGGAGGTCGGCGAATACAATCAGAAGATTTGACACAGACGTCATTGTCGGACTTGATCCGGCAATCCGTCAGGTAATGAATACACGGGTCAAGCCCGCGCATGACGATTGAAATCGCTACACCGCGCTCACCGCCGGCACCGGCAGCGCCGTCACCGATTTGATCTTCTCCATCGCGAATCGCGAGGTGACGTTCTTCAGCGCCACGGCGCTGATCAGCTTCTTGTAAAAGAGATCGTAGCTCGCCATGTCGGCGACCACGACGCGCAGCATGTAATCGACGTCGCCCGCCATGCGATAGAGCTCCATCACCTCGGGCATGGCGCTGACCGCGTTGGCGAACGTGGTCAGCCAGGCGTCCGAATGGTCGCCGCTCTCCACCGATACGAACACCGAAATGCCGAGCCCGATCTTGTTCTGATCGACCAAGGCCACCCGGCGCAGGATGATGCCGTCGGCTTCGAGCCGCTGGATTCGCTTCCAGCACGGCGTCGAAGACAATCCGACCCGGTCGCCGATCTCGGCTACCGACAGGGATGCATCCTCCTGGAGCACGGTCAGGATCTTGCGGTCGATGGCGTCGAGACGACGGCCGGACTCGGAGGGTTGGAGGGCGAGATCGCTCATGATTAGAACATTGTTCCAATATGAAAGTTGTTCAACCTCATATATAGAAAAATATTCCAATGCAAGGGCGGTCGCTCCGGACTTAAGCAGAGGTCGGGGCCGCTTCTTTCAAAAACGCTTCCACTTCAGAACGTTGCGGGCAGGCGAAGGCGCCGCCGAAGCGGGTGCATTTGATCGCGGCGGCGGCGGAGGCGAATCGAAGCGCCGTCGGCACCTCCTGGTTTTCGGTCATGGCGAGGGCGAACGCGCCGTGAAACACGTCCCCGGCTCCCAGCGTGTCCACGGTGTGGACCGGAAAGGCTGGGGCCTCCTGAAGCTCGCCGTTGGCATCGAGCCACAACGTGCTCTGCGGGCCACGCGTGCCGGCGAGAAAGGACGAGGTGAACCCGGCAAGCGTCCGCAGCGCCGTCGCATCGTCGTTGGTGCCGGCCGTGGCCTGGAGCGCTTCGCTGGAGAAAATCAGATGCGACGATGCGGTCAGCAGGCCGCCGCGCATCGGCATGGCGCTGTCGATATCGACGACGACGGGAATGTCGCGCCGGCGCGCCTCCGTGCAAAGATCAGTGCAAAAGGGCGCGCAGCGACTCTCGACCAGGATGGCGTCGCAGTGCGCGAGCAGCCGCTCGGTGTCAGGCAGGTGCACTTTCCACAATTCTGGATCGCGGAAGGTAATGATGGTGCGCTCGCCGCCGGGGTCGATCATGACGCTGGAGATCGGCGTCACCAGGCCCGGCATGTGAACGATGTCCTGCATCGCGATGCCGAGTTCCGCCGCCTTGTCGAAGATGTAGCGGCTGGAGGTTTCGCCGGCATCGCCCATGGGGCCGCAGAAGGCCGCGCGGCCGCCGAGCCGGGAGATGGCGACCGCAGCGTTGAGCGCGTTGCCGCCGGCGATTTCCTCGAAGCGCTCGGCGCCGATCTTGAAGCCGCGTCCCGGCAGGCCCTGCACATGAAAGGTCATGTCGCGCACCGGTATCCCGATGCACAGGATGTGCGACAGGCGCCTAGGCGCGGCCTCACGAAAGTTCATCGCTGGTTCCCTTGTCGTCTCCGCCAACCGCACCCTAAACGATCTAACCGAATCCTGTCCTCCGCCTGATCGCACCCATGAATGCCTCCAGTTCCGCCGCGTCGTATTCGAGCGCGGGCGCAGCCCCCCATACCGGGCGCGGCCACGCGGCGTCGCCATTGCGGCGCGCGATGATATGGACGTGGAGCTGCGGCACCTGATTGCCGAGTGCGGCCACATTGAGCTTGTCGCAACCCGTGATGTCCTTGAGCGCTTCGCAGACCTGACCGATCTCCGTCATCAGGCTTGAGCGGTCGTCGCTATCGAGGTCGATGATCTCCACCGCTCCCGCCCGCCTTGGCACCAGAATGAGCCAAGGGTAGTTGGCGTCCTTGCTGAGCAGGAGCCGGCTGAGCGACAGGTCGCCGATGCCGACCGCGTCGTTGTCGAGCTGCGGATGAAGCGACCAGGCTTCGGACATCGTTGCGGCCACTTTATTTTGAGGAGTGCCGTTGCAAACTGGCCCGGCGATCCGCCGAGGTCAATGGCCCGGAACGGAATGCCGCGGCCGCTTGCTTTCCGGTCCTTTTGGCCCCAAATAGGGATCGGGAGATTGGCGGTGGACGAGCCACTCGCCAACCGGGTCAGGTCCGGAAGGAAGCAGCCCTAACGAGGTCCGGATCGGGTCGCTCGTCAGTCTCCTACCAGTTTTGGCGAGCCATGTTTTTCGGGACTCTTGCCGGCGCCGGATTGGGCGCGACCCGAAACATCGCCCGTTGTTCCGCAAGCCGGCTTCGAGAGACAAAATTGCGGATCGCTCAATGACCGACGCTGGCCATTCCTCAACGCCCTCCGATGACGCCGCCGGCCAGACCGGCTTCGCCCTCGGCGCGCGGGCATCCGAATCCGGCGCCGAGTATCGCGTTCTGGCGCGGAAATATCGTCCCGCGAGCTTTGACGATCTCATCGGACAGGAGGCGCTGGTGCGCACCGTGTCCAATGCTTTCGAGACCGGGCGGATCCCGCAGGCGTGGATACTGACCGGCGTGCGCGGCGTTGGGAAAACCACCACCGCGCGCATTCTCGCCCGCGCGCTGAACTACGAATTGCCTGATGGCTCGGTAAGCGGACCGAGCATCCGGATGCCGACGCTCGGCGTGCATTGTCAGGCGATCATGGAAAGCCGTCACATCGACGTGCTGGAAATGGACGCCGCGTCTCACACCGGCGTCGACGACGTCAGGCAGATCAACGACAGCGTGCGTTATGCGCCGTCCAGCGCGCGCTACAAGGTCTATATCATCGACGAAGTCCACATGCTTTCGACGGCGGCCTTCAACGCGTTCCTGAAGACGCTGGAGGAGCCGCCGGAGCACGCCAAATTCGTGTTCGCGACCACCGAAATTCGCAAGGTGCCGGTCACGGTGCTGTCGCGCTGCCAGCGCTTCGATCTCAAGCGGGTCGATGCCGATGTGCTGATGACGCATCTCGGCAACATTGCGAAAAAGGAAGGCGTCGAGGTCGAATCGGAAGCGCTCGGCATCGTGGCGCGGGCGGCCGAAGGCTCGGTGCGGGATTCGCTCTCGCTGTTCGATCAGGCCATCGCCCACGCCGCCGGAGTGGTGCGGGCCGAGGCGGTGCGGCAGATGCTCGGACTTGCCGACCGCACACGGGTGATCGATCTCTTCGAGTCGCTGGCGCGCGGCGATATCGCTGCCGCATTCCAGGAGTTCCGCGACCAGTACGATACCGGCGCCGATCCGGTGGTGGTGCTCAGCGATCTGGCCGAGTTCGTCAACTTCGTCACCCGGGTGAAGATCGTTCCGGCGACCGCCGACAATGTCGCATTCGGCGAGACGGAGCGGCTGCGCGCCCGCGATTTCGCCGCGAAACTGTCGATGCGCGTGCTGTCGCGGATGTGGCAGATGCTGCTGAAGGGCATCACGGAGGTGCAGGGCGCGACGCGGCCGGCGGCGGCGGCCGAGATGGTGCTGGTGCGCATCGCTTATGTCGCGGACCTTCCGACGCCGGACGAAGCGATCCGTATGCTGGACCGGAACGGCGGCGAATCGCCGGTCGCTGCCGGCAGCGCCGCGTCGCAGAGAACGTCCGGCGCATCGGCGTCCTCCGTCCAGTCGTCTGCCGCCCGCACCGTATCGGCGCCGCGCGCCGCCGCGGAGCCCGCGCCTCGCCCCCGGGCGGTGGCGCCTATGGCCGATCCGGCGGATGCGGCGCCTGCGCTGCGGCTGGAGAGTTTTGCCGAACTCGTGGCGCTCGCCGGCGAAAAGCGCGACCTGATCGTCAAGGCTGCGCTCGAGGCCGACATGCGCCTCGTCCGCATGGAAGACGGCCGGCTCGAGGTCGCGCTCGAACGCAGCGCGGCGCGCACGCTGGTGAACGATCTCGCGCGCAAGCTGGAACAGTGGACAGGCCGGCGCTGGACCGTGATCGTCTCCAACGAGCCGGGACAGCCGACGCTGCGCTCGCAGGCGCTGCTGCAAAAGAACGAGCGCGAGCGGGTCGCCGAGGCCGATCCGCGCGTGAAGGACGTGCTGGCGCGTTTTCCCGGCGCCAAGGTGATCGAGGTGCGAAAGCTCGCTTTGTCGCCGCCGGATGCGGATGTCGTTCCCGACGATCTGGCCGACGGTTCCGATGAATAACAAAAGGAACGTATGATGGCTGACTTTCTTGGCATGATGAAACAGGCCGCTCAACTGCAATCCAAGATGAAGGCGATGCAGGACGAGCTTGAGCATGTCGAGGTCGAGGGCACGTCCGGCGGCGGTCTCGTTCGGGTACGGATGACCGCGAAGATGGACGTCAAGGCGATCTCGATCGATCCGTCGCTGATCAAGCCGGAAGAACGTGAAATCCTCGAGGATCTTGTGGTGACCGCTGTCGCCGACGCGCGCCGCAAGGCGGAGGTCGCGATGCAGGAGAAGATGCAGGCGTTGACGGGAGGGCTGGGTCTGCCTCCCGGTTTGGGTTTTAGTTGATGCGTGCGTTGCAATGTGAAGATTGGAATCTGACCACTCGAGCGTTTTCGAACGACGTGGATGCCGGTTCGCGCGACGAAAACGCGTCAATGCAAAATCATCAAGCCTCGCTTCCAATTCCGCCAGGAGCGGCGAGGCTCTAGCAGATGCCGTCGGTCACTGGCCCCGAGATCGATCGTTTGATCCAGTTGCTCGCGCGGCTGCCCGGGCTCGGCCCGCGCTCGGCCCGGCGGGCGGCGCTGCATCTGATCAAGAAACGCGAGGCGCTGATGACGCCGCTCGCAGGGGCGCTTCAGGTTGCGATCGACAGGATCCGCGTCTGCGAGACATGCGGCAACATAGACACGCGCAGTCCATGCACCGTGTGCACGGATACGCGGCGCGATCCCTCCATCATCGTCGTGGTCGCGGACGTCGCCGATCTCTGGGCGCTGGAGCGCGCGGGCGCATCCAACGGATTTTATCATGTGCTCGGCGGGACGCTGTCGCCGCTCGACGGCGTCGGCCCGCAGGACCTGACGATCGATGCGCTAGTGTCGCGGGCGCACGATCCGCGCGTGAGCGAAATCGTGCTGGCGCTGAATGCGACCGTCGACGGCCAGACCACCGCGCATTACATCACCGACCTGCTTGGAGATGCCGACGTCAAGGTGACGCGGCTCGCCCACGGCGTTCCGGTCGGCGGCGAACTCGATTACCTCGATGAAGGGACGTTGTCGGCCGCGATGCGGCAGCGCACTCTATTTTAGAGTGCGGCACGCTTTGACAGACGCATCTTATCCGTCGTGGCCAGGCTTGACCCGGCAATCCATCAAATCTTCCGGGGACGACGGATGCGAGGGTCGAGCCCGCGCATGACGCTGAAGCGCGGCTTGATCCGTGCAATCGAGAGCCGCTAACCCATCTCAAAGCCGGAGAATTCAAATCCCGGCGCAACCGTGCATCCCACCAGCGTCCAGTCGCCGCTGCTCTCCGCCGTCTGCCAGGCATAAGCGGGCACGACCGCTTGCGGTGCTTCGCCTGCCGGAAGATCCGCGCCGAGGCGCACCGTGCGCATGACGCCGCCCTCGTGGATCTCCAGCACCAACGGGCTGCCGGCGTAGTAGTGCCAGATCTCTGCCGCGTCGATGCGGTGCCGTCGCGAGCGCTCGCCGCGAGCCAGCAGGAAATAGATCGCGGTGGAGGCAGCGCGGCCGCGATCGTCGGTGCGGACGTCGCGAAAAGTCTCGCGATAGTGGCCGCCTTCCGGGTGTGGCTTGAGATCAAGCCGCGCGATGATGTCGGCAGCGGTTTCAGGTTTGCACATGATTCGGTCCGAAAGCCGGAAGCCTTCTTTTCCGGGTCATGCGCTCACGACTTGTTCTTGCGTTCGCGCAATTCGGCAAAAACGTCGATGCCACTGGCGCCCTTCATGTGAACTCCGGCCGCCACCGCCGGATCGTCGGCGCGCAGGAAGACGTTGGCTTTTTTCTCTTCGCCCATCAGGGTCGGCACCGTCGGCTTGCCCTCGGCGCGCAGCCGCGCGACTTCCTCGGCCCTCGCCTTGAGGGTCGGATTGTTCGGCTCGATGGTCAGCGCGAATTTCACGTTCGATGCGGTGTATTCATGCCCGCAATAGAGCCGGAAATCGTCCGGCAGCGCGCGCAGTTTCAAAAGCGAGTCCCACATCATCGGATAGGTACCCTCGAACACCCGGCCGCAGCCGATCGAAAACAGGGTGTCGGCGGCGAACACCGCCTTCTCGTCGTCGAAGACATAGCTGACGTGGTCCAGCGTGTGGCCCGGCGTTTCCAGCACGCGTCCGAGCAGCGTACCGACCTTGACGATGTCGCCCTGGCCGACCCGCACATCGAGACCGGCGATTCCTGCTCCCCTGTCGTGTGGGCCCACGACCCGGCAGTTGTATTTCTGCTTCAGTTCCGCGATGCCGCCGACATGATCGGCGTGGTGGTGGGTGACCAGAATATCGGTCAGTTTCCAGCCGTTCTGTTCCAGCGCCTCGATGATCGGCCCGGATTCGGGCGCATCGATTGCGGCGGTCGCGCCGGTCGCCGGATCGTGAATCAGCGCGCCGAAATTATCGGTGAGGCATGTGAACAGGCGAATCTCGGCGGTCATGTCGTCTCCATAGGCCCGAAACATTGACGCTAGCACACCCCTGTATGCGGTGGAACATGCCGTTAACGCTGGGTTATAATTGCACAAATCGGGCTGGGCCGGGGTGCCGGTCCTGCCGGCAACATGGTAGACATGGGCCATGGCAATCGATGTTATCGACCTTCGCGATTTCTATTCGCAGCGCCTCGGCGTCGTGGCGCGGCGGCTGATCAATCGCGGTATTCACGCGCACTGGCCGAACACGGAAGGTCAATGCGTGGTCGGGCTGGGCTATCCGACGCCTTATCTCGGCTTGTTCCGGGAGGGCTGCGAACGGTGTATCGCCTTCATGCCGGCGGCGCAGGGCGTATTGAAATGGCCGACGGCACGGCCGGCGCTGGCGACGCTGGTCGATGAGTTTTCGTTGCCGCTGCAAGACGCGGTAGCAGACCGCATCCTGCTGGTTCATGCGCTGGAAATGTCGGACGATCCGGAAAATCTTCTGCGTGAAGTGTGGCGCGTTCTCTCGCCGTCGGGCCGTATGATGGCGATCGTTCCCAATCGCCGCGGCATCTGGACTCGCACCGATACCACGCCGTTCGGCCACGGCCGGCCCTATTCGCGCTCGCAAATCACCCAACTGCTGCGGCAGACATGGTTTACGCCGTCGGCCTGGGGCGAGGCGCTGTTCGTCCCGCCGATCAATGGCAGCTGGTTCCTGCGCTCGGCAGCGGCGTGGGAGCGCGTTGGTGCCGCGCTGTCGCTGCCATTCGCCGGCGTTCATATCGTGGAGGCGACCAAGCAGGTCTATCGCCCCATCGCCGCGAAGCGGGAGCACAGCCGCTTGATCCCGGTTTTGCCGCCGGTGCTCGCGCCGTCATCGTGCAGCACCGAGGAGTGAAATCCGATCGCGGCAGCGCGTTCATCCCTCCGGATCGGAGGCGAGGCGCTATTCGTTGCCGGGGTTGAAGTCCTCGCCGGGAACGGACGGCTGCGCCATGCTGTCCTGACGCGGACCATGCGGGCGCCGCCGCCGGCGCGGCGGGAAGCGGTCGGTGCGTTCGCCGCCCTGATGGCCGTTGCCTTCGAACCGGCCGCCATTCGCCTGCGGCTGTGCCCCCGTGATGAACGACGGCAGGCGATCGACGCCGCCATTATCGGCGGGCTGCATCGCCGGTTGCGGCTGATATTGCGGCTGCGGTTGACGGTGTTCGCGGGGTTGCTGCTGGTCGCGCTGGAAGGGTTGCGGATCGCGCTGATGATTGTCGCGCGGCTGCTGAACCGGAACGAAGCCCGGCTCCGCCCCGAAGTTCGAATAGTTTTCGCTCTCGTCGTCGCTCGCATCATCCGACGCGTCGACGTCGATCCGCGGCTGCTGCTGCGGCTGGCTCTGGCGAAACTGTTCCTGCGCCGCGGCGATCAGGCGGAAATAATGCTCGGCATGCTGATAGTAGTTCTCGGCGGCCACGGGATCGCCGGATGAACGGGCGTCGCGAGCGAGCTGGACATATTTCTCGGCGACGTGAGAGGCGGTACCGCGGATCTTGATGTCGGGGCCGTTGGATTCGAAAACCCGAGTCATCGGGTTCTGGCTGCGTCGGTTGTTATTGTTGTTATTGTTGTTGTTCCGGTTACGCATCCGCTTGTTGTTATTCTGACCGTTTCTCATGTCCCGCCTTCGGTTACCAGCCTTGAAGTTTCACCCTTGAGGAATTGTCTTGTCGTTTGTCTTTGCCGCCACCGACGTGGCCTGTTCAGCGCACGGGCGCCACTCTTTCCATATCGGTTTCGCCAATCGTCGCGTTCAGCAAAGACGCGTTTCCGGGTCGTCAGCAGGCGCATCGCACCGGCACGGCCACATCATTCAGCCAGAGACATCAAACTCCGGTTTTCTCTCGTGAGTCTTCAAGCGCAGTATCAGGCTTTCGTTCGCTTCATGGTCGCAAGCAACGTAGCTCTCGGCCACCGCGCTTGATATGACCTGCCCTTAAGAACCGTTCACTCGGGTCGGTTCTCGTTCGAGAACTCAGGCTCACCTGCAGTAACGCTGCGGGGCCAGCAACCCGGGACCGTGTTGATTTCAAAGGTAGTCGCTCCCGAGGGATATTCCAAGTGGTTTTTTACGGCCCAATCGGGCTTTACGAGGGCGATTTTCGGGCCGTGACGGCGCGACCGATGCCCGCGAGGTCGGCCCTGGGAGATTCTGAAACCGTTAACCCTGTGGCGGCGATCAGTCGGGCGACATCGTCGGCCTGACCCTGTCCGACTTCCAGAACGAGAAGACCATCGGGCGCTAGCAGCCCGTCCGCCTGCGGCGCGATCCGGCGATAGGCTTTGAGCCCGTCGCCGCCGCCATCCAGCGCGAGGCGCGGATCGTGATCGCGTACCTCCGGCGCGAGGGATGCGATGTCGGCCGTGCGGACATAAGGCGGGTTCGAGACGATCAGGTCAAATGGGCCGGTCAGCCCTTGCCCGTAGTCACCGACTATAAAGGCCGCGCGCGGCGCAAGACCGAGGGCTTGCGCGTTGTCTTTCGCGATATCGAGCGCGGCTGCGCTCAGATCGGTGCCGACGCCGGTGGCATTTGGCAGTTCGCTCAGCAATGCGAGCAGGATGGCGCCGCTGCCGGTGCCGAGGTCGGCGATGCGGAGCGGAACTCCAATTCGGCCTTCGGCGCGAAGGATGTCGAGCGAAGCCTCGACCACGGTTTCCGTATCCGGCCGTGGCACCAGGGTATCCGCCGAGAGCCTGAGCGGCAGCCCCCAGAACTCTTTCGTTCCGAGAATGCGCGCCACCGGCTCGCCGGCGAGGCGGCGTTGCGCGAAGGCATCGAGGCGTGCCGCGTCCTCATGCGTAAGTTGGCGTGAGCCTTGCGCGATCAAGCCGGTAAGATCAAGGCCCAGCGCGGCGCCGGTCAGCATGCGGGTGTCAAGCGCGGCGCTGCCGATGCCCGCGGCCTCGAAGCGCTTCGTCAGCAATCGCCGCGCGGTCTCGATGCTTCGTCCGGCCAATGAATCGGTCATGCCTTCGTCCCCGACCCATGCGTTGTCGTCCCTGCGCAAGCAGAAATCCATAAGCCGTGCCGCTTCATTTGATAAACACTATTGGATCGATCGGCCAAATGACCGATGCCAGGGATTATGGATCCCGGCGTTCGCCGGGACGATAGAATGCGACTCACGCGCTGCCATTCTCGGCTGCAAGCTGCGCTGCCTGATGCTCCGTGGTCAGCGCATCGATCAGTTCGTGAAGCGCGTCACCGGCGATCACCTGCGCCAGCTTGTACAGCGTCAGATTGATGCGGTGATCGGTGACGCGACCTTGGGGAAAATTGTAGGTGCGGATGCGCTCTGAGCGGTCGCCCGATCCGACCTGATCCTTGCGGTCGGCCGAGCGTGCGGCGTTGATGCGCTGCCGCTCGGCGTCATAGATGCGCGAGCGCAGGATGTTCATCGCGGAAGCGCGGTTCTTGTGCTGGGAGCGGCTGTCCTGCATGTTGACGACAATGCCGGTCGGGATGTGGGTGATCCGGATCGCGGACTCCGTCTTGTTGACGTGCTGGCCTCCCGCACCCTGCGCGCGCATGGTTTCGATACGAAGATCATCGGGCTTGATTTCGACGTCGACCTCTTCGGCTTCCGGCAGCACCGCAACCGTCGCCGCCGAAGTATGGACGCGCCCCTGCGCTTCGGTATCGGGCACGCGCTGTACGCGATGCACGCCGGATTCGAACTTCAACTTGGCGTAGGCCCCGCGGCCCTGCACCTCGGCGACGATTTCCTTGTAGCCGCCCATCGTGCCTTCGCTTGCCGACACCACCTCCACCTTCCAGCCCTGCAAGCCCGCGAAGCGCTCGTACATGCGGAACAGGTCGCCCGCAAACAGCGAGGCTTCGTCGCCGCCGGTGCCGGCGCGGATTTCGAGCATCACGTTGCGCTCGTCCATCGCATCTTTCGGCAGCAGGGCGATCCGGATATTCTGCGCGAGTGCGTCGCCTTGCTCCTCCAGGGCCGGACGCTCGGCTTCCGCCATCGCCCGCATCTCGGCGTCGGTGGCGGGATCGGCGATCATGGCGTCGATGCCGGTGATCTCGGCTTTCACGGCGCGCCAGTTCTTCACCGCCTCGACGACAGGATTGAGTTCGGCCAGTTCGCGCGTCATCTGCACGTATCGGTCGGCGCTGACCTGGCTCAGCAGCTCGCTTTCGAGCGCGGCATGGCGAGCCAGCAGGAGATCGAGTTTGGTTTCGGGGAGTGCGGACATGATTGAATTTCCGGGATAGACAAGGGCATGCGCGGCGGTGGCACGCTACAACGCCAGCCCCTCTGCATCAGCGAAATCCTTAAGCCTGTCGCGAATGGACATGCTGCCGGAAGGGGCCTCCAGCAGAGGCGTGATCGCCGCTTCCGCCTTCTTCGCGTCGAGATCGAGGATCATGGCCTTGACGGGACCGTGCGCGGTGGCCGACAGCGAAAGCGAGCGGTAGCCGAGCCCGATCAGCGCCAGCGCGCCCAACGGCTGCGATGCCATCTCCCCGCACAGGGAGGCGCTTTTCCCGGCTGCCTTCGCCTTGGTCACGATATCGCGCAGCGCCCGGAGGATCGGCGCCGACAGCGTATCGAAGCGGTTTGATACCTTGCTGTTGCCGCGATCGACCGCGAACATGAACTGAAACAGGTCATTCGACCCGACCGAGACGAAGTCGACTTTCCCGAGCAGTTCGTCGAGCTGGTACAATAGCGCGGGCACCTCCACCATGGTGCCGACGTCAACGCGTTCCGGCAGCGCGTGGCCGTGCTGGCGCAGATAGGTGAGCTCGCGCTCGATGATGGCCTTGGCCTGATCGAATTCGGCGACTTCCGCGATCATCGGAAACATGATGCGCAACGCGCGTCCGCCACCGGCGCGCAGCAGCGCGCGGACCTGCCCGCGCAGCAGGCCGGGGCGGTCCAGTCCGAGCCGGATCGCGCGCCAGCCCAGCGCCGGATTTTCCTCGGCGATGGTTTCCATGTAGGGCACGGCCTTGTCGCCGCCGATGTCGAGGGTGCGGAAGGTCACCGGCTTGTCGCCGGCGGCGTCCAGCACCGCGCGGTACAGTGCAAGCTGCTCGCTTGTGCGCGGCAGGTTCTGTCCGACCATGAATTGCAACTCGGTCCGGAACAGGCCGATTCCGGAGCAATTGGTATCTTCCAGATGAGGCAGGTCGATCAGGAGGCCTGCGTTGATCATGAGATCGATAGGCTGGCCGTCCCTGGTGACGCATGGCTTGTCGCGCAGCGCGAGGTACTGCGCCTGCCGTCGGGCGCGAAAACGTACGCGCTCGGCATAGGCCGATTCGATTTCCGCCGACGGCCGCACATAGATCGCGCCAGAGGTGCCGTCGACGATGATGGGATCGCCGGGGTCGGCGATTCCAGGCGCGTTCGGCACCTCGCCGACGGCGGGAATGCCGAGCGCACGCGCGACGATGGCGACGTGTGAATTTGCGGTGCCTTCCTCCAGCACCAGGCCGCGCAGCCGCTTGCGGTCATAGTCCAGCAAAGCCGCCGGCCCCATGGCGCGCGCGATCAGGATCGCATTCTCGGGGAGTTGCTCACGCGAGGGCGCATGATCCTGTCCGGCCAGTTGCCGCATCAGGCGATGGCCGAGATCCTCGAGGTCGTGCAGGCGATCGCGCAGATAGGGATCGGTCGAGCGCAGCATCCGCGCGCGGGTGTCCGATTGCACGCGCTCGACGGCGGCCTCGGCGGTGAGGCCGGTGGCGACCGCTTCCTGCAGCCGGTGCGACCAGCCGTGATCGTTGGCGAACATACGGTAGGCCTCGAGCACGTCGCGGTGCTCGCCGCCGTCCGCGACGTCGCCGCGCTCCAGCATGCGGTCGAGGTCGGCGCGCAGCTTGGCGAGCGCCGCCTCCAGTCGCCTGATTTCCTTCGGCAGGTCCTCGGCGATGTAGTTGGTGATGACGACGCGCGGTTCGTGCAGCACCACATGGCCGAGCGCGATGCCGTCGGACAGGATCGCGCCGGTCTGGCGGATCGAGTGGCGCGAGACCGGCTCGAGGCCGGGCTGGGCGAGGGCGGCCAGTTCGCCCGAGGCGATCATCTCGGCCAGCACCATCGCGGTGGTCTGGAGCGCTTCGACCTCTTCCTCGACATAGGTGCGCCTGGCGCGGTTCTGCACCACGAGCACGCCGAGCGTGTTGCCCGCGCGCAGGATCGGCACGCCGAGGAACGAATTGTAGATTTCTTCGCCGGTCTCCGGACGGAAAGAGAACGCCGGGTGGCTCTGTGCGTCCGACAGATTGAGCGGCGTCGCTTCGCTTGCGACGAGACCGACGAGACCCTCGTGCGAGGTCAGCACGGTACGATGCACCGCGTCGCGGTTGAGACCTTCGGTGGCGTAGAGTTCCAGGGTATTGTCGACGCGCAGCACGTAGGTCGAACACACCTCCGCCACCATGTTGGCGGCGATCAGCACCACGATCTTGTCGAGGCGCTCCTGTGCGCTGACCTGCTCCGCCATGACTTCGCGGAGCCGTCTCAACAAGACGCGGGGGCCGCTCGACGCGCTCCGCATGTCCCGGTATCCTCCCTGCGAGGCCGCCTTCTTGATAAGCCTCAGAAAAACAATGACTTTACCGCGTCCGAAAGCGCCGCGCCGCGGTTCACGACCGAATGATTGTCTGAAGCCGTGGCGGCGGTCGCAACGGTCGCATCATGAGGCCGTATAACCAATCGCTATCCGGTTTGCCAAGCAAAACGCCCGCCGCCGAAGGGCGCAGGGTTTGGAAAATCTGCAATGGCCTGACCTTGCGGTGGGCGAGGCCGTGGCCACCTTCGCCGGCTTGGGTGAGAGGGGGTGATCCACTGCATCCCCGGCGCGGGATGAGTAAAAGTGCGTAGCGGTTTTCCGCCCGCATCCCGCTTTGATATCGGATCGACGTCGCTGATGTGGATCGAATCGATCCGAAATCATCATGATCTAGGCGTGATCGAGACCGTAAAGCGTGTGCAAAGTGCGCACCGCGAGTTCGGTATAGGCGGTGTCGATCAGCACCGAGAACTTGATTTCGGACGTGGTGATGGCGCGGATATTGATGCCCTTGTCCGACAGCGCCTTGAACGCCTGTGCTGCCACGCCGGCGTGGCTGCGCATGCCCGAGCCGATCACCGAGATCTTCGCGACGTCAGTGGCGCTGTCGAGGCGCGCATAACCGATCGTGTCCCGGGCCGCGGCGATGGTCTCCCTGGCGCGGGCATGGTCGGTTGCCGGCACCGTGAACGTCAGGTCGGTGGTCTTGCCGTCTTCCGAAACGTTCTGCACGATCATGTCGACGTTGATGTTGGCATTGGCAAGCGGAACGAAGATCGAGGCCGCAACCCCCGGCTTGTCCTCGATCTGGCGCACCGAAATCTGTGCTTCGTCCTTGGAGAAGGCGATGCCGGTGACGACGTGGCTTTCCATGATTTCCTCCTCGCTGCAGATCAGCGTACCCGGCGGCGTGCCATGGGGATCGACGTCCTCCGGCTTGTCGAAACTGGAGCGGACGAAAATCGGCATGTTCTGGGTCATGCCGAGTTCCACGGAACGAACCTGCAGCACCTTGGCGCCCTGCGACGCCAGTTCCAGCATGTCCTCGAACGCGATCCTGTCGAGCCGGCGGGCCTTTGGAACCACGCGCGGATCGGTGGTGTAAACGCCGTCGACGTCGGTATAGATGTCGCAGCGGTCGGCGCGGATGGCGGCCGCGATCGCCACCGCCGAGGTGTCGGAGCCGCCGCGGCCGAGCGTGGTGATGCGGCCGGTCTGCGGGTTGATGCCCTGGAAGCCGGCGATCACCGCGACTTCCTTGCGTTCCCTGAAGCGATTGACGAGTTCGCCGCCGTCGATGCCGAGGATGCGCGCCGAGGCGTGGGCGTCCGAGGTGTGAATCGGAATCTGCCAGCCCTGCCAGGAGCGCGCCTGAATGCCCATCGCCTGCAATGCGATGGCCAAAAGGCCCGACGTGACCTGCTCGCCGGAGGCCACCACCGCGTCGTATTCCCGCGCATCGTGCATCGCGGAGGCGTCGCTGCACCACGCCACCAGTTCGTTGGTCTTGCCGGACATCGCCGAGACCACCACCGCGACATCGTGGCCGGCATCGACCTCGCGTTTGACATGCCGCGCGACGTTGCGGATGCGGTCGAGATTGGCGACGGAGGTGCCGCCGAATTTCATCACAAGCCGGCTCATGACGGATGGTGCGTTCCCAAAACGATCTGGATAGGGGATATCTGGATAGAAGGCTAACCGAATAGAATATCGTGCGAAAAGCGCGGGCGCACGGCCGAGAAGGCGCGTATACATACCGGCGCGGTTGCGGGCAGGCAAGGCGGCTTTCGGCCGGTCCACGAGCGGTGCATGATCCAGGCAAGACGCGCGAGGCAGGCCGATGGGGCGCTATGTCGACGATATTCTGCAACCGGGCGAGAAGGTATTGTATTCGACCAACGTGCACTGGATCTTCTATCTGCCTGCGATTGCCGCCTGGGTCGTGGCGCTCGCCCTTTTCGTGGGTGCGCAGGCGTTCGTGACCCAGACGTCGATGCTGGTCGGCCTGTCGCTGGCCGTCATCGCGGCGCTCGTGGCGCTGTACTTGATGCTGCGGGCGTGGTTTCAGCGCTGGACCACCGAGACCGACGTGACCAATTTACGGGTTGTGCACAAGACCGGCTTCATCAAACGGCGCACCTTCGAGATGAGTCTGGACAAGGTCGAGAGCGTTGATGTCAATCAGAGTATTCTCGGCCGTATTCTCAACTACGGCGACGTGACCGTGCGCGGGGTGGGCGAAGGGGCCGAGAGGATCATGACGATCGCCTCGCCGCTCGCGTTCCGCAGCCACATCACGGCGCGATAGGAGCCGCGCGCAGCCATGACCATGCAAGTCAACCCCCCGGCGAATTCTTCGGCCGCTTCGGGATCGACGGTTGATCCCGCCGAAATCGCGAAATTTTCCAAGCTGTCTCAGGAGTGGTGGGATCCGAACGGCAAGATGGCGCCGCTGCACAAGATCAATCCGTTGCGGCTCCAGTTCATCCGCGACGCCGCCTGCCGCAAGTTCGCGCGCAGCGCGCGCAGCCTGAACTGCCTGGCGGACCTGAGGCTGCTCGATATCGGTTGCGGCGCCGGTCTTTTGTGCGAACCGTTCACGCGGCTCGGCGCCGAGGTGATCGGGGTCGATCCGTCCGCATCCAACATCGCCGCGGCGAAGCTGCACGCCGAGAAAGCGCACCTGTCGATCGATTATCGCTGCACCACCGTGGAAGACATGGATGTGCGCGAGCGTTTCGACATTATCCTCGCGATGGAGGTGGTGGAGCACGTCGCCGATGTCGGCCTGTTCATCGATCGTTGCGCCGCGATGCTGAAACCGGGCGGCATGATGGTGGCCTCCACGCTCAACCGCAATTGGAAGAGCTTCGCGCTCGGCATCGTCGCGGCCGAATACGTGCTGCGCTGGCTGCCGCGCGGCACCCACCAGTGGGACAAGTTCGTCACTCCCGATGAACTCGCGCGTCATCTCGAGCGCAACAGGCTCGGCATCACCGAGCAGAGCGGCGTGGTCTACAGTCCCTTCGCGGACAAATGGAGCCTGTCGTCGGACATGGACGTGAACTACATGGTGGTGGCCGAGGCTGTGGGGTGAACGATCAACGGGCGCAAACCCGCATCGCCGCCATGACGTCGCTCCCGTTGACCCCGATGACGGGGACCGGCACGGTGGCGGCGTTCAGCAGCTCCAGCTCCCATCATCTTCATGTTCACCATCGCCTCGCTCTGGATTCCCTTCACAGTCACGGCCGCGTTGGGGCAGGTCGCGCGCAATGCGATGCAGCGCTCGCTCACGGCGCCGCTCGGCACGTGGGGTGCGACCAACATCCGCTTCCTGTTCGGTCTTCCTTTTTCGCTGGTCTTTTTTGCGGTTGTGATCGCGTTCACCGGCGATCCGGTGCCATGGCCCGTCGTCGCCTTCTGGCTGTGGCTGTTGCTTGGCGCGCTTAGCCAGATCGTCGGCACCGGCTTGATGCTGCTCGCGATGAACGACAGCTCATTCGTGGCGACGACCGCGTACCTCAAGACCGAAGCGATCCAGACCGCGATCTTCGGATTTGTTTTTCTCGGCGATCATCTCACCTTGCTGAAAGTGGTTGCGATCCTGATCGTGACCCTCGGCGTCATTGTCACCGCGCTCCGGCCGGCCGGCGCCAGGGGCTTTGCCGAACTCAAGCCGATGGTGCTGGGATTGGTCGCGGCCGCCTGCTTCGCGCTGTCGGCGGTCGGCTTTCGCGGCGCCATCATCGCGGTGCCGGGCGTATCGTTCGTCACCGCGGCGTCCTACACGCTGGTGCTCGGTTTGGTGGTGCAAACAGCGGTGCTGACGGCGTATCTGCTGCTGCGCGCGCCGGAGGTGCCGAAACGAATTCTCCGCCTGTGGCGGCCGTCGCTGTTCGCCGGTTTTCTGGGCGCGTTCGCCTCGCAATTCTGGTTCCTGGCGTTCGCGCTCACCGCGGCCGCCAACGTCCGCACGCTGGCGCTGGTCGAGGTGCTGTTCGCGCAGGCGGTGTCATATTATTCGTTCAAGCAGCCGCTTTCGATGCGCGAGTTCGGCGGCATCGTGCTGATCGTGATCGGCGTCGGGCTGCTGGTGGCGGTTTAAAGCGTTTTCAAGCGAAGCGCGCCTCGAGCACGAGGACGGCTGTGCCGGGTCCGTGGAAACACTGCGTCAAATCAAGGCATGGAGTCCCGCTTCTGATTTCCGTCGAAGGTGGGAAAGACTTCGGTCAGAGTCAGCGTTTGATGGCAATGACGACTGCGCCGGCTGCGATCAAGGCGATTCCAATCCAGCCATTCAGCGATGGGCGCTCGCCAAGAAAGATGACGCCGAACAAGGCCACCAGCACGACACTTAGCTTGTCGATCGGCGCGACCAGCGTGGCCGGACCAAGTTTGAGTGCACGAAAATAGCAAAGCCACGACGCTCCGGTGGCCAGTCCGGACAGCACGAGAAAAATCCAGCTTCGGATCGGAATTGGGCCGGAGTGGCGGATCTGTCCCGTCGCCAACAGGATCAGGCCGAGACTTAGGAGGACAACGATGGTGCGGAGGAAAGTGGCAAGATCGGAATTGATGCCCTCGACGCCGACCTTGGCAAAGATAGCGGTCAGTGCCGCGAATGCCGCCGACAGCAGCGCCCAGAACAGCCACGCCGGAAACGTGCCCAGCGTCACCACCCTCAGTTCCGGTCGTCCCGCAGCACCGGCAGCGATCCGACCGCGACGCCTTCCTCGATCAGTGATTTTGTTTCCTCGGGCGAGGCCTCGCCGTAGATCGGGCGAGGTTCGATATCGCCGTAGTGCATTTTGCGCGCTTCATTGGGAAATCGCGCGCCGACGTCGTCGGCGTTCTTGACCAGATGGTCGTGCAACTGTTTGAGTTCGGCGCGCAACTCGCGCTCCTCCGCCATCATTGCCGACATGGATGGGTCAGCAGGCGCTTGCGATCCGCGCTTTTTCGCACCGACGATCCGTGGCGCCATGATCGCTTTCTCGACCTTCGCCGAGCCACAAACCGCGCAGGTCACGAGCTTGCGTTTGACCTGCGAATCGTAGGTTGACGAGCTCTGAAACCAGCTTTCGAAGCTGTGGCCGCGGTCGCAGCGCAGCGTGTAATGGATCATGCCGAGCCTCCTTCGGGAGGATCGATCGTAAATGCGGGAGCGGCCGCGATGCGCCGCGGGCGGCTCTTCGTGCCGCCGCCGAGTCGCGGCGCCATGATCGCCTTCTCGACCTTGGTCGTGCCGCAGGTGGCGCAGGTTACGAGCTTGCGTTTGACCTGCGAGTCATAGGACGCGGAACTCTGGAACCAGCTTTCGAAGGTGTGACCGCGCTCGCAGCGCAGATTGTAGCGGATCATGCCGAGCCTCGCACGAGATGGAGATGATTGGTCGCGGAATTCTGGGTGATCAAGGAGAAGCGCCGCCCATGCTGCAACGACGGCACGGCCTTGCGTGCGGTCGCAACCTTGCCCGGATCGATCGTCGCCAGCACGATGCCGGGTTCGGTCGCGCTGCCTTCGGCCAGCACGGTGCCCCAGGGATCGACGATCAGCGAATGGCCGAATGTTTCGCGCTTGTTCTCGTGCAGACCCGCTTGCGCTGCGGCAAACACGAAGCAGCCGTTCTCGATGGCGCGCGCGCGCAGCAGCGTGTGCCAATGCGCCTCGCCGGTCTTTCTGGTGAAGGCGGAAGGAACAGTGAGAAACGACGCGCCGGCTTCGGCCAGCGCGCGGTACAGCGCCGGAAAGCGGACGTCGTAACAGATCGTCATGCCGAGCTTGCCCCAGGGCAGCTCCGTCAGGACGGCAATTTCGCCCGGCTGATAGTTGGCGGACTCCCGGTAGCTTTCGCCGCCGCCGAGATCGATGTCGAACATGTGGATCTTATCGTAGCGCGCGAGGATATCGCCGGAAGGTCCGATCAGGAACGAGCGGTTGACGGCTCTGTCGGGCGTGGCCTGCAACGCCAGCGAGCCGATGTTGAGATGGATCCTCAGTTCGCGCGCCAGATCGCGGTAAGCGGCGAGCGAGTGGTCATCGTCCTCGCTTTGCAGGTTTTCGAACAACGCGATGCGATCGGTCTGCATCATGTTGCTGACTTCGGGCGTCTGGATGAAGCTTGCGCCCCGCGCCGCCGCCTCGCGGATCAGTTTTGCGCCCTGATCGAGATTGGGCTTCGGCAACAGACCGCTGCGCATCTGGATCATCGCCGCGACGAACGTGGTCTCGGTGTTCATGTCGTTGCCTTTCGCCCGAACAGGAACGAGGCTCCGGGTTCGAAGCTCAATTTATATGGGAGCTTTCATGGTGTCGACAACCCGGGCGAACACCAGCACGTCCACTTGTGCGGCCTTGGCGCGCAGCAGCACGCGCGCGCATGCGTCCACCGTCGCGCCCGACGTCAGGACGTCGTCGATCAGGACGACCCGGCGGCCCTGGATTTCGCCCGTGCGTTCGGTCGCGATCTTGAACGCGCCCTGGACGTTGCGGGCGCGATCGGTTCGCGACAATCCGACCTGTTGCCGGGTCGGGCGGATGCGCTGCAGCAGGTCCGGCATGACCGGCACGCCGGATTGTGCGGCGATGATTCGCGCCAGTACGCCGGACTGGTTGTAGCGGCGGCTCCAGCCGCGCCGCCAATGCAGCGGCACCGGAATCAGAACGTCGGCGGCCTCGAGCAATTCGGTGCCTGCGCGCGCCATCCAGCGTCCCATCGCGGGCGCGAGGTCGGTGCGGTCCTGATATTTCAACGCGTGGACCAGCACCTTGGCGACATCGTCGTAGCGCACCGCGGCGCGGGCGCGCTGATAGGCCGGGGGATTGGCGATCGCCTCCATCGACAGCATGTCGGAACCGGGATCGTAAACAAACGGGATGCCGAGGCGGGGACAATAGGGGCGTTCGATGAACGACAGTTGCGTCCAGCAATCGGCACAGACGCCGACGCCCGCGACCGGTTCGCGGCAGGCGACGCAGAGCGTCGGCAGCGCGATGTCGAGCGCCGTTCGCGCCGCGCGGGACAATGCGCCGGAACAGGCCTGCCACGCGCCGCGCAGCGGGTTGGCTCGCGGCGCTGAAGCCTGGCTGTCCGTTGAAGCGTTCATGGAACGGAAGGCTAGCCCGCGATCTGGCGGCGCTCAAGCCGGTCGGAACGAGTCCTCTGCCCGGGACACGATCGCGTTGCCGCGCATTGCCAGCAATGGGATGGTCGGCGTACCAAGTCGCATGGCCCCGAACCCGCCATCCCCGCCCGTTCTGTTCGACCGCGCTCTGCTGGGCGTGCGGCAGAAGCGCGCGGCCAAAATGGGGGTCGCGCCGTTTCTGCTCGAGCGCGTCGCGGAGGATATGGCGGACCGCTTGCGGACCGTGCTGCGCACGTTTCAGCATGGGGTGGATGTCGGCACGCCGGGCGATCAGGTGCGCGGCGCGCTGGCGGCGCAGGTCGCGGAGTTGTCGCACATCGATCTTCCCGCCGACGAGAGCGAAGCCCTGGGACTGGCGCTGGAATCGCTCGACCTCGCCGTCTCAGGGCTCGCATTCCAGTTTGTCGACGATCTGCCGGGCGTTTTGGCGCAGATTCGCCGCGCGCTGAAACCGGACGGATTTCTGCTTGCTGCAACCATGGGTGGAGAAACGTTGACCGAATTGCGCCAGGCATTCGCCGCCGCCGAGTCCGAGCTTGAGGGGGGCATCTCGCCGCGCGTCGCGCCGTTTGCGGATGTGCGCGATGCGGGTGCGCTGCTGCAACGCGCGGGCTTCGCGCTGCCGGTGACGGATGTCGATCGCGTGGTGGTGCGCTACGGCGATGTCTTCGCGCTGATGCACGATCTCCGCCGCATGGGCGCGGCCAATATCCTGGCCGAGCGGCGGCGGACGCCGTTGCGCCGCGCGACGTTGTTGCGGATGGCGCAAATCTATCATGAGCGTTTCGCCGATCCCGACGGCCGCATCCGCGCCACCTTCGATATCGTCTGGCTGTCGGGATGGGCCCCTCATGAGAGCCAGCAGAAGCCGTTGCAGCCGGGTTCGGCGAAGGCGAGCCTCGAAGCAGCGGTGAAGCGGCGGACTTCACCCTCCCCTGGAGGGGGAGGGTCGACGCGAATGAAATGAGCGGCGGGGTGGGGTGGATATTCTTATGCGCTGTCATCCCACCCCGATCATCTCGGCGCTCTGATCGACCCTCTCCTCCAGGGGAGGGTAGGGAGCTACATCAGCAGATCGATCAGCGGCGGGATCAGCGGAATGTCCGCCGGCGGCATCGGATAGTCGCGTAAGCGGTTGGCGCGGACCCACTTCAGTGCCTGTCCTTCTTTGGAGATCACCTCGCCCTGCCAGCGCCGGCAGATGTAGAGCGGCATCAACAGATGGAAACTCTCATAGGCGTGGCTCGCGAATGTCAGCGGCGCGAGGCAGGCTTCCTGTGTGACGATGCCAAGTTCCTCGCGCAATTCACGAATCAGCGCCTCTTCGGGGCGTTCTCCGGCCTCGAACTTGCCGCCCGGAAACTCCCACAGGCCGGCAAGCTGCTTGCCTTCCGGGCGCTGCGCGATCAGCACGCGGTTGTCGGCGTCGATCAACGCGCAGGCGACGACGAGAGTGAGTTTAAGGTGAGCCATTGCGTCGGGCGCTTTCTTTACCCTCCCCTGGAGGGGAGGGTCGGCGCATAGCGCCGGGGCGGGGTGATTGCGTTAGGAAAAACAGGCAACATAGATCAATTCATCGGCACCCACCCCGACTACGCCTGACGGCGCAGTCGACCCTCGCCCTCCAGGGGAGGGTAAGAAATCACGACCGGTAATCGCCGTTGATGGCAACATACTCCTTGGTGAGATCGCAGGTCAGTACCCGGTCGCGGCCTTTGCCGAGCCCTAGTGCAACGTTGATCCGGATGGTCGGGCTTTTCATCGCCCTTGAGACCTCCGCTTCATCGTACGACGGATCGCGCGCGCCGCGGGTGGCGACGCGGATGCCGTTGAACGAAATAGACAGCTTGTCGCGATCGGCCGGTTCGCCGGCCTTGCCGACCGCCATCACCACGCGGCCCCAGTTGGCATCCTCGCCGGCGATCGCGGTCTTCACCAGCGGGGAGTTGGCGATCGACTTGGCGATCCGGCGCGCCGACAGCTTCGAGGTCGCGCCCTCGACGATGACCTCGACCAGCTTACGGGCGCCTTCGCCGTCGCGCGCGACCTGTTCGGCGAGATTGGCGAGCACGCCATGAAACGCCTTGGCGAAAGCCTTCAGGCGCGGATCGGACGCGCGCGAGATTTTCGGCGCGCCGTGCGCGGCCGCGGTGCCGGTCGCGAAGACCAGCAGCGTGTCGGAGGTGGAGGTGTCGCTGTCGATGGTCACGGCGTTGAAGGTGTCCTCGACTCCGCTTTTCAGCAGCGTTTGCAAAGCTGACGCCGAAATCGGCGCATCGGTGAACACGAACGACAGCATGGTGGCCATGTCGGGTGCGATCATGCCGGCGCCCTTGGCGATGCCGTTGATGGTGACGGTGGCCTTGCCGAGTTTTACGCGTGCGGTCGCGACCTTGGGGAAGGTGTCGGTGGTCATGATGGCGCGGGCTGCGTCCATCCAGCGATCGGGCGCCGCGTCGCGCGCCAGCGTTTCCAGCACGCCGTTGAATTTCGTCGCGTCGAGCGGCTCGCCGATCACGCCGGTCGATGCCAGATAGATGTCGCTTGCCTTGCAGCCCGCGGCCTTCGCCGCGATGTCGGCGGTCAGCTTGGTCGACTGGCGTCCGGTCTTTCCGGTGAAGGCGTTGGCGTTGCCGGAATTCACCACCAATGCCCGCGCGCCGCCACTTTTCAGTCGGGCGCGGCACCACTCCACCGGCGCCGACGGGCATTTGGATCTGGTGAACACGCCGGCCACCGTTGTGCCTTTGTCCATCAGCACCAGGAGCACGTCGGTACGGTCCTTGTAGCGGATGCCGGCCGCGGCGGTCGCAAGGCGCACGCCCGCGATTGCGGGCATGTCGGGGACGTCGGTCGGGGCGAGCGGGGAGACGGCGGTGGACATGGCTTTCTCGTCATTGCCGGACTTGATCCGGCAATCCATCAAATGAGATGGATGCGCGGGTCAAGCCCGCGCATGACGAAATCGCAGATTTACTTCTTCGCGGGCGCCATCTTGCTATCGGCGGGCTTTGCGGAGCCGGCCTTGTCTCCGCCTGCCGCAGCCGCCGGCTTGTCCATCCGCTCGACCTTGGCCGTCTCGCGCAGCTTGGCGACGTATTCGGCCTGCGCCTTGCGCGTCACATACTGCTCGATCTGCGGCTTTACCTGATCGAAGTCGGGGGCCTTGCGGTTGCGCTTCTCCTCGACCTTGATGATGTGCCAGCCGAACTGGGTCTTGACCGGATCGGAAAT
>NZ_MKRN01000010.1 GCF_001896955.1 Nitrobacter sp. 62-13 | reverse complement strand
CCCGCGCCACCGCGTCTGCGATCTGCAGCAGTTCGAGCTTGTTGGCGCTGACAGCGGCCATGACTTATTCTCCTTCGATGGGATCGATGTCGCCGCGCCGCAGTCTTTCTGCGGCCAGGCGGTGTTGCTTGGTGTTTTTCGGCGGCTTCCTGGCGGGGGCTTTCGCCTTGCCCTTGAGTTTCGGCTTCGGCGCGTTGCTCCCAGCCGCGTCGTTTTTTGCATGTGACGGAGGCGGAGGCAGGATGCCGAGATTCCGTTTCATCTCGCGTTCCGCCATCTTGCCCCGCCGCATCGATTCGGCAATCAGTTCATCGGTCAGCACCAGTCGGGCGTCGGCGATATCCTCCATGACCAGGAGGACATCGCTGTCGTCCTCGTTCTGGACGTCGTCCCGATGCAGGCGCACCGCGTTGTCCTTGACGCCCTGAAGGGTGCCGCGAAACCGCTTGCGGCCCTGATGGGCGACCGCCATCTCGATCTTGGCGAGGTGGCCGGCGTAACGTTCGAAGTCGGACCGGCGCACCAGCGGCCGGTCGATGCCGGGCGAGGAGATTTCCAGCCGGTAGGCCTTGTCGATCGGATCGGCGATATCGAGCACCGGCGACAGCGCCTTCGAGATCGCCTCGCAGTCCTCGATCTGCATCGACCCGTCCGGCCGCTCGGCCATGATCTGCACGGTGCAGCCGGCTTCGCCCGACACCTTGATGCGGACCAGGCGGTATCCCATGCCTTGCAGGACCGGGGCGACCACAGACGAGACCCGCGCCGCGATGCCCGGCTCGACCACCAGACGCGGCTCGGCGAGCAGGTCGTGATCCGGGATCTGGGCAACGGGATCGGTCATATTCAGGGTCAAAGGTTAAGTCCGTCGGTCACTGGCCTATGCTGGACTGTGGCCTCGTCCGGTCCGGCAGTTGCTGGCTGAAGGAACCGTGCCGTGGCGCGGCGCGTCAGGTCCGTTCAGGAAATAAAAAAGAGCGGGTCCCGACGGGCCCACTCTCGATACGCGGTCGTATGAGAAAGTTTCAGCGAATATAGCCGTTTTCGCGTGACTCGGCAAGGCCGGCGAGCTCAAAAAGCTGCATCCGCCGGCCGGCGCAGGACGACGTTCGGCGGGCCTTATACGCTACTGCTTTCGCGGCGAAACCGCAGATAGGCGGCGCGGCGGCCTTCGCGCATCGCTTTGCGACCGTAGCGCGTCATGGTGTAGCCGGGCCATGGCTTGCGCCAGTCGTCGGCGCGTTCGGCGAGCCAGAGGAAATCCGGCGAACGGGCGAAGTGCGACAGCGTCCATGCGCAGTAGTCGGCGATGTCGCTGACGAAGCGGAATTCGCTGCCCGGCCGAAGCAGGCGCGCCATCTCCGCGATGGTTGCGTCCTGAACGAAACGGCGTTTCCAGTGCCGGCGCTTCGGCCACGGATCGGGATGGATCAGATCGATCCGCGCCAGCGATGCGCGCGGCAGCCATGCCAGCAATTCAGATGCGTCGCCTGCGAACAGGCGGATGTTGCCGATATCGTGCGCCTCGATCTGCGTGAGGATCTTGGCCATGCCGTTGACGTAGGGTTCGCAGCCGATGAAGCCGGTGCGCGGAAACGCCAGCGCCTCGGCGACGAGATGCTCGCCGCCGCCGAATCCGATCTCGGCACGCAACTCCTGCACAGGCATGTCGAACAGCGCGGCGGGGTCGGAGGGTTCGCGCTCGCCGGGAGCGATAGTGAGGCGCGGCAGCAGATGCGCGATCAACTCGTTCTGATGTGGGCGCAGCTTGTGTCCCTTGCGGCGTCCGAAGAACGAGCCCTGCCCGGAATCGCGCGCCGTTTCGTGCTGGAGCGATGATGCGTCGTCAGCCGGCGGATGACGGTCGCGGGGATCGGGAGCGGCGGCCGTCATTGCGACGTCGGGCGAAGGCGGTGCAATTGCTTGTCCGCCTAGCGGTGGTCCGGCGGTTCGCGCGCCGCGATCTGCTCGACCATGTCGACGATGCTGCGGCGAAGTTTCGCGTCGGTGATCCGCGTGAATGCGCGGGTCAGCGCGAGACCTTCGGAGGTCGCGAGAAAATCCGAGACATAGGCGGGAGACGGCGCCTCGCTCAGGCCCTCGACCTTGGCGACGCCGGTGCCCGGACTTCCCTCGAACAGAAACGAGACCGGGACCTGCAGGATTTCGGAGATCTGCTGGATGCGGCTGGCGCCGACGCGGTTGGTGCCTTTCTCGTACTTCTGGATCTGCTGAAATGTCAGCCCCAAAGCTTCGCCGAGCTTCTCCTGACTCATGCCGAGCATGATGCGTCGCATGCGCACACGGCTGCCGACATGCCTGTCAACAGGATTGGGCGCCTTGGTCGACATCTCGTAGGTCTCCTAAATGAGGCAGCGATCCCGAGGATACGCTTCCGATTACTATTATTGTCAAACTTGACTGGATCACGTGATAAAAATCTGCGTTTAATTTAGAACGGTTCCATCCGTCGCATTATACCAGTCGTGCAAATTGTTACACAAATTATGTCGATCGTGCGGATGAACAGGTCGTGCGCCGCACGCCGCCGTCAGGGTTTGCGACGCCGTCGAATAGCCAGTGCAAGCCCGATGATCACCATGATTGCGGCGGGAACGTCGCCGGCGCGGGCGTAAGGCGGCGGCGAGATCGCGGCGGGCAAGCGGGAATCCAGCACGCCTTCGACGCCGAGATCGAGCCGTGCGACAATCCGTCCTACCGGGTCTGTCACCACCGAAATACCGGTGTTCGCCGCCCGTACCAGGGGAAGCCCTTCCTCGATCGCCCGCAGTCTCGCTTGCTGAAGGTGCTGATAGGGGCCCGTGCTGATTCCGAACCAGCCGTCGTTGGTGAGGTTGACGATCCAGCCGGGCCGGCCGCCGCGGGATTCGATATCGCCGGGAAAGATCGCCTCATAGCAGATCAGCGGCAGCACGCTCGGCGCGTTCGGAAGGTCGATGGTCCGCCGTGTCTTCCCCGGAATGAAGCCGCCCTGGACCTTGGTGAGTTGAACGAAGCCGAGCTTTTCCATCAGGCTTTGGAACGGCAGGAATTCGCCGAACGGCACCAAATGGAGCTTGTCGTAAATCGACAGGATGCTGCCGTCGTCGTCGATGACGTAGATCGAATTGTAGGCCCGGGTGATGCGGACACCCGGCGGCAGGTCGGGCGCGCGCACTGATCCGGTAATCAGGATCGTGCCCTTCGGCAGGAGGTCGGCGATCTGGGCCATGGCGTCGGCTTCGCGGGCGAGAAAAAACGGGAACGCCGATTCCGGCCAGATCAGGATGGTGGCTCCGCTGACGCCGGCCGAGTGCGGCCCGGTGGCGCGGTCGGAGAGCGTCAGATACTTATGCATCACCGCCGCCTTGGCGGAATAGTTGAACCGCGCATCCTGCTCCAGATTGGGCTGCATGATGCGCAGCGTGACGCGGTCGGCGAATTCAGTCGGATGACGCGACAGCCTGATCGCGCCGTAGACGCCCATGGCGACGAGCAGAACGGCGGCGGTCGCCGGAAGGGTCCACGGCCTTCGGCTGCTTCCGTCGATCAATACGGCCGGGCTCGCAAAGATCGCGACACTGAGGAAGGTCAGGCCCCACAATCCGATCAGCGACGCGGTTTGCGCCAGCGCCAAGGGCTCCGTCAGCGCGTAACCGAATGCATTCCATGGAAATCCGGTCAGCGCATGGCCGCGCAGCCATTCGCTGATGGTGAGCGCCGCGGCGAGCGCGAGAATGCGCGAGGCGTCGCGAGTCCAGATCCAGCGCGCCAGCGCGAAGCCGAGCGAGGTGAAGAGCGCGAGATAGGCCGGCAGGCCGAGGACGGCGAACGGCATCAGCCATGCGAAGGTCTGGGCGTCGACCAGGAAGGCGTTGCCGATCCAGTACAGTCCCGGAACGAAATAGCCGAGGCCGAACAGCCATCCCGAGAGCGCCGCGGCCGGTATGCCCTTGAGGCGACCGGCGCCGGCGCCGTCGATCAGCCAGGTCGCGAGCGGAAAGGTGACGAACAACACCGGCCAGGCGTTGAACGGCTCCATCGCAAGCGAGGAGGCGGCGCCGGCGAGCAGCGCAATGACGGCGCGTTTCCAGCCCCATGACAGAGTGACGGGAAGGCCGGCCGTGCGGATGCTGGCTGCAATGCTCACGGGTTTTCGCCTCCATCGCCCGGCGGTGAGGAAGAGGCGGGGCCGCCCTGCGTCTGCGAGGGCGCATCAGGCGCGGCCTCGCGGCGCCGGCCGTCGCGCGGGCGGACGGCGGGCCGTTCCTTGCGCTGCCCGATCCGCAGCCGCTTGACGCGGCGCGGGTCGGCGTCGAGCACTTCGATCTCGAAGGGTCCGGGTCCTGAAATGACTTCGCCCCGCACCGGCAGGCGGCCGACATGGGTGACGAGAAAGCCGCCGAGCGTATCGACCTCCTCGCCCGCTTCGCCGGTCACGAACTCGTCGCCGATCATGGCGCGGACGTCCTCGAGGTTGGCGCGCGCATCGGCGATAAAGGAATTGTCGGCTTGCCGCACGATCGAGGGCGGCTCGTCGCCGTCGTGCTCGTCGTCGATCTCGCCGACGATCTGCTCGACGATGTCCTCGATCGACACCAGGCCGTCGGTGCCGCCGTATTCGTCGACCACGAGCGCCAGATGGATACGCGTCGCCTGCATCTGGGCCAGCAGGTCGATCGCCGGCATCGACGGCGGCACGTAGAGCAGCTTGCGGATGATGTTGGCTTCGTTCAACGGCAGCGCCAGATCGACGGCGCGCAGGTCGAGACCGGCCGGCGGCGTTTTTTTGCGTTTCGCCTTGGACGGCAGCTCGGTGCGCGCCCGCACAGCCATGAACGCGAGCAGGTCGCGGATATGAACGATGCCTTCGGGATCGTCGAGGTTTTCGTGGTAGACGACGAGACGGGAATGCGCCGCGCTCTCGAACACGTTGATCAACTCGCCGAGCGGAATATCGCGCTTGACCGCGATGATGTCGGCGCGATGGACCATGACATCGGCGATGCGCCGTTCGTGCAAACTGAGGATGTTGCGCAGCATGGTGCGCTCGACGGCGGTAAAGCTGGTCTCGTCGGACGTCGAGGCGTCGAGCACCACCTGAAGATCGGCGCGGACCGATCCCGCTTTCCATCCGAACAGCGAGCGGATCGCCCTCATCAGCCAGCGCTCAGGGACCGGACGCAACACTTCGCCGTTGTGCACCGGCACCGGCAGGTTGCGGTTGTCCTGCGGCGGCTTGCTGTCGCTGGATTCGTCCTCTGAGGTCACTCAGGTCGTCCGTTCTTGCGGTGCGTAGGGATCGGCTATGCCGAGCCGCGCCAGAATTTCGCGCTCGAGGTTTTCCATCTCCCCGGCGTCTTCATCGGTTTCGTGGTCGTAACCGATCAGATGCAGGAAGCCATGGATCGCGAGATGGCTCAGGTGGTGATCGAAGGCTTTACGTTCGTCGTCGGCCTCGCGGCGCGTGGTCTCGTAGGCGATCGCGATGTCGCCGAGCATGCGCGGCGGATCGCCGGGCAGGGACGGGCCGGTCGGCTGCAGCGCCGGGAACGAGAGGACGTTGGTCGGCTTGTCGATACCGCGCCAGTTGGCGTTGAGGGTACGGATGCCGTCGTCGTCGGTCAGCATGATCGCAAGTTCGGCATCGCCGGTCTCGGCATCGGCGATTTCGGCTGCAGCCTCGACGGCGCGAAGAATGATCGCTTCGGCATTTGTCTCGGCGCGCCAGCATTCGGCGACGACGAGAATTTCGGTTGCGGGCGAAGCGGAGCGGGTCATCGTATGTCTTTCGCCGGCGCCGGCCCGTTGCGGAGGCCGGTCGCCTTTTCCAGGCGTGTCCGGCGTCATGGCTTTTTGACTGCCGGCCGCTGCGGCAGCCCCTCATAGGCGGCGACGATCCGCGCCACCAGTTCATGACGGATCACGTCATCTGCGGTGAATTTCACCTGCGCCACGCCCTCGACGCTGTCGAGCAGCCGCGTCGCTTCCGCCAACCCAGACGTCTGGCCGTTCGGCAGGTCGACCTGCGAGGGATCGCCTGTGACGATCATGCGGCTGTTTTCGCCGAGTCGCGTCAGGAACATCTTCATCTGCATCGAGGTGGTGTTTTGCGCCTCATCGAGGATGATCGCGGCGTTGGTCAAGGTGCGGCCGCGCATGAAGGCGAGCGGCGCGATCTCGATCTCGCCGGATTGCAGCGCGCGCTCGACGATGCGGGAGTCCATCAGGTCATAGAGTGCGTCGTAGATCGGCCGCAGGTAAGGATCGACTTTTTCGCGCAGGTCCCCCGGCAAAAAGCCGAGCCGTTCGCCGGCCTCGACCGCCGGCCGCGTCAGGATGATGCGATCGACTTCCTTGCGCTCGAACAGTTGCGCGGCCCGCGCCACCGCAAGCCAGGTCTTGCCGGTGCCGGCCGGGCCGATGCCGAAAACCAGTTCGTGATGTTTCAGCGCGCGGATATAGGCATCCTGCGCAGCGGTGCGCGCGCGCACCGGCCGCTTGCGCAGGTTGATGGCCTCAAACGTCGAACGCGCCTTGGGATCATATTCGAACAGCGAGCCCTGTGCGATCACGGCGCGGATCGCTCCCTCGACCTCGCCCTGCGTGAGGTCATGGCCCTGGGCGGCCTGGGTATAGAGCGTTTCCAGCACGCGCCGGGCCGCATCGCAGCCGTCGCGCGATCCGGCGATGGTGATGTGGTTGCCGCGGGAATCCACGACCACGCCGAGCCGCCGTTCGACCTGCGCCAGATTCTGTCCGTAGGGTCCGACCATCGCCGACACCGCGCGGTTGTCGTCGAAATCGATGACGACTTGCGTTTCGGGCGGGGCTTGCATGTCGATTTTCTGACCGGGGGCGATTGAAGGCGAATCCGATGCGCTCTTGGGCAAGGGTTCAGGCTCCCATGATCGCTTGAGGCGATGCGGCCATCAAAGGAGTGTCTTTCGCGTCGCCGGACGCCGAAGCCAAACCGGGATCGGCAAGCGATCCGAGCAGGCTGTAGCGCTCCAGGCTTTCAATGGCGACGGGCAGCACCTTTCCGATGAGATTCTCGGAGGCCATGACATGCGCAGGCTGCAGGTAGGCGGTGCGGCCGACGATCTGGCCCGCATTGCGCGCGGCGCGCTCGAACAGCACATCGACCGTCTTGCCGATCGCAGCCCTGTTGAAGGCGGACTGCTGGCCGTCGATCAGGCTCTGAAGCCGTTCCAGTCGCGCGTCCATGTGGGCCGTTGACACCGTCTCCTGCATCTCCGCCGCCGGCGTCCCCGGCCGCGGCGAATACTTGAACGAATAGGCGGCAGCGTATCCGATTTGGTCGACGAGCGCGAGGGTGGCGGCGAAATCTTCCTCGGCTTCGCCGGGGAAGCCGACGATGAAGTCCGACGAGAACGCGATGTCCTGCCGGGCATGGCGAAACCGGTCGATCACCCGGCGGTAATCGGCGGCGGTGTGTTTGCGGTTCATGGCCGCGAGAATACGGTCGGAGCCGGACTGCACCGGCAGATGCACGAACGGCATCAGTGCGTCGAGATCGCGGTGCGCCTCGATCAGCGTCTCCTCGACGTCGCGCGGATGGCTGGTGGAGTAGCGCAGGCGGACGATGCCCGGAATTCCGGCGAGGCGGTGCAGCAGCTTACCGAACGGCCAGGGCCGTCCGTCGGGGCCTTCGCCATGATAGGCATTGACGTTCTGTCCAATCAGGGTGATCTCGCGCACGCCGTTGTCGGCGAGGCGCTGCACGTCCTCGACGATCTTCGCCACCGGGCGCGACACCTCGGCGCCGCGCGTATAGGGCACGACGCAGAAGGTGCAGAACTTGTCGCAGCCCTCCTGCACCGTCACGAATGCCGAGATGCCGCGGGCGCGGATTGCCTGCGGCGACGGCTGCGGCAGGACGCCGAACTTGTCCTCGACCGGAAACTCGGTTTCGAGCGCGCGGCCTTCGGCCTTCGCGCGGGCCAGCAGTTGCGGCAGGTGATGATAGCTCTGCGGTCCGACCACCACATCGACCACGGGCGCGCGGCGGATGATCTCATTGCCTTCGGCCTGCGCCACGCAGCCGGCGACGACGACGCTGACGTCGCGGCCGCCGCTCGCCGCCTGCTCCTTGGCGACGCGCAAGCGGCCGAGTTCGGAATAGACCTTCTCGGATGCTTTCTCGCGGATGTGGCAGGTATTGAGGATGACGAGATCCGCTTCGTCGGCGTTGGCGGTCTCGACAAAGCCTTCGCCCGCCAGTGCGTCCACCATGCGCTGGGCATCGTAGACGTTCATCTGGCAACCATAGGACTTGATGTGCAGCTTGCGCGGCGGCGTCATGGAACCTGGCATCGGGACGTTATGTCGCTCAGTTATAGGCTGAACGGCAGAAAATCCAGTATGTCCCTTGTCATTCCCGATGCGCAATCGCGCATCTGCGAGCGCGGGAAGCACGAATCCGGCATTCCGGCCGGATTACATTCAAATTCCACGCAAAGGGCGCGTGTCCCGGAAATGACCTGGCTGTTTTTCAACTGAACGATAGATCGCGACATCTTGTCGGAGATCGCCGCTCAGGAATTGTCCTCGTCCATCGGGACGCAATAGAGCTCGAGGCGGTGGTCGACCAGCCTGTAGCCGAGCTTGCGGGCGATCTCGGCCTGCAGCTTCTCGATTTCGTCGGAGGTGAATTCGATCACCTTGCCGTCACGCAGGTTGATGAGGTGATCGTGGTGGCTGTCGCGCATCGTCTCGTAGCGCGCGCGCCCCTCGCGAAAATCGTGCCGCTCGATGATGCCGGCATCCTCGAACAGCTTGACGGTGCGATAGACCGTCGAGATCGAGATCTTGTCATCCACCGCGACGCAACGGCGATAGAGTTCCTCGACGTCCGGATGATCGGAGGCTTCCGCCAGCACGCGCGCGATAACCCGGCGCTGTTCGGTCATGCGCATGCCGGTGGCGGCGCAACGCGCCTCGATGTTGGTGGGCTTCTGCGCAGAAGTCGGTTTCAGGGCCGTCATGACGTGTCCGGTTCCGATGGCGCATGTTCCGCCGAGGTAGGGGGCGCATCGCATGATGATAGCGCGCAAAGATAATGCGAGCCAATGATATTCGGGAGTGCGATCGGACGCAAAACAGTTTTCACTTTGCAGATCGTCTTCCTTTTGCCACTCCGTATAGATTACGACAAGTCGCGGCGCATCACCAATGCGTTCAGTTCCTTGCCGCCGGCCTCCCGATAATAACGCTCGCGGCGCCCGGTGACGACAAAGCCGGCGCGTTCATAGAGACGTCGCGCCGGCTGATTATTTTCCTCGACTTCAAGAAACACCTTGCGGACGCCGCGACCGGCGAGATAGCCGAGATGCGTGAACAACAGGTCGCGCGAGAATCGCTGACCGCGATGGCCGGCGTCGATCGCGATCGAGAGAATCTCGGCCTCGTCCGCGGCGATGCGCGACACTGCGAAACCGATCACGCTCGACCGCAACCGCAAACGCTGAACCAGCGTGTTGCGTTCCGCGATCATGACTTCGAATTCGCCTTCGCCCCATCCGCGGTGAAACGATGCACCGTGAATAGCCGCCAGGCGCGCGGCGTCGTGCGGAGTTGCGGACTCGACCACGGGCGTCGCGCGTTCCTTGCTTCCGAACCATGTCATGACGATGCAGCCGGCCTGGATGTCTTGTGCGGGAGGTCGCCTGCGGGCTTGGCGTCGGGCGCGCGCAGATAGGTGGGGCGCGGCGGCGCAGCATCCGGATCGACCGCTGCGGCGAGCCACGCCACCCAGGCGATGTCGGGCGCCGCCTGCGGATCGACCGCGATCGGCGGCGGGGCGTGCGCGGGCCAGCGATCGGCGAGGAGCCGGGCGGCATTGCCGACCAAGTGCGGCGCGCCGAAACGCGATGCTGCGAGCGCCTCCTCGATCGGCGCGACCTGCGGCGGGATCAGCGTAGAGCCGTCGCCGCCGACGGCCTGAAAATAAACGTGGTCGTGGCGGGCATCGATCGCGGAGATCACCGGCGCCTCGCGGTTTTCGCCGACAACCGGCGCGGCATAGGCCATCAGGGTCGTGACGCCGACCGCCGGCTTGTTGGCGGCAAGCGCGATGCCGCGCGCGGCCGACAGCCCTACGCGCAGGCCGGTGAAACTGCCGGGGCCTGTGGTCGCGGCGATGCGGTCGAGCGAGGTGAAGGCGATCCCGGTGGCGTCCATGACGCGCGCAATCAGCGGCATCAGCGCTTCGGCGTGCCCGCGCTTCATCGGCAACGATTCATGAGCGACAAGCCGGCCTTCATCGGTGTCCAGGACACAGGCGGCGCAGGCATTGAGTGCGGTGTCGATCGCAAGAACAAGCATCGGAAGCCAGACTATCGTTTCGGAGCATGTCCCCGGCTGACCCGAGGATTTGTGCCGCTCCGCATGGAAAACGCGCGTGTTATCACCTCAAAGCCGAGCCACAGGTCTAGCACCGTTCTCATCGCGCCACCTGCGGTACCGGCGGGCAAGGCCATGTTTTAGACACAAGATTGCCGGCGTTTCGGCCACTTTCGCCGGTGTGCCCTGGATCCGGCCCGTATTTAATCGGCATTTAACTAAAACTCGCCTTAATGACGCTTCGCAAGTCTGCGACAGGTTCTCCGGAACTTGGGGTCAGCGATTCGACCATGCGTAGTCTTGTATCCGCACCTCGCGGGCGGCATGCGGACTTTCGTGCGCTCGCATGGTTCGGATGCTGAGTGACTCTGGATGTGGGGCGAATGACGTACGTTACGGGCACGCGGTATTACGATGTGGCGGCCTATTCCACCGCTTCGCCCCGCAAGGCCGTTCCGCAGAATATTGTCGGCGCCGCCGCGCTCGCCTGCATCGCGCTCGCCTGCGCCTGGACCCTCTACGCCAATGTTTCCGGCGGAGACCCGCAACTCGTCACGGCGTCGCTGCCGCCGGCCGCGTCGGTTCGCGCCGCCCCGGCCGATCGCATCGCGGCGGCGTACGAGGCGCTGCACGAGATGCCCAGGCCGCGTGCTGCTCGGGCAACTCCTGAAATCCGTACCGCGGCCAATGCCCGCATCGAGGATCCCGCCGCCCGGGCCCGCACGGCATGGCTCTACGGACCGCGCTTCCTCGGCGGAGAGCCAGAAACCTTCCGCCCGCAGGCCGCACCGGCTCAGCCTGCTCCGGTAGAGGTTGCCTCGCTTCCTTCGGAAGAGATGCCTGAAACGTTGCCGCTTCCGCCCACGCCGCAGGTCGCCGCGGTCGTGCCGATGCCGGCGCCGCGTCCGGCCGAATTGCGCCAGTTGCAGGCTTCCGCTCCGTCCCGCCGCGACGTCGCGCAGGCCAACACGGCTGCTGCGCTGGAGCCGGAACCCGAGCCGAAGAAGCCGTCGATCTTCGAGAAGCTGTTCGGTAAATCCGTGTCCAGCGGTCTCCAACTCGCATTTGCCGCGCCCGACGGCGGGGTGACGAGCGATGGCGAGAGCCTGACGCTTGGCCGCATTCCGCAATACGACCAATATACCGCCGTCTACGATATTTCGGCGCGCACGGTCTACATGCCGAACGGCACCAAGCTGGAGGCGCATTCGGGGCTCGGCAAGATGCTCGACGATCCGCGTTCCGCCGACAGGAAAATGCGCGGCGTGACGCCGCCGCATACCTATGACCTGTCGTTGCGCGAACGCCCGTTCCACGGCGTGGAAGCGATCCGGCTGAAACCGGTCGGCGGCGAGGACAAGATATACGGGCGCAGCGGGCTGCTCGCGCATACCTATATGCTCGGGCCGAACGGCGACTCCAACGGCTGCGTGTCGTTCAGAAACTACAACGCCTTCCTGCGCGCCTATAAGAGCGGCCAGGTCAGGCGGCTGGTCGTCGTCGCCAAACTCTGAACCATAGCGTTTTCGAGCGAAGCGGGTACCGGTTCGCGTGAAGAAAACGCGTCAAATGAAAATCGTGGAGCCCGCTTCTGAGTCCATCAGAAGCGGAAAGGTTCTGAAGACCGCGGCGCGGAAAGTCGCGCCCGCTACACCGGCCGCACTTCGACCACCTCGGGAATGAAATGCTTCAGCAGGTTCTGGATGCCGTTCCGCAAGGTCACGGTCGATGACGGGCATCCGGAGCACGAACCCTTCATGTTCACGTAGACGACACCGTCCTTGAAGCCGCGGAACGTGATATCGCCGCCGTCGTCGGCAACGCCCGGCCGCACCCGCGTCTCGATCAGGTCCTTGATCAGCGTCACGGTTTCGGCGTCCGCCTCCTCGAAAAATTCGACGTCGTTATCCGTGGTTGTCTCGCCGCTTCCGTCGCCATCGGTCAACAGCGGCGCGCCCGACATGTAGTGTTCCATGATCACGCCGAGGATGGCCGGCTTGAGGTGTTGCCAGTCGCTGTCGTCCTTGGTGACCGTGATGAAGTTGGAGCCATAGAACACGCCGGTGACGCCATGGATGGCGAACAGCTTCACGGCGAGCGGCGAGCGGCCGGCCGCGCTGGGACCGGTGAATTCCATCGTGCCCTTGCCGAGCACGGTGCGGCCCGGAAGGAACTTCAAGGTGGCGGGATTGGGGGTAACTTCGGTCTGAATGAACATGGGTCTCTCCGTCGTCGCCGGTTCAAGGCCGGCGCGTAGGTTCCCTTAGCAGATAGCCATGGCCAAAGCACGATCAAGAGCGCCGGGCGGGCCATGCGCGCCAAGCGGATCCCGGTTCGCATCAAGAAGACGCGTCAAAACAAGATCATAGAGCCTCGCTTCCGATTCCCTCGGAAGTGAAATATGCGCTAGGACAGGGCGTCGATGGCGTCGTCGTCCAGGCTGCCCGGCACGATCGTCACCGGAATCGGGAAGTTGCCCGCGGTTTTGGCCAGCGTCGTGATGATCGGACCCGGACCCTCGGGGCCGCCGCTGGCCGCCAGCACCAGCATCGAAATATCGAGGTCCTTGTCGATGACGTCGAGAATCTGTTCGAGGGGGGAGCCCTCCCGAATGACGCGTTCCGGCGTAATCGCGGCGATGCCGTTGGCCCGTCCGGAGGCGCGGTCGAGCGCCGCGTTCGCGCCTTCATAGGCTTCGGCGCGCATCACCTCGGCGACGCCGAGCCATTCCTGATTGCGGTCTTCCGGCTCGATCACCCGCAGCATCACGATGCCGCCTCCGACGCGAATGGCGCGCCGGCTGGCATAATAGACGGCGCGGTCCCATTCCGCGCTGTCGTCGACGATGACCAGGTATTTCGGCTTGTGGCCGCTCTCGTAGCTTCGACGGTGTGCGCTCATGCATGTCCCGGTGCTGAACCAGCCATCGCCATGCTGCCACGGCGCGACCCGCCCCGACAAGCAGCTTGCGGGAGAGCGATCAACAGCAGCCGAAAGCGGTGGAAGGCGACATAATGCGGGAAAGCGTGTCGCGGTCTTCCGCCCGCATACCGCTTCCTCGAAATGCCGGGTTCGATCAGGTTGATGATTTCGGATCGATTCGATCCAACCGTCATTCCGGGGCGCAACGAAGGTGCGAACCCGAATCCAGCCACACTGATTTTTTTCTTCGTATTTCTGGATTCCGGATCGCCGCTTGCACGGCGTCCGGAATGACGATGTTGATTTTTCAACAGCCTGCCAGAGCATGATCCCGAAAAGTGGAAAACCGGTTTTCGGATAAGATCATGCTCAATCAAAAGGGTAACGCCAGAGGCTGATTCAGCGCAGTTGAATCAGACTCTGGCGTTTTCGAGCGAGGCGGGTACCGGTTCGCGTGAAGGAAACCCGTCAAAACAAAATCATGGAGCCCCGCTTCTGATTCCATCAGAAGCGGGCTCTAGCGCTTGCGGATGAATCCGACGATATCCTTCACCGCGTTCATGGTTTCCGAGGCGATGGCGCGGGCGCGGTCGGCTCCCTCGATCAGAATCCGGTCGACATAGGCCGGGTCGTCGGTCAGCCGCTTCATTTCGGCGGCGATCGGCGACAGCTTCGCGACCGCCAGATCCACGAGGCTGGATTTGAATCCTGAGAATTGCGCGCCGCCGAATTGCGCGAGCACCTCGGATTTGGGCGTGCCCGACAAGGCCGCATAGATGCCGACGAGATTGTCGGCCTCGGGGCGGCTTTCCAGCGCCTTTTCCTCCGACGGCAGCGGCTCCGGATCGGTCTTGGCCTTGCGGATCTTTTGCGCGATGGTGTCGGCGTCGTCGGTGAGGTTGATGCGCGAATAATCCGACGGATCCGACTTCGACATCTTCTTGGTGCCGTCGCGCAGACTCATCACCCGCGTCGCGGGCCCCGTGATCACGGGCTCCGGCAACGGAAAGAATTTTTCATCAAAGCCGTTGGCGGCGATCGATCCGGAAAAATCGTTGTTGAATTTCTGGGCGATGTCGCGGCTCAGCTCGAGGTGCTGTTTCTGGTCCTCTCCGACCGGAACGTGGGTTGCGCGATAGACCAGGATGTCGGAGGCCATCAGCACCGGATAATCGTAAAGCCCGACCGATGCGTTCTCGCGGTCCTTGCCGGCCTTTTCCTTGAACTGGGTCATGCGGTTGAGCCAGCCGAGCCGCGCCACGCAGTTGAACACCCAGGTCAGCTCGGCATGTCCCGCCACCTGACTCTGGTTGAAGATGATGTGGCGCTTCGGATCGATGCCGGCTGCGATGAAGGCGGCGGTGACCTCGCGGGTGTTGCGGCGCAACTCCTCCGGCCCGCCCCAGACCGCAACGGGCACGGTGATGGCATGGAGGTCGACCACGCAATAGAGGCACTCGTGGTCGGCCTGCAATTTCACGAAATTGACGATGGCGCCGAGATAATTGCCCAGGTGCAGATTGCCGGTCGGCTGCACGCCCGAAAAAACCCGTGTCATCTCTCAGTTCCTGCTTGGCCGTCCCATCATCGAAGCGCCGCGAAACGCGGCCAATGCCGCGATGCGGCGCGTCGTCCCTTGCCACGCAGAGCCTAGGCGCGCAAGTCGCCGGGTCCGGATCGCGTCAACGCGGCCCGCATGTTGGTCCGGTCGATCACCCGAAACAGCAGCAGAAGCAGTGTATAGATCGCGATACCCGAAACGATCACAATCGCGAGCAGAGCGGCCTGAAAGATCGAGTGTGCGCCGGCCATGATTGGCAGCGATCGAACGGCAAGCCACAAAGTCCCGCCCATCAGCAGTGCCGCCAGTACGATGCGCGGCAGACGCCGGCGCGCTTCGGCGTCGATGGAAAATCCGAACGTCGCGGCGACGCTCCGGGCGAGGATTACCGCATTGCTCCATGCGCCGAGCGCCATTGCCGCGGCTATTCCGCCGACTCCGAACATCCACCCGCATATGACGGCGAGCACGATCGCGACCGTGATGCCCTTCAGCGCCGCCAGAAGCGGGGTCATCGTGTCGCCGCGCGCGAAGAATGCGGGAGACAGCGCCTTGATCAGGATGTGAGCGGGAAGGCCGAGAGCGAGACAGCCGAGCGCCAGCGCTGTTGCTTTGGTGTCGGCCGCGGTGAATGCGCCATGCTCGAACAGCACCCGCACGATCGGCTCGCTGAGCACGATCAGGCCGAACGTCGCGGGCAGAGCCAGGCCCGCAGCAAGCTCGAGCCCCCGCGACTCCGCGTTGGCCAGCGCAGCGGTGTCGCTCTTGTTGAATGCGCGGCTCAGTTCCGGCACCAGCACGGTGCCGATGGCGACGCCCACCATCCCCAGCGGCAGTTCGATCAGGCGGTTTGCGAAATAAAGCCACGCCACCGCCGACGGCGACGCCGACGCCACGATCGCGCCGGCGACGATCAGCAGTTGCGGTCCCGAATTCGCGATCATGCCCGGAATGGCCTTGCGGGCGAAATCCCGCATTCCGCCATCGAAGGAGACGCGCAAGGGACTTGCGAGATTGTCGCGGCGGACGGGAGCCGCAAGAGCCGCAAGTTGCAGCAGGCCGGCAGCGCCCACGGTCGCCGCCATCGCCAGCGCCGCGAAATGAGAATCCCGGTGCGACAGCAGCAGAACCGCGGCGACGAGGATCAGGGCGATGTTGAACGTCAAGGGCGCGAAGGCCGGGATCGCGAAGCGATGCCGGGCGTTCATCAGGCCGATCATGACGGCCGCGGGGCCGGCGAAGGCAAGATAAGGCAGCATCAGTCGCGCGTTCGTCACGGCAAGCTGCAGGCTTTCGCTTCCGACGAAGCCCGGCGCCAGCAATCTCATGAGAAGCGGCATCGCCACGGCGGCGATCACGCTGAGCGCGATCAGGGCGGCGCTCACGGTGCCGAGCGCCGCGCCGGCGAAGACTGCTGCCGCGGCCGGGCCGCTGCCGTCGCGCAGGCGCATCCAGGTCGGCACCAGCGCCGCGTTCAAGGCGCCTTCGCCGAGCATCCGCCGGATCACATTGATGAGTTGAAACGCCATCAGAAATGCATCGGCGACAGGTCCCGCGCCGAGCAGCGCCGCGGTCAATGCATCGCGCGCGAAGCCGAGCAGACGCGAGGCCAGCGTGCCCGAGGAGACGGTGAGGACGGAGCGGATCATGGCAATGTCGGCCTAGTGGAATGGATTTGACATTCGCTATCCGGTTTGGAGCGACGCAAGAAGCGAATGTCAAATCCAAAGCTCCACTAGAAACTTATATTTGCTAGTGGTCCTTTGATTCTAAACATTTGCAAAAACACCTGCTGCAACGGGATACAAATGTTAGAATCGGACCACTAGGCCGTGCTTGATGGCATGGAGACGCCGTGATAGGTCGCGGCAAACCCCATTTCGCGGGAGTCTGACCGGATTCCGCGCGCCCCCGCAATTGCCGCAACGGGATATTCTTAATGACTTCAGCGAAATACGACGTGCTCGGGATCGGCAATGCGATTTTCGACGTTCTGGTGCGGACCGATGAGGGATTTCTCGCCGCCCATGGCATGACCAAAGGCGGCATGGCGCTGATCGACGAGCCGCGCGCAGCCTCGATCTATGCCGACATGGGACCCGCGACCGAGATGTCGGGCGGATCGGCCGCCAACACCATCGTCGGTCTCGCTGGGTTCGGCGCGCGCACGGCCTATGTCGGCAAGGTGAAGGACGATCAGATCGGCCGCCTGTATGCGCATGACATTCGCGCCGCGCAGGTGGTCTTCGATACGCCGCCCGCCTGCGATGGTCCGGCGACCGGCTGCTCCTACATTCTGGTGACGCCGGACGGCGAGCGCACCATGAACACCTATCTCGGCGCGGCGCAGGATCTGTCGCCTGCGGACATCGATGCCGAGGCGGTCGCCGCCGCGTCGATCCTCTATCTCGAGGGTTATCTATGGGATCCCAAGGCGGCGAAAGAGGCGTTCCTGAAGGCGTCGCAGATCGCGCACGGGGCGAAACGCCGGGTGGCGCTGACGCTGTCGGATGCGTTCTGCGTCGATCGCTACCGCGACGAATTCCTGCAATTGATGCGGACCGGCGCCGTCGACCTGATCTTCGCCAACGAGAGCGAGCTGCATTCACTCTACCAGACTTCGGACTTCGATGCGGCGCTGACGCAATTGCGCAATGACATTGCGTTCGGCGTCGTCACCCGCAGCGAGAAGGGCTGCGTGGTGGCGACGAAAGACGGCGTTGCCGCGGTGCCGGCGTGTTCGATCGACACGCTGGTCGATACCACAGGCGCCGGAGACCTGTTCGCGGCGGGATTCCTGTTCGGACTGGTGCGCGGCGCGAGCCATGAAAACGCCGGCCGGCTCGGCGCGCTCGCCGCGGCCGAGGTGATCCAGCACATCGGCGCGCGGCCGCAGGTGTCGCTGAAGGAGCTTGCGCAGGCAAACGGCCTGCCGGTGTGAATTACAGCGTTTTCGAGCGAACCATGTCCTCGGGCTTGACCCGGGGATGGATACCGGTTCGCGTAAAGAAACCCGTCAAAACAAGGATCAGTTCTCCGGCAGCGGAATGAACTCGTGCTCGTTCGGAACGGCAGCGAAACGGCCGGTTTTCCAGTCCTCCTTCGCCTGCTCGATGCGCTCCTTGCTGGAGGAGACGAAATTCCACCAGATGTGACGCGGTCCCTCCAGCGCATCGCCGCCGAGGAACATCATCCGCGCCGGTTTTGTCGCTCGCACCGTGATGCGATCTCCGGGCCGGAACACCAGAAGCTGCGGCGCTTCGTGGCGGTCGCCGGCGATCTCGATCTCGCCCTCGACGATATAGATCGCGCGCTCCTCGTGGTCTGCATCCAGCGGTGCGCTCATGCCGGCGTCCAGGCTGACCTCGACGTAGAACCACGGGGACACCATCTCGACCGGCGAGGTTGCGCCGAACGAACGGCCGGCGATGACGCGTGCGCGCAATCCCTTGTCCTCTACCGTCGGCAGGCTGCCGGCGCCGTAGTGCTGGAATGATGGCGCGATCTCCTCCTTGCCCGCCGGCAGTGCGATCCAGCTTTGCAGGCCGAGCATCATCTGGCCGCTGGCGCGCTGCGCGTCGGGGGTGCGTTCGGAATGCGCGATGCCGTGTCCCGCGGTCATCAGGTTCATGGCGCCGGGCTGGATCTCCTGGATGTTTCCTTCGCTGTCGCGATGCATGATGCTGCCGTCGAACAGATAAGTGACGGTAGCGAGCCCGATATGCGGATGCGGCCGCACGTCCATGCCCTTGCCGGAGACGAACTGCACCGGTCCGAAATGATCGAAGAAGATGAAGGGGCCGACCATCTGCCGCCGGCCGTGCGGCAACGCGCGGCGCACGGCAAATCCGTCGCCGAGGTCGCGGGTGCGCGGTACGATGACAAGCTCGAGCGCGTCGCAGGATCGGGCGTCGCCGAGCGCGGGATCGTTAGAGGGAAGCCAGCTCATGTTGCCTCCGACTGGTATGATGATTGTGCCTTATTATCGTGCGCGGCCTTCACACTGACAACTGCGTTCGCCTGACGTCACGCGGTTCCGGCTTGCCGGACCCCTCATAAAGTCGGAGCGCCTTCGGTCGACGGCTTTGATAAACCTGCATTAAGGAGATCGAGCATGGCAAAAGGCTATTGGATCGTGCGCGTTTCGGTCCACGACCGGGATCGTTATCCAGACTATCTCGCTGCGGCCGAGCCCGCGTTCGAAAAGTTCGGGGCCAACTTCATCGTGAGCGGCGGTCCGTTCGATTCGATGGAAGGCACATCGCGCGACCGCAACGTGGTGGTCGAGTTCAAGGACCTCGCCACCGCGAAGGCGTGCTATCAAAGCCCCGAATATCAGGCTGCGAAGGCGATCCGTCAGAGATGTTCGGAAGCCGATTTCATCATCATCGAAGGCTGATCCCGCGGCGTCGCGCGGGAACACCCGCTGGGTCTGGTTCAACTATGTCGGATCAAGCTCTGGGTCTTTTCGACCGAGCATGTTTTATCCGAAACCGGTCGCCGCTTTGCGCCGGCGCGGCCCGGGTTCGGATGAGCTGCGCCGCGCATTCCGCTGGCTGTCGGGGTAGGCGCCCGCCCGGCCGTCGCCGAAAACGACTCGGCCCTCGGGACTTAGGCCCTTGAGACTTAAGGCTGTCAGGACGCGGGCTCTCGATCAGTCGAAGAAGCCGAACGGGTTCCAGGCGCTGTTGCGGGCGTAGCGCGGCGGCAATCGCTCCACCTCCGTCGCGACCCTTGCTCTGCTGCGGGCGTGGGCAACGTGCTTGCGCGGCGGTGCCGTCTTCTCTGCCACTTTCGGGGATTCGATGGCCGTTCCCTTGGGCATTTCCGCCCGCGCTTCATAGACGTGATCCGCCGGCAGATAGCGAAGCTGGCGTTCCCATTGCAATCGAGCGGGGGTGGGCGCGAGCGTAGCGATGTCCGGATAGACGATGGGTTGGGGATTCGTCTTCGACCGCTCGAAGCGTTCCTCGGAGCGGCGCCAGTCGTCAATCGAGCTGAGAACCGCCGACGCCGATCCCGAATCCGTCGAGGATCCATCCTGAGCGGTCAAGTCCTTGGAGGATGAGCCCTTTGTGTCGGAGGCTCCGGACTGCAAAGCTGTCGCCTGCAGGCCCGGGGAGGCGGCGTTCGCGGTCGCGACGGTAGCCCGATCCACGTTGGTAGGAGCGTCGCCGGGCCAGATCCAGCCGGCAGCTAGAAGCAAGCCGAGGAGACAACAGCCCATGACCAGAAAATAACGAAAAACCGGCATCACAACACCAACGCTTACGCAAACAAACAAAACACGGATTGCAGAAGTAAGTTCCCCGAACAGGGCTCAGGTTCAAGGCAATATCAGGAATATGGTTCACGCGCCCGAATTTGAAATGTTCTGCCGCCGGTTACCACGAACATGTGACCGGGGGGCCATTTAACGAACCCGGTCCGCCGCTGCAAGCGATCCTGTTGCGGAATGATGCGCGACCGGCTTTAAGTCGGAACGGCTGGCTAACCCAACCCTGCGGTGCATGACCTCATTCCTGAAACGCACGGCAACGCGGCTGTGGTCGCGAAAGGTGGAAATGGGCCTCGGCGTCCGGGTCACGGCCGCCGCCTTCGCCGCGCTGGCGCTCGCGATTACGCTGCACCTTCGGCTGCCGCTGTGGGCCGTGCTGACGGCCATCATCGTGACCCAGATGAGCGTCGGCCGGTCACTGAAAGCGACCCGTGACTACCTCATTGGCACCATCGGCGGCGCGATCTACGGCGGTGCGGTCGCGATCCTGATCCCGCATTCCGGCGAAACCGCCCTGCTGGCGGTGCTGGTGCTGGCGGTTGCGCCGCTGGCCTTTCTGGCCGCGATCAATCCGAGCCTGAACGTGGCGACCGTGACCGCGATCATCGTGCTGCTGCTGCCGACGATGGGGCAGATGTCGCCGCTCGAATCCGCCATCGACCGCATATTGGAGGTGACCGTGGGAGCCGTCACCGGGCTTTTGGTATCGTTTCTGGTGCTGCCGTCGCGCGCCTATGGCCAGATTCGCGTCAATGCTGCGCGCGTGTTGAACCTCCTTGCCGACGCCCTGCAGGAATTGCTCGCGGGCCTCACCCGCGGCCGCGACAACGACACGCTCCACGCGCTCCAGGACGGAATAGGGCATGCCATCAGCGACCTGAACGCGATCGGCGCCGAGGCCGAACGCGAACGCTCGGCCCGGCTGTCGCATGGGCCGGATACGGGTCCGCTGTTGCGAACCGTGTTGCGGCTGCGGCACGATGTCGTGATGATCGGGCGCGCCACGGTGACCCCGCTGCCGGTCAATCTTCAGTCGCGGCTGGCGCAGCCCCTCGCGAGGCTCAGCGAGGCCATGACCAGTTATCTGAAGGCCTCCGCCGAGGCGCTGCGGCTTGACGCCGGAGCGCCCGCGTTTCTGCCGGTGCAGACGGCGCTGGAGGCCTATGCCGCGGAAGTCGCCGCGATGCGCCGCGAGGGGCTGACGCGCGGACTGCCGGGCGACATGACCGAGCGTTTTTTCGCGCTGGGCTTCTCGCTGGAGCAGATGCGGCAAAATCTCGGGGATCTCGAACGCCGTGTTTCCGAATGGACCGACCGGTCGGCATCGTCGAGCAAAAAGGCAGAGGGCGCCGCAGGGACAGGATAGCACGGCGCGGTCGCCGGCAGCGTGGGCTCACACGTCCACGTTGGCGCTGAGCGAGTTGTCCTGGATGAATTCGCGGCGCGGTTCCACCACATCGCCCATCAGCTTGGTGAAGATGTCGTCGGCCTCGTCGACCTCCTTGATCTTCACCTGCAGCAGCGACCGCTCGTTGGTGTCGAGCGTGGTCTCCCAGAGCTGGTCCGGGTTCATCTCGCCGAGACCTTTGTAGCGTTGCAGCGCCACGCCCTTGCGCCCCGAGTCGGTGACCGCCTCGAACAGGCCGACCGGACCGTGAATCGCGGTCTCTATGTCCTTGCGGCGCAGAAGGCCGGGCCGTGGATAGGCTTCCTGCAGCGTCGCGGCGTATTCGTCGAGCTTGCGGGCATCGGCGGAGCCGAGCAGCGCATCGTCGATCACGGCGACGTCCCTGACGCCGCGCACGGTGCGCTCGAAGAAAAAGCCTTCGCCCTCGGCGAAGCGACCGCTCCAGCCGCGCTCGACCTCGTCGGCCAGCGCGTCCAGCCGCTTGGCGATATAGTCGGCGGCGGCGGTTGCGGTGGCGGGATCGCCGGTCACCTTCGGATTGAGCACGCCGGCGATCGCGGCCTGCTCGATGACCTTGCGGTTGTAGCGGCTGTGCAGATTGTGCAGCACGTTGCGGATGACGCGGGCGTCTTCGGCGAGCGCCCGCAGATCGCGGCCGCTGCGATCCTCGCCGCTGGCCAGCTTGAACACGCAGTCGTCAAGCCCGGTCTCGATCAGATAATCTTCCAGCGCGCGCTCGTCCTTCAGATACTGCTCGGACTTGCCGCGGGTCACCTTGTAGAGCGGCGGCTGCGCGATATAGAGATGCCCGGCTTCGATCAGCGCCGGCATCTGGCGGAAGAAGAACGTCAGCAGCAGCGTGCGGATATGCGCGCCGTCGACGTCGGCGTCGGTCATCACGATGATCTTGTGATAGCGCAGCTTGCCGAGATCGAAATCCTCGCGGCCGATGCCGGTGCCGAGCGCGGTGATCAGCGTGCCGATCTGTTCCGACGACAACATCTTGTCGAAGCGCGCACGCTCGACGTTCAGGATCTTGCCACGGAGCGGCAGCACGGCCTGGAATTCGCGGTTGCGGCCCTGCTTGGCGCTGCCGCCGGCCGAATCGCCCTCCACGATGAACAGTTCGGACTTCGCCGGGTCGCGTTCCTGGCAGTCGGCGAGCTTGCCGGGGAGCGACGCGATGTCGAGCGCGCCCTTGCGCCGCGTCAGTTCGCGCGCTTTTCGCGCGGCCTCGCGGGCGGCTGCGGCTTCCACCACCTTGTTGACGATGAGTTTCGCTTCGGTCGGGTGTTCCTCGAACCAGGCGGCGAGCGCCTCGTTGATGACGTTCTCGACCACCGGGCGCACTTCCGAGGACACCAGCTTGTCCTTGGTCTGCGATGAGAATTTCGGGTCGGGCACCTTCACGGACAGCACGGCGGTCAGGCCTTCGCGGCAGTCGTCGCCGGTCAGCGCGATCTTTTCCTTCCGGGCGATGGCGTCGGCATAGCCGTTGACCTGCCGCGTCAGCGCGCCGCGGAAACCGGCGAGGTGCGTGCCGCCGTCGCGCTGCGGGATGTTGTTGGTGAAGCAGAGCACGTTCTCATGGTAGCTGTCGTTCCACCACAGCGCGGCCTCGACATTGATGCCGTTCATGTCGGCGCGGATCATGATCGGATCCGGCACCATCGCCTTCTTGTTGCGGTCAAGATATTTGACGAACTCGATGACGCCGCCGTCATACATCATCTGTTCGCGCTTCTCGACGGCGTGACGCATGTCCGAGAGCAGGATGTTGACGCCGGAGTTCAGGAACGCGAGTTCGCGCAGGCGGTGCTCCAGCGTGGCGAAATCGTATTCCACGCTGGTGAAAGTCTCGGTCGAGGCGAGAAAGGTGACTTCGGTGCCGCGCTTGCCGTCGGCGTCGCCGACGACTTTCAACGGCGCCACGGCGTCGCCGTGGGCGAACTCGATGAAGTGCTCCTTGCCGTCGCGCCAGACCCGCAATTTCAGGCTGCTCGATAGCGCGTTCACGACGGAGACGCCGACGCCGTGCAGTCCGCCGGAAACCTTGTAGGAATTCTGGTCGAACTTTCCGCCGGCATGGAGCTGGGTCATGATGACCTCGGCTGCGGAAATGCCTTCGCCTTTATGGATGCCGACAGGAATGCCGCGGCCGTCGTCGCGCACCGTCACCGAATTGTCGGCGTTGAGGATCACCTCCACCATGGTGGCATGTCCCGCCAGCGCCTCGTCGATGGCGTTGTCGACGACTTCGTAGACCATGTGATGCAGGCCCGATCCGTCGTCGGTATCGCCGATGTACATGCCGGGCCGCTTGCGCACGGCATCGAGGCCCTTGAGAACCCGGATCGATTCCGCACCGTATTCGACGGGCGCGACAGGTTCGGTGGCGGCAAGCTGCTGCCGGGCAGGTTCGCTCATGGAAGGCCTTCAGAAGATGTCCCGATCGGCGCGAATGATCGCGGCTGGATGCTCTATTTCTGACATGAAAACGGCACCGCGCCTAGCGCAAAGTGACCACTTCCAAGCTATTGAATATGTGTGATTTTTAGACGGTTTTTCAAGGGCGGGAACAGCCGATTCGCGATGCCTTCGAAACGACGATTCGCGACCCTGAAAACAGGCGCTCGGGGACGAAATATCGTCGTCGTCCGGTCCCCGGCAGCGTGCCGGTCGATGTGCGCATATCGGCTCGCAACCACATCAGGTGCGGGTCCGATAGACCGAGCGGATGGTCGATTCCAGTATTTCAGAGCGGGATGCGGCGGAAAAACCGCTGCGCAGTTTTCCTCGTCCCGCTCCGGGAGCGAGTCACCCGGCTGGTTAGCTCCCTCGGCGAGAGGTGTGCATGATTCAGTAAGCCTGCAGCGCCAGCACATCGCCATCGGGGCCGAGCATCAGACCCCAGGCGTCGTCGGCCCCAAGCTCGATCTGGCCCGACTTGCCGGTGCGTCCGGCCACCTTCGTCACGTATTTGTATTTGCCCGGCGGCAGATCGAGCGCGGGATGCTGCGATGATTGCGGGCCGCCTGCGCCTGCCACAAGCTTGATGGTCCGCTTGTTGATGGTGATGGTGGCGTCCGTCGGTCCCATGTTGCCCAGCATCAGTCGGGACTGACCCGGCTTCGGCAGCACGTCGCCCTTGGCGGCCGCGGCCGGAATCTTCTGCGCGAGGTTGACCGTGGTTTCGTTCTTCTGACGCCCGAGTTTCAGCACGGCCGGGCCGTCAGGGGAGGCGAATGCCAGTTCGGCGCGATCCGGTTTGGTGATTGCGTGATCCGTCGCCTCCTTCCATCCGCGCTTCTCCAGTTCGGCGCGATAGAAGGCAAGCACGGAAGCCAGATCGGCCGGGATGCTGGCCTCAAGCTCGCGGCGAAACGGAGCGTCGCTGCCGGGCAACGTACCCGTCGTGATGGAACTCAAGGTGTGATCTTTCGGAACCGGCAGCGCGGAATCCGGCTCCGCTTCGAGCGGCTTTGCAGCCGCGGGCGCAGCCGCCTGATCGTCGCTGGCGGCGTTCGTCCCGGCATCCGCCATCTCAAGGCCTGAACCGTTGGCGCTGACATTGGTTTTTGCACCCATCTGCATGACGGTGATCGAAATGCTTTTGCCGCCCTTTGAGAACTGCAACGCGGCCATGTTGGGGTTGTTGATCACCGTCGGCTGCGTCTTCCAGCCGAGCGGCTTCAGCGCGCCGCGATAAAAGCCAGCGAGCGCCTTCACGCTCGACGCCGATTCAAACTCGAGCTTGCCGTCCGAGCCGTCGAATTCGACATTCTCGGCGCCTTCCGGCACCGGGATCGGCGTGGTTTTGCCGGCCTGCGCATGCAAGGGAGCGTCCGACAGCGTCGTGGATTGTTGCGCACGACGAGCATTGTCGGCCGCGATCAGCTCCGTCGCCATCGACATCGCGTCCTTCATGAAATCATCGTCGGCCTGCTTTTTCGCCCGGGCCCGGGCCGCGAGCGCCGACGGGGTGACCTGCATGACGAAGCTGACGAGGGTCAGATCGTATTTGCGTCCGAGCTTGAGCGCGCCGGTTTCTTCGGGAGCCGTAAAATTCAGCGACGCCTCGTCCGGCGTGACGACAGCCCCCTTGGTCTCTTCCTTCCAGCCGCGCGCGGCCAGCTCACGGCGGTAGAAGGCGAGCACGGCAGGCATTTCGGCGACCACCGTCGCATGCGCTTCGCGGTGTTCGGAGGCGGCGTTGCCGGTGGTCCCGGCGGTCACGATGCGATCGGGGCGCGGCAGGCCGTCCATGTCGGGACCCGCGCGGAGATCCTGCGGCAGGGCGAAGGGGGCGACCCTGATATCGACGGCGGTCTTGTCGTCACCGAGCCGTCGCAGCGACACCATGATCGGCGATTGCCTGTCGCGATCGTCGCGCCTGAAATAGGCCCGCGCGCCATTGTCGATCTTGTCGTCGATTGCGGCATTGGGCCAGCGCGTCCTGGCGTCGTCGGCGGATAAGGGCGTCCACCCGGCTGCTGCAAGTTCGCGATTGAAGAAATCGAGGTTCGCGTCGATGCTGCCGGGAGCCGTGCAGCCGAAATAGGGCCGGCGTTCGTCGTAGATGATATCTGTAGCGCCGAGTGGGAACGGAACGTCGGCGTAGATTCGGTTGGCGGCGTAATAGACCGCCGACCGGTCGGGGCGGCCAAGTGCCTGCGTGAACGATACCGACAGACCGTACCCGCCTTTCTTGAACAGCAGGCCGCTCGTCGTTTCCTCGAGCGGCCGCACGTATCGCATCCAGCCATTGTCGGTCATCAGGGTCTGCACCGATCGGACCGCCGAGGGCACCACGCCCTGCACGGTGTAGATCACGCGGTCGGGTTGCGAATCCGTGGTTTCCTGCGCGCCCGGAAGCCGCGGCAACTGGTTGACGTCCACCAGGCCGCTTTCCGCCCTCGCGGGAGAAGCGCCCGCAATCAGCGCCAATGAAAGTGCGGTCAGGACGTATCGGCGTGCTGACGCACGGTACCGGCGGCTCGGGGCGGGCATGATCGGTTTCTCCGGGAAACGACGAGGGGCGGCGCAGGGGCGCCGGTCGGGACGCAGTACAAGGCCTAGTCGTGCCGAGTGGAACCTTGGTTCAAAGCCACAGCGGCATTTCCCCGTCCTGCGGGATGCTATGGCGGCCGGCGCACGATTCGTCCTGAAGTGACCTGGAAAATCTCGCTTCCCGCGCCGACATTGGCGAACGCGGCCGGGTCGGCTCCGCTCATCCAGACCTGGGCCCCGAGCCTGGCGAGCGCGCTAAACAGCGCGCCGCGGCGGTCGGGATCGAGATGCGCCACCACCTCATCGAGCAGCAGCAGCGGTATGATCCCCGTCATCTCGGCCACGAGACCCGCATGAGCCAGCACGAGCCCGATCAGAAGCGCCTTCTGCTCGCCGGTGGAGGCGTCCTTCGCCGGCATGTTCTTGGGCGCGTAGATCACTTCGAGATCGGTGAGGTGCGGGCCATCGAGCGTGCGGCCCGCCGCCGCATCGCGGGCGCGATTGTCGCGCAGGATCGCACGGTACCGGTCCTCCACCGCTGTCGCGGGCTCGGTGAGCAGGGCGTTTTCCATCCAGCCGTCGAGCCCGATCCTGGCCGAAGGAAATGCGGAGTCCGCGCTGCGCGCCTCCAGCGCGGCCGCAAGGCGCGTCACGGTTTGCGCGCGCATCGCCGCGACCGCGACGGCAAGCTCGGCAGTTTCGCGTTCGATGGCGGCGCACCAGTGGTCGTCGAAGTTGCGCATCTCCAGCAGGCGGTTGCGCGAGCGGAGGCTGCGCTCCAGCGCCGCGACGCGGCCGGAGTGATCGCTGTCCACCGCCAGCACCAGGCGATCGAGGAAGCGCCGCCGTTCCGAGGTCGGCCCCGTGAACAGGCCATCCATCGAGGGCGTCAGCCATACCATGCGTAGATGATCGCCGAACGCCGCCGCCGACGCGACGGGCTCGCGATCGACCCGGCAGCGCCGCCCGCCTGACGTCGCATCGGCGCTCGGCATGTCGATGCCGGTGCCGAGCGTCGCGAGACCGAGCGCGCCTTCCACCTCGGCCGAAACCGCCCAGGAGCCGTCGCCCCGGATATCGGCGACGTCTTCGCGCGTGGCGTGCCGCAAGCCGCGTCCCGGCGACAGCAGCGAGATGGCCTCGAGACAATTGGTCTTGCCTGCGCCGTTCGGGCCGACCAGCACGATCACGTCGCTGCGCGTCTCGAACGCTGCCGCGCTGTAGTTGCGGAAGCGGGTGAGGCTGAGGCGGCGTATGCGGGAGGCGATCATGCGACGTGTCATACGCGCGCTTGACCCGCGTATCCATCATCCGCGAAGCGGATATTGCGGATGGTCTGATTTTCGGGCGATGGATTGCCGGGTCATAGGCGAGCGACGCGACGCCGTTCTCCGAACGGCTATGCCCGCCAATGACGACTTCTGAACGGGTTGCGCGCCGGCCCGATCCTATACCCGCATCGGCATCAGCACGTAGAGCGCGCCCTTTGAATCCTTGTCCTGCACCAACGTCGGCGAGCCCGGATCGGCGAGCTTCAGCACCGCGGCCTCGCCCTCGATCTGCGCGGCGATGTCCAGCAGATAGCGCGAATTGAAGCCGATATCGAGCGGCTCAGAAGCGTATTCGACCTCGAGTTCTTCGGTTGCGCTTCCGGAATCCGGATTGGTCACGGACAGGACGAGTTTGCCCGCCGATAGCGCCAGCTTCACCGCGCGGCCGCGCTCGCTGGAAATCGTGGAGACGCGATCGACCGCGGCCTCGAAGTCCTTTTTGTCGACGATCAATTCCTTGTCGTTGTTCTGCGGGATCACCCGGCCATAGTCGGGGAAGGTGCCGTCGATCAGCTTCGAGGTCAGTACCACGTTGCCGAGCGTAAAGCGGATCTTGCCTTGCGACAGTTCGATGCCGATCTCGGCCTCGCTGTCCTCGATCAGCCGCTGCACCTCGCCGACGGTCTTGCGCGGGATGATGATGCCGGGCATTCCGGCCGCGCCTTTGGGCAATGCGAGATCGACCTGGGCCAGGCGGTGGCCGTCGGTCGCAACGCCCCGAAGCGTCGCGTCCTTGGCGCTGCCCGCGCTGTGGAGATAGATGCCGTTGAGATAATAGCGGGTCTCTTCGGTGGAGATCGCGAACTGGGTGCGATCGATCAGCCGCTTGATGTCGGCGGCCGCGAGCGTGAAGGAATGCGTCATCTCGCCGGCCGCGAGATCGGGAAAATCGTTTTCGGGCAGGGTCTGCAGCGTGAAGCGCGAACGCCCGGCACGGATCGCCAGCACCGACCGGTCGCCGTCGCCTTCCAGTACGATCTGCGCGCCGTCGGGCAGTTTGCGGACGATGTCGTAGAACATATGCGCCGGAACGGTTGTCGAGCCGCCGGTTCCGGTTTCCGCGGGGAAAGTTTCGGTCACTTCGAGGTCGAGGTCGGTGGCCTTCAGCGACAGCCTGGCGTTTTCGGCGCGGACCAGCACGTTGCCCAAAATCGGGATCGTGTTCCGCCGCTCCACCACCCGATGCACATGGCCCAGCGATTTCAGCAGTTGCGCGCGTTCGACGGTGACCTTCATTGCAAATCCGTCCGATCAGTTCGCGTCTTGAAAATGCCGCGGAACGCAGCACGTACACCCCGAGTTCAAGGCCGATTTGCTTAAATCTGGCGGGCCCGCAAGGTGACGCGGAAGCGCGCCCGGCGCAAGCCTTGGCTTGCCCGGGTTTTGGCTTTTTCCCATATTTTGGCGGAAATTCTGCCGCCGTGCTTATTCCTGAAGCTGGCGTTTCAGCAGTTCGACCTCGTCGGACAGGGTCGCGTCCTTGGACACCAGCGCCTCGATCTTGCGCACGGCATGCAGCACGGTGGTGTGGTCGCGGCCCCCGAAACGGCGGCCGATCTCTGGCAGCGAACGCAAGGTCAGCGTCTTCGCCAGATACATCGCCACCTGCCGCGGCCGCACCACATTGGCGGTGCGGCGCGAGGACAGAAGGTCGGAGCGGCTGACATTGTACTGCCGGGCGACCACGCGCTGGATGTCCTCGATCTTGATCCGCCTCGGCTCCTGCGGACGGATCAGGTCGCGGACCTCGCGCTCCGCCATCTCCAGCGTCACCGGCTGGGCGTTGAGCTTGCTGTGCGCCAGCAGGCGGTTGATCGCGCCTTCGAGGTCGCGGCCGTTATGCGTGATCGCCTTGGCGAGATAATCGAGCACCGGCTCCGGCACGTCGAAACTCGCATGATGAATCCGTGCGGCGTCGACGCGCGATTTGAGAATGCCGAACCGGAGTTCTTCACCAAGCGAGCCCATTTCGACCACGAGGCCGCCGGCGAGCCGCGAGCGTACGCGATCGTCGAGGCTTTCCAGGTCGGACGGCGGCCGGTCGGCTGCGATCACCACCTGGCGGCCGGCATCGATCAGTGCGTTCAGGGTGTGGCAGAACTCGGCCTGGGTCGACTTGCCTTGCAGGAATTGCAAATCGTCGATGACCAGAACGTCGATGCCGCGAAGCGCTTCCTTGAAGGCGAGCGCCGTTTGGGTCTTCAGCGCGGCGACGAAGCCGTACATGAACTTCTCGGCGGTCAGATAGAGCACCTTGCGCTCGGTGCCGGCATTGCCGGCCCATGTGACGGCTTGCAGCAAATGCGTTTTGCCGAGGCCGACTCCGGCGTGAATGTAGAGCGGGTTGAACATGACGCTGTCGCCACGTCGTCCCTCTGCCACCTGACGCGCCGCCGCGTGGGCGAGCGTGTTCGAGCGGCCGGTGACGAAACTCGCGAATGTGAGTCGCGGGTCGAGCGGCGAACCGCCGAGCGCGTCATGGTTCGCCGAGGCCGGCGCGGTCGCGACCGTCTTCAATTCGACGCTGGCGCGACCGTCGCTCTGCTCGGCATGGCGCGGATCGTTGGCCGGCATCTCTTTGACAGGCGCAGCACAGCGCATGGCCGAGCGCACCGTCAGGTCGATCCGGTGAACGTCCGGCAGCTCGGCCTGCCAGCAGGCCAGCACCCGCTCGGCATAATGCGCCTGAATCCAGCTCTTCAGAAAACGGGTCGGAACCGACAGACGGACACTCTCCGCATGGACGCTCTCGAGGTCCATCCGGGCGAACCAGCTCGAATAGATGTCCTCTCCGACCGTCGTGCGCAATCGGCCCTTCACCCGCGACCAGCGCTCCTGTTCTATGTCTGACATTTTTTGTGACTTTTCTGATTTGAATAAGGTTGCGATGCGACCGCGCTCCGGGAAGGCGTCGCGCGGCTCGTCGTGATCCTCCGGCGTGCCTCGTTTCAGCCATGACCGATCGTTCGGCCAAGCACCGCAAGCGGGTTCAGATGGCTGGAAAACGAGACGAACGCGAGGTCAGCAGCGACTGGACGGGCTGCCCGGAGGCTGTGTGGGAGAGCACAGCGAAGCGGTCGCACTTGAGAAAATGTCAGTGAAACAATTCAATGAATGAAATCCGGTGGTGTTGTTTTTGTTTGACATAAACCCCCTCCTCGCTGCGATGGATCGCGCCGAGATGTCCTCTCACATCTATTTCAAAACCAGTCTGCGAGACCCGACATCAATGTCGGGACCGCTACGCGCACTCTAACTCACCAGTTCAACCCGTCCGCTTCCTGCGGATATTCGGCTTGGCCTGAGCGTATCTCTCTCGTTCGGCAACGCTGGACGTAAACGTCGCAATCGAGAAATTTCGACACAGAACATCCGTTCTCATGTTGCTATGAGTTGCCATTCGCTGGTCACATGGAAAGCTTCGCTAACGTTCATATCGCCGCCGATATGCACGCCCACCCAAGGTTCTCTAATCCGCACTAAGTGAAGAGCCGTAAGCGCCGCGAGCCACCAAAGAAATACACGACACCCCAATTCTCGCAACGGCTTTCACGTCGCGGCTGCGTCGCACAAATCGAATGCGTGTCGGTGAGGCGGGCGATGCTCGATGTGCCCAGCGGCAACGTTTTGAATCTTCGCGCGGATTCGATGCCTCCGCGCAGTGTTACAAATTCGCATCGCGGTCCAAAATATTTTAAGAAACCGTAAAACGGGCGGACACGCCTGCTCGTTTTGGAAGTGCTTCATCACGCTATGTGGATAAGTGATTAGTGAAGCGCATTTTTTTCTGGCCGTTTTTGCGGGTAACCCGTGCCGGCCGCGTGCCGCAACCGACCGCGCCTGCGGTTATATCTGCCTGGAAGCATCGAACAGGGCAGCGAGCTATCGGCGCGAAGCCGAGATCAGACGCGAGTGTCAGCCGGCGAGGCAAATCGAAATAGCGGGATTGGCGTTGTCTTTTGTTTCAAGCGGGATGAAACTTGATCGGCATCGAACTGTCATGCAGGCTTCGTGCCGGATATTCCGCATCCCGGACCATGATGCCGATCACAAGCGTGTCATTGGCGTCGACGTTCCTTCGAAAGGCGAAGCCGGCGTGACGCGCTGAACCGCTTCCTCGTCAGCGGACTTGATCGAAGATGCTCTACGACTATCTCGCAAAAAAAGGCCCGGCGATTGCCGGGCCTTTTTTGAATTAGTTTCGGGTTGAGGAACTGGGCCGGACTATTTTGCGAGCTTGGCGATTCGATGCGTGAGACGCGAGACCTTGCGGCTCGCACTGTTCTTGTGAACGATGTTTCTCTGGCCTGCCCGCATCAACTCCGGCTCGGCGCGCTTCATCGCCTGGATCGCGGCATCGCGATCGCCTTTGGCAATCGCTTCCTCAACGATCCGGATCGAACCGCGCATCAGAGTCCGTCGCGACTTGTTGACGGCGGTGCGTCGGGTAATCTTGCGCGTCGCTTTCTTGGCGGAGGTCGTATTGGCCATGGTCTCGACGTATCCTTCGGCAGTGTCTCGCCGCGAGAGCCGGCCGGTTGCGCCGGCCATGTGATTGCGCGGGTGAGTCTGAATGTGTTTCCGGTTGTTCCTGAAAATGCCACCCTCGAAGCGAACTGATTCGCGAGGTGCTCTTCTAAAGAACAGCGGCGGCGGGATTATCCCGCCGCCATTGGCCGTCTTATAGAGGCCATGGTTTCGAGCGTCAACGCCTTCCTCCTGGAGCGGGGCGGCAAGGGGGCCTTTTTGAGCGTTTGAGGGCTGCCGAGGTTGGATTTCCCAATGTTCGACGGCCGAGGGGCCGGTTGGCGATCCGGCAGCAGATGGAAGAGGTAATGGCATGATCCGTGGGTTTTTTCGCCTGATTGGGCTGCTGCTGCTCGCGGGCGGTTTCGTTTTCGTGGTTTATGATGGCGCGCGGTCGATCGCGGACCAGACGCTGCGGTTGACCACGCTCGGAGAATTCTGGAACGACATTCATCAGGCCAGTCAGCAGGCGGCTCGCACTCAGATCGAGGCGTCGGCGCCCTGGCTATGGGATCTCATCAAGTTGGTTCTGAACCAGCCGGCTTTTGCGGTGCTGGCGATTGCGGGCATTCTCCTGCTCTTGGTGTTTCGGCCGCGGCGACCGCTGATCGGCTACTCCCGGGATTGAATGGACCAGGGGGCCATCGATGCCGTCTGCGCACGGCTGACGGTATGCAACCGCCGTACATGGGGCTTCCGCGAGAACCGATGGGTCGGAAGGATGCCCGTGACTGAGCTCGCGAAAAAGGGAAGAAGTAGAAGCCGTTGAGTTGCGCAATAAGGACTATGTCATTTAGGACGACGTGCTGCGAGGTTCCGTTTTTCGCCGCTTGCGGCCGACCTTTGCGCTTCAGGAAGGCGCCAACGTCTTCGCCGCTGCCGGTTCCTGAGCCCGATTGGGTCGATCCGCCCCAGGTCAGATGCGCCACCAGCTGATCCCGAGAGGTTTTCTGGTCCCGAGCCTCCGGCGACGCAGCCGCGCCGCTTGCAAAGCAGACTGGGAGCCGTTAGCTATGGCCCGCCTTCGAGACGCCTGTCTCCGAACGCAGTTGCTGTTCGCCTACCGGCGATTTCCGCGACAGACGCGCCCGTAGCTCAGCTGGATAGAGCACCAGACTACGAATCTGGGGGTCAGGAGTTCGAATCTCTTCGGGCGCGCCATTTTTCCACCACTCCTAAACAAAACTGGGCGCTCGGTCTGCAATCGACGTTGTGGCGCGAGCTGTCGTATCCCGTCTCATTTGCGTTCCGCTAATGCTTGAGATCACTCCGGGACGACTCCGATGCTTCGGCTTAAAGCCCGAACCGGCAGACCAGCCACAAGATCATGGCGTTGAGCGCGAGGCAGGCTGTCACGATCCCAAGATTCCCAATTATCGACTCCCCGCCCGCCTCCGACGCCAACGAAAGCCACGGCTGAGCAAGCAGGACAGCAAAGATCCCTGCTAACGGCGATGGCTCAGCGCCAAACAGCCGCAGGGCGCTGATCGGAATGAGAAGCAACGCGGCTGCGGCCAAGCCAACATAGATAAAGAAGACCGTCCGGCAAAGCTTACTCATCATGGCGCCCGTTCGACCGCTCTCGACTGTGGTTAGCGCGGAAACGACCGCGCGATCAGCGCAACGTCTCAGCAGCCCGACAGGAAGGCCCGCCGCGTCGCTTGACAGCACGCAGTGTTCTGTATGCAGTCTTTCAATTTATCTGCGGAAGTCGCCAGTTGGAAATAGGGAAGGAAACGTCATGCGATATACTACCGTAGCGACGCTATCTTCGCTGCTTGCCCTTACGCTTATTGACACATCGTTCGCGTCGACAGCGTCTCAAAGGGAGTATAAGCGCGGCTACGCGGACTGCTCGGCGGGCCGTTACGATCAGGAGCAATACGGCGCATCATACAAGAAGGGGTGCCGGGCGGCGGAAGCCAAGAGCGGCTCGGTTGCATCCTCGACAGCCGGTGCCACCGCCGCTGCGTCCTCCTCAGACGCGATGCTCGACAAATGCCGTGCTCGCGCCGCGGCTGCCTTCAAGGCGAGTCCCGATGTGGTCAATGTGAAGTACGAGGGCCAGCGGACGGACGGCACGCATGCCGTCAACGGCTCGGTCGAGGGAAGTGCGCCGGCGACCTTCCAATGTTCGTTCAATCGCAGCGGATCGAGAATCGTCAAGTTCACCCGCGCCGTCGCGGCCGGCGGCACCGCGCATGAGGCGGCCGGAGCCAGCGATGTCTCCAGCGAGGACAAGCAAGCTTGCCTGCGCGCCGTGAAGAAACAGACCAACAATCCTACGGTCGTCGTCCTGGGCAGCGAAATCTCGCAGGCGAACAATTCCGTGACGCTCGGCGTCGGCCCCCAGCGTGCGCCCTGGCGCTGCCTGGTCAAGGGCGGCTCGGTTTCGGACGTGACGTCCCTGACCGAAGAGGGCAAGCTCTGACTTAAGGCGATCTGCGCGCTTGGGCGCCGCGGAAGCGAGAGAGAGGCGGCCATGCGGGTCATTTTACTTTTGATCGCGGCGCTCACCGCTTTCACGCCCACGCGCGCGTTGGCCGATCGCGAGCATCGAACGGAGCGCGTCACGTTCCATCACGGACACGCCGTAATCAAGGGGCGCATCAAGGGCTATGAGTTCGTCGACTATGTCTTTCCCGCGGGCGCGGGCGAATCCATCGAGGTGACGCTCAAGACGGGCGAGTTCAGCAACTATTTCAATCTCCTCGCGCCCGGAGAGACAGAGACGGCGTTCTTCATCGGCTCAACGAGCGGCGATTCCTACGAAGGCGTAGCGCCGACGAGTGGCGACTACAAAGCGCGCGTCTATCTCATGCGCAACGACGCGCGGCGGGGGAAGGTCGCAAACTACGTTTTGACCATCGCGCTCGGGCAAAAGAGCGCGACCAACGAGAAGGGGTCCGATTTCGCCGACGGCATGACCGGCGGGCCGGACTTTTGGCAGGTGAGCAGCGTCCCCGCCCGCGACGCGCTCAACATGCGCGCCGAACCCTCTCCTCACGCGCAGCTTGTCGCGCGGTTACCAAACGGGGCGGTTGTGAAAAACCTCGGCTGCAAGAACACCCGCGGCCAAAGATGGTGCCGTGTGGAGCACAGCGGGAGAAGCTCCCTGCACGGCTGGGTCAACGGACGCTACTTGCGGGAGGCGGGCGCAGGTCGGCGATGAAAACGCGACCAGGCTAACCGGCGTTAGGTGGACTCGCAGGTACGCTACCGCGGCCAGGAAACGTTTGGAATAACAAGCACGTAACAGTGCCCAGTTTCATCCTTTCGGGCGCGCCAAATACCGCCGATGGCCCTCCAAAGTACGATTTAGCCGCCGATTTCTGTCGAAACCACACCCAAGCAACGAGCAGGGAATAGCCGACGAGCGAAAAAGCGTACAAACGGCAGCGGTTGGCGGTGAAAAAGTTCGAATCGTTTCCGGTCGATTGGTCTGGTCGATTTTGTCTCTCCGCATGCGCCGACATCCGGAGCGCAACCGCGAGCGAGGGCATGCCGCTTGTCGCAGTCGTGTGCCGACTTTCCAGCCGTCCTTCGTTCTGTCCAGGTGTTGTTCGGGGACGGTGTTCGCCTTGTCGCGCACTTCGAGCACCGCGTGGTCGCCGTCGATCGCGACGCTCATGATCTGCTTTCGCTGCGCTTCGCCCTGGGCGCCGCCGCGCATCCGGTCGAGGAATTCGTTGAAACCGTCCTCGCCGAACGCTTCCGCCATGCCCTTAAGGTCAGTCAGCTTCTCCGACGTCATGTAGGGGATGGCTGCCTTGAGGCCGCCCTCGATAAGCGCGTGCTCGTAAGCCAGTAAAGCATCGGCCTGCGGTGATTTCCGGGTGGCTTTACCTGTGAGGGTCTGCGGCCCGGCCGTGGTTGCAACAAGAATGCTAATGTAGCCGTGGTAAGAAACGAGGCCGCCGGTTGTGCCGGCGCGGGGGGATGTTTTATGGGCAATGTTGTCTCCAGGATTGGACGTCTCGTCATGCAGGGGGTGCTGGACCAGGCAGCCTGGGACGCTGGCCTTGCCGCGATCGTCGAGACGGTGCACGCCGACCATCTCGTCGCGACCCTGCCCCAAGAGATGGATAACCCTTATCCGCGCGTCACGCCGCTGGCCTGGGGCAGTGGCGTCGCTGACGAAAGCATAAAGGCGTTGGCCGCCTATCCGGCCGACGTAGCTGTGCTTTCGCGCCTGCTTCCCAAGGGCAGGATGGTTGCGCAGGACGAGGCGGTGCCGTTGGCGGTCTTGTGTCGGCTGGCGGTGTTCGAGGGCGCGATCAGACCGATGGGCGGGCATCATGCCGCGGTCGCATGCACGACATCCGGCGGCTTCGTCGCCGCCTGCCGAAGCCGTTCAGGACAGCCGTTCTCGGAGACCGAGAAAGCTGTGTTGACGCACCTCCTGCCGACGCTCACCTCGGCTCTGAGCCTGAAGCGGCACATACGCTTGCTCGAAGATAGGATCTCGACACTCGAAGCCACGCTCGACGAGCTATCGACCGGCGTGATTTTCCTCGACGCGCACCGGCGGATCATTCACGCCAACCAGGCGGGCGAGCAGGTTCTCGCGCATTCCGGAAAGCTGCTGACGCAGCCTGCGATGCTTTGGGGCGCCGGCGACATCGAAAGCCAGCAACTGGCCAGGATCATCGACGAAAGCTCGGGGGCGATCACGCTTGTCCGCCGCGAGACGTCGCGGCCATTGGCGGTTCGCGCAGTGCGGATGCCCGCTACGGAAGATCGAGCGCTCTCGACCTTCGGGGCGGCGACGATTTTGTTCATAGACGATACCGACCGGCCGGCTCCGGCGGGCATATCCGGATTGTGCCGCGCCTTCGGGCTGACGCCACGCGAGACCGACATTGTCGTGCTGCTGGTTGCGGGCGAAGGTCCGGCGGAAATCGCAGCCAGACTGGGAATTTCTCTCGGCAATGTCCGTGGCCACCTGAACCGCATCTTCGGCAAGACCGGCACGGGCTCGCAGGCCCAGCTCGTCGCGCTGTGTCTTTCGGTCGTGCATTGAAGCGAGGCCATAGAGCCGGAACCTGAATGACGCAGGCAGCGGCGGCTAGAGTTCGGAGAGTATTTCCCGCTTCCGGGTCTCGTAGTCCTCCGGTGTAATCGCGCCGACGTCCTTCAACCGGGCAAGCTCCCGGAGATGGTCTTCGATCGTATCGGCGGGAGCCGGCTGCCGAACGGTTTCAATTCGGATTCCCTTTATCGGCAGCGCCCCGGTGGGCGTCGTGGTCTTCCGGGAGGCGAATCCGTGCAGCCTGTCCTCGGCGTAGGAGCCAGCGCGGCGTGCGCACCGCGACAGCAAGGACCTGAAGGGAAACATGAGCAACGGCCACAGGGTGAACAGCACGATGCCGTAGACAAGGCTGGAAGCGAACAGGCCTCTTGCCGTCATCGGTTGCCGCGAACCGTCGTCGCCGACGCAAAAGAGTTCGCGGGTGACGCCCTGCTGCCCCGGCTTGTACGAATATTGGGACGACACCGTTTCCAGCTTGCCGCTACAGATCAACGGCGCGGCGATGCGGGTGAGCGGCGGATAGAGGGCGCCGCCCGCGACCCCGATCATGGTGCCCAGAAACAGGCTGACGCCCAACCGCATGGTCAGTGAGAGCACGCGGAGCGCGCGGCGCCACGGCGCTGGTCCCGCGGGCCCGGGACTGGAGTTTGGTGTTTCTTTGCCGATCATCGGTCCGGCCAGCTATCGAAGCGGTTGTCGGATCAATCGTTCACGCTGACGTCGATAAACAGGAAGCCAGCCGGCGTCTTGGTGAAGGTGAAGATATTCTCGTAGCAGAAGATAAAGTAATTATCGTTGCCCTCCGGATCACGATCATAGACGGCCTTGTTGCGCTGGATGCAGGTACGGTTCTTCTTGGTGAAAAACTCCGGATAAGCTTTCGCGCGAAACTGTGCGACATCGGAATACGTCTTGTCCTCCATGAAGGGCAGCTTGGTCATGCCGGCGATGACGGCCGAGTCGTCCGCTTTCAACGCCGCCCGGAATTTTGCAATAAACCCGTCGAACTCCGCCTGGATCGCGGGCGGCGCGCCGGCTTTCTTCGATGCCTGGGCGAACGTGGCCGACGGAATCAGGAGAATAGCGGCAAGAACAGTACGGATCAGGATACTCATTGTCGTGATCTTCCATTCGTGAATCGGTATGAGGGCCGGTCAGGCTCGGGCGCGGTGCGCACCTTCAATCGTATTTTTGCTTGTCGCCTTTCTCGTCTTCCGTGGAGCGGACGCAGATCAATGGCGTCAGCTTCTGAAATTCGGCGGCTGATTCATTCGACATCTCGTATTTGGCAGTTATCAGCGCATCGCTCTCCGCCGGGAGGGTTTGCGTCGTGTTGAGACTGATCGAATGTCCGTCCGCCAGCATGGTCAACTCGAACCATTTGACCGTTTGCTTCAGCTTGTTGTGCAGTGTCAGGTTGACCTTCAGCCAGCGTCCATCGCGTTTGCCGAACTCCCACTTCACGAACTTGAAGACATCGGGCGAGCCCTGATTGTACCCGGAGTAGACGCAATCGCCGGACGCCAGGACGGGCGATGCGGTCAGGGATGCAAGAAACAAAGCGGATGCCAACGCGGTGCGGGTCTTCATGTAAAGTCTCCTGTTCAGAGATGACGTCATTTTCTGAGCGTCCCGACATGGACGGCCCGCAGGGGCCGAGAGCGTCGCTCGTCCGACGGTTTCAGGGTTATCGTGAAGGTGAAGCCGTTCTCCGATCCCGGTGTTATCAAGGCGGTAACGACGTCTATCCGACTCGTGCCGTGCAATCGCTCCTTGAGAATAAGCGGCTCATGGAGATCGGCGTCGTCGGTTCCTGTCCGGCGCGATAGACGTTCCTTGCCGATGCGCCGCACCAGCGCCAATACGTCGTCTCGGCCCGTCAGTTCACCGCGGCCGTCGAGGCGTAAGGCTTCGGACGCCAGCGTTTCCCATTTGTCGTTGGACCAGACGAGCAGCAGCCTTTCGTCGGTCGACCAGATTGTGATGATCTCGCGGTGGTTGTAGCGCGCGTGATCGCCGAAGTGCTTGCTCTGCATTGTCGAGATGACGGCGCCGTCACGTAGGCGGACAATGACGTTCTCCGGCTCGCCGCCCGGAAGCGCCAGCGATCCATCCTCCGGGTTGCGTTCGAATTCCTTGGCCGCCACGGCGGACGGTACGATCCATCCGATGGCATAGCGCGCCGATGGCGAGGTCGAATCGGCAATGACCCGGATCGTCCGGGTTTCGTTGCGGCAGACGATGGTTTCGGTTTCATGCGTACATGGCTCCGCGGCGCGGGCCGCGAGCGGAGACAGGCTCAGCAGTGCGCCGAGAACCATTCCGCAGCAGTCGGTGGCGAAGCGTCCGGTCATTGTTCGGTGCCTCGCATGATGTTTTCGGCCGCCCGCGTTTTCGCCCCCGGCGCCGACGGGTTCAGCCGTTATCGACGTGGCGCGCCTGACGCCGTCTCTATTTTCCGGCCGAAGCGAACTGCTTCTTCCACCGACCAGTGTAGCCCCGGCGACGATCCTCATCGGACGAACAGCTCGGAGAAAAATGATACTCCGAGGAAGAACACAGCACCGATCAAGATCAATGGGGTGGCGAGCTTTGTATAGAACCTCGCCGCGGGATCTGCCTTCGGTTTCGCGCCGATGACGCCGAAAGCCAGGACGGCGAAACCGGCTGCGCCAAGCAGGAGGCACGCCGCGCCTCCGATCGCCCACATGCCGCGCAAATGGAGATATCCATAGTGTCTGAGGCGCCAAGGCGTCACGCGGTAGAGCATGACCAGGTCATCGACGATGATGCCGTGGACCGCGTAGACAGCGATCGCGATCGCGAGGACGAACACGATCAATTTGCGTATTTCAGTTGGCGGAGGCCGCATACAGCTTGTCCCATTGCTCGGCATGGCCGCTGGCGCGCGCCGCGTCGTTCCATTCCAGCTTCGGGCATTTGCGAAGGGTGTTGCAGCTGTCGGGATCGCTGGCCATGCATAGCGTGCCCTTGCCGTCGGCCAGTTTGAACGTCGCCTTGTCCAAAGGATCGGCCGCCAGCGAATGCGCGGCGCCCTCGAACACGTCGCAGGTCAGGTCGGCCTTGCAGCGCATGAACTGTCGGGGCTCAAGCAGTTGGTCTTCGCCGCCGGCAAGGTATTCAACGAGCCCGTCCGGGTGGATGATGTATGGGCTGGTCGAACAGATGAGATGCATGACATCGGGCGTGGCATCGACGTCATCGGGTGGCCCGAAGGCCCACATGCCGACCATTCCATCTGCAAGTCGGACATCGCCCCGTGACTGTCGCACGGTATAGAGGACACCCATCGCGCCGTGCGGTCTCACCACGATCGTTGCATCGTCGGTGAAGCCAACGCCGTAGCCTTCGGACAGGCCGTTCAGCTTGACGATCTGTTTGCCGGAGGCCGCGTCCCAGATGCGCACGTACCGGTCCGACGAGCCCGTGGCGATGCGGGTGCCGTCCGGGCTGAAGGCCGCAGACAGGACTTTTTCGACGCCGTCTTCCTTCAAGGTGGCGATTTCCGCGCCGCTGGCAGCATTGAAGACGCGCGCAACGCCGTCATCCGCGCCGGTCACGATGCGCTTGCCCTCGCGGTCGAATGTCGCTGCCTCGACGTCGGCCTGATGCCGCAGCGTTGCGATGGCGCCACCGCCGACGGCGTCCCAGACTCGCACGGTCCGGTCTCGCCCGACCGTCAGGATGCGCGCTCCGTCCGGACTGAAGCCGACCTGGTCAATGGCCTTCTCGTGCCCTTCGAGCTTGACGATCTTCTTGGCCGTAGCGGCGTCCCACACGACCACGGCCTTGTCCTTCGCGGCGGTGGCGACACGCGCACCGTCGGGACTGAAGCCGGCGTCGGTCAGCGGGGCCGAATGCCCGTCCAGTATGGCGACCTCTCGCGGGCCTTCGATTTGCCAGACCGCCACCGTGTCATCTTGCCTGAGCACGACAATACGCTTGCCGTCCGGGCTGAACGGCTCGCGCGGAAGGCCAATGATGAGCGTCTGCGCAGTCAAGGGGATCGCCGCGAATTCCTTTGAATAATCGGCGATATTCCAGAAGCGTAGCGCGTCCTCGGTCCGCACCATCAGCATCGAGCCGTCCGGGCTCCAGGCCACGGACGACGCTTTACCCTTCAGTTCGGCCACCTGCTTGCCGTCCGACGTGTTGAAGATGATCGTGCCGGCGTTGGTGGCGAGCGCGACGCGGTCTCCGGCCGGGCTGAAACGGACCGCGTAGACGGACTGATCCACACTGAATACGCGCGATGCGTAGAAGTCGGCGGCGATCGCTCCGCTGGTCATGGAGATCGTGACCAGCCAGAACCCCAGCAGGATCGCTATCCGTTTCAGGGCCGTCACCAAGCCAACCTCCTGTTGCATGCAGCCCGTATGGGGTCGATCAAGGCATCCGCCCCCGCAAGGCACGCTAACGGGCAGGGTTGGCGCCTGACACTATCATTCGATAGTGGTGCGGCCTCGGCATCGGGTCACCATCTCGGCGGCATCCGACCGCGATGGCCTTGTCCAGCTGAGGCTCCATCGCGAATCTCATCCTTGATGGCCGCTCTATGCCGGCGATCCTTCAAGACATGCGGAAAAGGCAGAAGCGCTACCGGGCGCGGTTCGGGCAAAGCGCCTCGAACTGGCCGAGCGCCACGTCGTATCCCGTCGCGCTATAGCCTTTCAGGGGCTCGCCGCCGCCGGCTTCGACGATCCGGTATTGCGTATATTCTGCCGTATCCCCGTCTGCGTCATAGTCCGGATTGGCGCCCAGGAACCGGTAGCCTTGGCCGTACAGCGTGATGAACTGGCCGGTCTTGCAGTTGGCCGAAATCTCCGGCAGCAGCTTCACTTTCAACTCATCGGCAATACACCTGGCGGTGACCTTGCCGACATAGTCGCGGCAATAGGCGGTGGCGTTCGCCCTGGTGTGCCTGGTCAGAATTTTGGCGTGCGTGGTGCCGATGTTCGATTTTTTCACCACGGTCACGTCCATCCCCGCCCGCGTGCGGTAAGCGAGCGTTTCGGCATGGGCGGCCGTGCAAGCGAGAGCTAGAACGCAGAGTGTTGCCCCGATGCGCATGGTGTTTAGCCGGTTATGTTTGAAACGCACGAATGATTTCCACCTGCTCGACCGTCGTTCGGCCCGAAGGAAGCGACGCCCAGCATCGCCGGCTTTCGCGGCCGCGCAACACTATCATCCGGTAGTGGTCAGCCCGGACTATGAGGTGATTGCGGCTGCCGGCTCCGGAGCAATATTCGATCAACCACGAAGCGGCGCCTCTCGTCCGTCCGGCACGCCGGCGGCATCGATCGCCCGTCTTGCCTTTCCAAGACGCGCGAAATCTGCGGCAGAACGAGACGCGGCCACAAAGGCTGGTCTCGGCAGGACTATCGCTTTCTCTTGTCGATCAATTGCTCGACAATGGCGGGCTGCGACGTCTCGAATACGCGACTGGCAAGAACGTCGGACGCGACCATCGACTGGACATCGTCGACAGACAGGATGGCGTTCTCGTCCGCAACCAGGCGATTGGCCTGACGCAAGCGAATACGATCCAGCGCGTTGCGGATTGAGCGCGCATTGGAGAACAAGGGCTGCGCCTTGCGCAACGCGATGTAGCGTACAAAGGCGTCGCGGGCCTCGGAGGTGAACTTATAGTTCATGTGGTGCAGCATCACCTCCGCGATCGCGAGCAACTCCTCGTTGGTGTAGTCGGGGAAGTCGATGTGATGGGCGATGCGCGAGCGGAAGCCGGGATTGCTGGAGAAGAATTTTTCCATGCGGTCGGCGTAGCCTGCGAGAATTACCACCAGGTCCTCGCGCTGCGACTCCATGACCTGAAGCAGGATCTCGATAGCTTCCTGGCCGTAGTCGCGCTCGTTGTCGGGCCGATGGAGGTAATAGGCCTCGTCGATGAACAGCACGCCGCCCATCGCCTTTTTCAATATCTCTTTGGTCTTCGGCGCGGTGTGGCCGATATATTGTCCGACCAATTCGTCGCGCGTGACCGACACGACATGGCCACGGCGTACATAACCCAGCCGATGGAGAATATCGGCCATCCGCAAGGCAACGGTGGTTTTGCCGGTGCCGGGATTGCCGGTGAACGACATGTGCAACGTCGGGTTCTCCGACGTCAGCTCCATTTTCTTGCGTATCCGCTCGACAAGGAGGAGCGACGCAATCTCCTGGATTCGCGTCTTGACGGGCTTGAGACCGATCAGCTCTTGATCGAGCTGCTTGAGTATCTCGCCGATTCCGACGGCCTCGAGTTCCTCGCGAAGGTTGACTTTTTCTTGCATCGAAGATGGTCCTGATAACCTCGGCCGGAAGCTGCTTTTTGACGACCGCTCGCGAGAGAACTGTTCGGGGAGGAATGCTCCGTCGTCAGGAGGCGACGGAGCAGTGCATCCGGGCTGGACGACCTAAAGGAAGATCGTCCAGCCTTGGCCGGATGGAATCACGATGAATAGCGCTGACCTTCGGAACGATCGGCCACCGCATAGGAGGTCGTGGTGTAGCGAACGTTACGACTATCGGCCTCCTGGCGCTCGAGCCGGAAGCCCGGCTCGTTCTTGGGCCGGTTGACGATGAAGGACAGCTTCACCGATTCCCAACCATGGCTGGAATCGAACGCGGATATCCGGATGTAGCGGTCGCCATAGACCTTCCGGCACTCCTTCAGCTCCATCAGCACGCCTGCCGCATCCGGCAGGTCGAACATCGGCAGATTCCACATGTCCCAATAGGTGTTGCGGGGATGCGGATCGTCGGTGAACTCGATGTTCACCGCCCAGTTCTGGCTGAGGCAGTACTGGATCT
>NZ_MKRN01000009.1:15834-38824 GCF_001896955.1 Nitrobacter sp. 62-13 | reverse complement strand
TTCCACTCGAAACCGTTCTCGTACATCGCGTAGAGAATGCGACGGTGAACCGGCTTCAGACCGTCGCGCGCATCCGGCAGCGCGCGCGCCACGATCACGCTCATGGCGTAATCGAGATAGCTGCGCTTCATCTCCTCGAGAATGGAAACGGGACGAATGCCCGAGGGCGCCGGCGGCTCTCCGGACTTCGTATCTTCGGTATCTGACAAGAGAGGATTCCGGTCGGTTTCTGTTCGGAATCATATAGCGCATCGGGGCCTTGCAAACCACCCCCGGCGGCGCCCCGAGCAACGTTTTTCCTCTTGTTTATCCAGATACTTAGCTGACGATCCAAGCAGGCCTGACAGCTCGTCAGGCAACCTGGCCGAAGGCTGGTTCCGATGCCCCTCCGTGTTACGGAAGTTCGCCGTCTTTGGCGTTCTCCTCGCCGCCCGAGGGACCGCTCGCGGCCTCGTCGCCGTCGCCCGAGCCATCGCTGTCCGGCTCCAGCGTCGGCACCAGCGCCAGTTCGAGATCGCCGGCTTCGAGCGGGTCCTCGTCGTCACGCAAAGCGGGATCGTCCGATGGCGTCGGAACGCTGAATCCGCCGGGCAGACGGGAATCCAGCAGCCCCGTTCCCTTCAATTCCTCTAGGCCCGGCAGGTCGCCGAGGTTTTCGAGACTGAACTGGGACAGGAACGCCTCCGTTGTTCCGAAGGTGAGCGGACGCCCCGGCGTCTTGCGGCGGCCGCGCGGCTTGATCCAGCCGGTTTCCAGCAACACGTCGAGCGTACCCTTGGAGGTCACGACGCCGCGGATTTCCTCGATCTCCGCGCGGGTCACGGGCTGATGGTAGGCGATGATCGCCAGCATCTCGATGGCGGCGCGCGACAGGCGCCGCGTCTCGGTGCTCTCGCGCGTCATCAGCCAGGCCAGATCGCCGGCGGTGCGGAACGTCCATTTGTTGGCGATGCGGACCAGATTGACCCCGCGCGAGGCGTAGTCCGCCTGCAATTGCGCAAGCGCCACCTTGATGTCGACGCCGTCGGGCATCCGCTTGGCCAGCGCCGCCTGATCCAGCGGCTCGGACGAGGCAAACAGCAAAGCCTCCAGCAATCGCAGTTCCTCTGGACGCGCCATCGGCCGTTCCGACTCCGGTTCCTCAATCTGCGCCACGCGCATTTCCGCCAGGCTTGCCATCGCTCGGTCTCCTTCTTCCTTACTGGGCCGGCGCGTCGGGCACGGTCACGGGAGCGGATGCCGCCTGCGGCACGCGCTTGCGAAAATAGAGCGGGGCGAACGCTTCTTTCTGGTTCAGATCCATGACGCCCTCACGCACCAGCTCGAGCGCGGCGGCGAAACTCGACGCGAACACCGTGGCCCGCTGCGAGGGGTCGACGACATAGGTCATCAGATATTCGTCGAGGCATCCCCAGTCTTCGTCGGCCAGCCCGACCAGGCGCTCGAGAGAGGCTCGCGCTTCGCTCAGCGACCAGACCGTACGCCTGGCCAGGTGAACCGTGGTAAGGACGCGCTGCTGCCGCTGGGTGGCATAGGCCGTGAGCAGGTCGAACAGCGTCGCCGTGAATCGCGGATGGCGGATTTCGGCGATCGCCTCGGGATTGCCGCGCGGAAAGATGTCGCGCTGGAACTGCTGCCTGTTCATCAGGCGGTTCGCGGCTTCGCGGATCGCCTCGAGGCGACGCAGGCGGTTGGCGAGCGCCGTGGCCATTTCGCCGGCGCTCGGTCCATCCGGGGTCGCCGGCTCCGGCAACAGCAACCGCGATTTCAGGAACGCCAGCCATGCCGCCATCACCAGATAATCGGCAGCCAGTTCGAGACGAATTTTGCGCGCCGCCTCGATGAAAACGAGATACTGGTCGGCAAGCGCCAGAATGGAGATTTTCGACAGGTCGACCTTCTGTTGTCGGGCCAGCGCCAGCAACAGATCCAGCGGGCCTTCATAGCCCTCGACATCGACGACGAGCGCCAGCGCATCGTCGTTAACGATGCGCTCGGCCGGCCTTCCGGTTTCGAACGACAGAATTTCCGCGCTCATGCGCCTACCGCTCCCGTCAATGCATCGAGTTCCGCCCGCGCCGCCTCGCGATCGAACGGCTCGGGGGGCTTGCGCGAGGCCAAGGCGCGTTGCGCACGCTCCAGCGCCGTACCGGACAGTACCGGCGCTTCGGCCGCCACCTGCCGCATCTCCACCAGTTCGCCGTTGCAGTGCAGAACCATGTCGCAGCCGGCGGAAACAATCGCGCGTGTCCGCTCAGCGATCGATCCCGTCAATGCATTCATGGACACGTCGTCACTCATCAACAAACCCTGGAACCCGATCGCGCCGCGAATCACCTGTTCGATGATTGTCGCAGAAGTCGTGGCCGGTTGGGTGGCATCAATTGCGCTGAACACAACATGCGCGGTCATCGCCATCGGCAGATCGGCAAGTGCTTTGAAGGGAGCAAAATCAACGGCTTCCAGATCGTTCTTCGAGGCATCCACGACCGGGAGCTTAAGATGGGTGTCGGCGGTCGCCCGCCCATGCCCCGGAATGTGCTTCAGAACCGGCAGAACGCCGCCCAGTTCCAGCCCCTCGGTGACGGCACGCGCGATTGCCACGACCTTGTCCGGCTCAGTACCATAGGCGCGGTCGCCGATGACGGCGTCGGCGCCGGGTGCCGGAACGTCCGCGAGCGGCAGGCAATCGACGGTGATGCCAAGGTCGGCAAGATCGTTCGCGATCAGTTGCGCGCTCAGCCGCGCCGCTTTCAGTCCGGCGGCGCGATCGCGGTCATAGAGAGCGCCGAACACCGCTCCCGGCGGATAGACCGGCCAGTGCGGCGAACTCAGGCGTTGCACCCGGCCGCCTTCCTGATCGATCAGGACCGGGGCATCGGCATCGCCCACCGTTTCCCTAAAATCTTGAACCAAACGAGCGACCTGCAGGGGGGTGTCGACATTCCTCTTGAACAGGATGAAGCCCCAGGGCCGCTCGTCGCGCAGGAACTCGCGCTCCTGCGCAGTCAGGGTCAGGCCCGATGTACCCGTAATAAATGCGCGCGCAACCATGGCGCCGATTAGCTTGCGTCGCCGGCGAGGGTCAAGGAAGTCGCCGTTAATTCCTTTGGACGACGCACTGTCCGCCGGCCGATTTGAGGCTGCCGCAGAAGCGCGAGGCCTCATCGGACGAACCGAACGGCCCGACCATGGCGCGGTAGTAGACACCCCTGGCGCCAAGGTCGGCGCGTTTCACCAGCAGACTCCGCGATCCCAGCACCGAGGGGAATTTGTTCTGCAGCGCCCGGAACGAGGCCTGCGCATCAGCCTCGTTCCGCTGCGACGAGACCTGGACAAGATAACCGCCGCTGCCCGCTGCGGCCGGAGCGTGCTGGCCCGGATTGGTCGAAGCCACCCGCGTCCGCGGCTCGGCCTGCGGCGACAGCGCCAGCGGCGCGTTTCCGCCAGGCGCGGTCGTGGCAGGAGGCGCATGTCGGGCGGGCGGCGCGACAGGCGCCGCCGGAGTTTCGGGTCGGGCGACGGCCGCGGCCGCGATGTCAGACTGATCGCCGCGCACCGTCAGCGTCCTGACCCTGCGCGGTTCATCGCCCGCGACGGTCCCGTTCGCAACGGTTGCGGGCGGCCTGACATTCGGCGTCACGCTCGCCGCCGCCGGCGGATTGGTGTTCTGGTTCAGCGGCGGAAAGACCACGCGCGGGCCGGAAGTCGTGGCTTCCTTGACGTCGACCGGCTGCTCTTCGCGGGACACCATCAGCTCGGTGCCGTTCTCAGTGGACATCCGGTCCTGGATCAACTTGCTGACGGCATCGCCGGAGGCGACCTTTTGCGGAAGAATCTTGCTGGGCTCAGAGTCGGCCTTGATGACCGGCGGCGCGCCGTTCCGGGCGGTGCCGGCATAGTTGCGGTAAGCGTAGGCCGCGCCGGTGCCGATGACTGCAAGCGCCAGAACCGCGACCACGGTCGCCATCCTGCCGCGGCGCGGGGGAGCAGGTTCATCCTCCTCCACTCCATAAGCCTGATAGTCGAACGGCGCTTCCGGATAGCTCTCGCGGGGAAACTGGTCTTCATACGCCTGCGCGCCCCGGCCGTCCGGCAGCCGGCCGAACAGCACGTCGTCGTAGCGATCGGCGTCGGCCTGATGATAGGGCTCAGGCTCGGGATGCTGAACATGTGGCTCGTTGTCGGGATAGACGGCCGCGCGCCGCAAGACGGGGTGCGGAGCGGATTCGACGGGAGTAACTTGAACCGGCGGTTCGGGTTGAGCCATCCGTCTTTGAATCCAGGACGGCGGCCCGGCGGATTCGATCGGAGGGGCCGGCTCGAAGTGATCGATCGGCTCAAAGTGATCGACCGGATCGTCTACCGGAGCCGGTGGCGCGCCTCGTTTGACATCGTCGAAGTGATCGGTCTGGCCGATCAGCCGGGCGAGCTCCGCAAGCGGATCGGTTTCCGGCTGGCCGCTCGCGCGGCGCTCGTCGCGCCCGTAATCGTCATCCCGGAAAGGTCTGTCCTGATATCGATTAGCCATCGTGATGTCGCGTCCCTTCCGGAAAGGCGCCAACTCGCTCGTTCTAAACGAAACAGCAGCCAATCAAGCCGTCACCCCCATGTGTCCGGCTACACCTCTATCGCATTTCAGCGGGCGCATGAACGCCGAGAACCGCAAGTCCTGATGCGAGAACAGAGACGACACCCTGAACCAGCGCCAGCCGCGCCCTGGTTATTTCTGCATCATTATTGATAATGAAGCGTAAATGAGGCAAATCCCGCCCTTTTGTCCAGAGGGCGTGAAATTCACTTGCAAGATCATACAGGTAGAACGCAATCCGATGCGGTTCGTGCGCCACCGCAGCCGCTTCGACGGTTCGGGGGTAAAGCGCGAGCCGCCGCAGCAGGCCGAGTTCCGCCGGATCCGTCAGCCGCTCGACGGCGGCATCGCCAAGAAAGCCCCTGCGCGCCGCATCATTCTCCGGCAAATCCGGGAACGCCTCGCGCGCGTTACGGAAGATCGAAAAACCGCGGGCGTGACCGTACTGGACGTAGAACACCGGATTGTCCTTCGACTGCTCGATCACTTTGGCAAGATCGAAGTCCAACACCGCGTCGTTCTTGCGGAACAGCATCATGAAACGCACGGCGTCGGAGCCGACTTCATCCACCACGTCGCGCAATGTGACGAAATCACCGGCGCGTTTCGACATTTTCACCGGCTCGCCGTTACGCAACAGCCTCACAAGCTGCACGATCTTGACGTCGAGGCTGGCCTTGCCCGCCGTCACGGCCTTGATCGCGGCCTGCACACGCTTGATGTAGCCGCCGTGATCGGCGCCCCAGACATCGACCATGTTGAGAAAGCCGCGGTCGAACTTGGTCTTATGATAGGCGATATCGGACGCGAAGTAGGTGTAACCGCCGTCCGACTTCTTCAGCGGACGGTCGACGTCGTCGCCATAAGCCGTGGCGCGGAACAGGGTCTGTTCGCGATCTTCGTAATCTTCGACCGGCGCGCCCTTCGGCGGCGGCAACCGCCCCTCATAGACGTCGCCCTTCGCGCGCAGGAAATCGATGGTGGCGGCGACCTGATCGCTACCCCCCTCGATCAGCGAACGTTCCGAAAAGAACACCTCATGCGTGATGTTGAGCGCGGCGAGGTCGCCCCGGATCATTTCCATCATCATGGCGATGGCTCTGGCGCGCACGACCGGCAGCCAGTCGGCTTCCGGCGCATTCCGCAGCTCGTCACCGTACTCGGCGGCAAGCGCCTGCCCGACCGGTTTCAGATAGTCGCCGGGATAAAGCCCTTCCGGAATCTCGCCGATGTCCTCACCCAGCGCCTCGCGATAGCGCAGGAAGGCCGAGCGCGCGAGCACGTCGACCTGCGCGCCTGCATCGTTGATGTAGTATTCGCGCGTGACGTCATAGCCTGCGAACGACAGCAGGCTCGCCAGCGCGTCGCCAAACACCGCGCCACGGCAATGGCCGACATGCATGGGCCCGGTCGGATTGGCGGAGACGTATTCGACGTTGACCTTTTCGCCCGCGCCGGCCGTGCTACGGCCATAGCCTCCGCCCTCTCGCAGCACGGCGCGCAGGGCATCCGACCAGGCCTGCGGTTTCAAGGTCAGGTTGATGAAGCCGGGACCGGCGATCTCGGCCTTGTCGATCAGGCCGTCGGCGCACAACCGCGTTGCGATCCGGTCCGCGAGATCGCGGGGCTTCGACTTTGCATCCTTGGCCAACACCATCGCGGCGTTGGTCGCCATGTCGCCGTGCGAGGCATCCCGCGGCGGCTCGACCACGATCCGCGACAGGTCCAGTCCCGCCGGCAGCGCGCCTTCTTCCGCGAGCGCGGCGCATACCGTATGCACCCGTGCAAGCACATCTGCGAAAAGATGCTGCGATGGACTGGAATTGGTCATGATATCTGCGATTTACATGGAAAAGGGATACGCGCCGCCTAACGCAATTCCGGGGTCGAGTCAAAAAGCCTGCGGTGTTCGGTGATGGCGAAGCGGTCGGTCATCCCCGCGATGAAATTGCCGATCCGGCGCGCCGTTTCGGCATCGAGCGCGCGGCTGTCGCCGCCCTCCGGCAACCATTCGGCAGGAAGTGCCGCTGGATCGTCGCGGTAGCGCGCGAACAAGTCCCGAACGATGGTTTCGGCCTCATCCATCACCCGCATGACGCGAGGATGACGATACATCCGTTGTTTCAGGAATGCCTTGATGAGCGCCTCCGCCTCGGCCGCTTCGGGTGGAAACGCGACCAGCGCCCGACGGTGGCGGCGCACCTCGTCCACCGATCCCGGCCGGGCATCGGCAAGCCGCCCGGCTGCTTCCGATACCACCGCCATGATCAGATAGGAGATCAGCTCGCGCACCAGCTCCGCGCCGCGCCGGACGTCGTCCAGCCGGGGATGGCGCCGTGCAATCTCTGTGATCATCGCCGCGGTCAGCGGCATCGCCTTCAGGTCATCCACCGCGAACAGCCCGGCCCGCAGGCCGTCGTCGATGTCGTGGGCATCGTAAGCGATGTCGTCGGCGATCGCCGCGACCTGGGCCTCGAGCGAGGCGAAACTCCACAGCTCCAGATCGCAGGTCCGGTTAAAATCGGCGATACCCACCGGGATGCCGCGGCGCTGATACCGTCCGACGGCATCGCCAGCGCGATCGGTCAGCGGGCCGTTGTGCTTGACGATCCCTTCCAGCGTTTCCCAGGTCAGGTTGAGGCCGTCGAAATCCGGATAACGACGCTCCAGCAGCGTCACGACCCGCAGCGTCTGCGCATTGTGGTCGAAACCGCCAAACGCATCGAGGCAGGCATCCAGCGCCCGCTCCCCGGCGTGACCGAACGGCGGATGGCCGAGATCATGCGCCAGCGCCAGCGCCTCCGTCAGGTCCTCGTCGAGCCCGAGCTGCCGGGCCAGCGCGCGGGCGATCTGGGCCACCTCGAGGGTATGGGTGAGACGGGTCCGGTAGTGATCGCCTTCGTGATAGACGAACACCTGGGTCTTGTGTTTCAGCCGCCGGAACGCGGTCGAATGGATCACCCGGTCGCAATCGCGGCGGAACGCGCTGCGGGTCTTGCTCGGCGGCTCGTCGAACAGGCGGCCGCGGCTGCCGTCCGGATCGCTGGCATAGGGCTCGCGGGGAGCTGCCATTCCGACTGACACGGCGATTTGCCCCTTCCGATCGTTTGATTCCGGTGTCCGCCGCACTTAACTATGGCTTGCGGGCATTGCAAAATATTGGACAATATCCGCCCATCGCATACGGAGTCGCACGATGACCGAAGCCAACATCACCGTCAGCGAGCGCGCGGCGCGCCGGATCGGGGAGATCCTCAAATCCGAAGGCGACGGCGCCATGTTGAGGATCAGCGTCGAAGGCGGCGGCTGCTCGGGCTTCCAGTACAAGTTCGACATCGAACGCGCCAAGGCCGACGACGATCTGGTGATTGCGCGCGATACCGCGGTGGTGCTCGTCGATCCGGCCTCGGTTCCGTTCCTGACCGGTTCCGAAGTCGATTTCGTCGACGACCTGATCGGCGCGTCGTTCCGGGTGGTCAATCCGAACGCCACCGCGTCCTGCGGCTGCGGCACCAGCTTCTCGATCTAGTGGTCCGATTCCAACATTTGCATCCCGTTGCCGCAGGGAGTTCTAGCAAATGTTAGGCTCAAAGGATCACTAGCAACTATCAGGTTTCTAGTGGAGTTTTTGAATTTGACATCCGCCTGGCGGGTTTGCTGCAAAGCGGGTAGCGAAATGCCAAATTCACTCCACTAGCTCCCTGTCATGCGCGGGCCTGACCCGCGCCGGATCAAGTCCGGCAATGACACGCGGAAATCCCCTCATGCGCATAGCCACCTGGAACGTCAATTCGATCCGGCAGCGGCTGGATCACCTTCTCGCCTGGCTCGGGGAAACCGCGCCGGATGTGGTCTGCCTTCAGGAAACCAAATGCGTCGACGAGCAGTTTCCGCGCGAGGCCATCGAGGCGCTCGGCTACAACGTGGTGACGCACGGCCAGAAGACTTTCAATGGCGTGGCGCTGCTGTCGAAATTCCCGTTCGACGAGACCCGGCCGCGGCTCGCCGGCGACGAGGACGACGTGCAGTCGCGATTCCTCGAGGGCGTGGTCTCGCTCAAGCACGGCGTGGTGCGGATCGCCTGCCTTTATCTGCCCAACGGCAATCCGCCGAATACCGAGAAGTATCCTTATAAACTCAGCTGGATATCGCGGCTTATTGAATATTCACGCGAGCGGCTGAAAAGCGAGGAGGCCTTCGTGCTCGCCGGCGACTTCAACGTCATCCCTGCGCCGCGCGACGTCTACAATCCGGCGTCGTGGGTTGACGATGCGCTGTTCCGGCCGCAGACGCGGCAGGCGTTTCAGACGCTGCTCGGGCTCGGCCTGACCGATGCGTTGCGCGCGGCCTCCGACGCCGCCGGGGAATATACTTTCTGGGATTATCAGGCCGGCGCCTGGCAGAAAAACAACGGGCTGCGGATCGACCACCTGCTGTTGTCGCCGCAGGCCAGCGACCGGCTCAACGCGGTCGGGATCGATCGTCATGTCCGCGGGTGGGAGAAGGCGTCGGACCATGTTCCGGTCTGGATCGACCTCGATCTGGACGCGGCCGGATCGGCCTGACCGAGCCTGCAGGTCTCAATCCCGCCGTCCCTGCACCCAGTGCTCGAGCATCTGCAGCGCCATGGCGCGGTCGTCTTCCGAGGCCTTCGCGATCGCCTTGTTGTAGCTTTCAGTGATCCAGGTCTCGTCCGGCTGGGCGGCATCACGCGCCAGCGTCAGCCACATCAAGCCGCGCGCGGCCTGGCGAGGCAATTGATCGCCCGCGAACAGCATCTTGCCCAGCATCGCCTGGGCCTCATGCTGGCCCTTCTGCGCCGCGAGACCCAGCCAGCGAGCGCCGTACTTGACGTCGTGGGGGGCGCCGATCCCCTTCAGATAAAGCCGCGCCAGATCGTATTGCGCGTCGGCATTGCCGAAATAGGAGGCCGCATAGGAGAACATCTCGCGCGCGCGCTCGGCGTCGCGCTTGATCGTCGAATTCGGGATGCCCTGGAGGTAATAGCGCCCGAGCGCGACGAAAGCGTTGGCGACAACCGCGGCCTGCGGCGCCGAGGGGCTGTCCTCGGCATGGGCATTGGCGATACGGCTGAAGTACTCAAAAGCGCGCTGATCGTCCTGGGTGACGCCGTCGCCGTTCGCATACATCCGCCCCAGCCGCCACTGGGCAATGGGATGCCCGCCCTCGGCGGCATATTGCAATGCCGTCAGCGAGGTGCTCGGGGGGACGGCCTTTTTCAGCGCCTGACCGCCGGCGAGAGGCGCGGCCGCGACGGGGAGCGCCGCCGCCGTGGTAGCATCGGGCTGCCCGGCCACCGTGCCGTCAAAAGCATACGCCGGCGCGCTGGCGCAAACCGCGCCCCACGCCAACACAACAAGAACTCTGCTCCTAGACGTCCACATGACGCAATTTCTCGTACACCCTGCCACTGCCGGCTGCCGGTCCGATCCGCTGGGCGTATGTCCTGAGCTTAACGGATGTATGGTTGGTCGAGCGGCGCTGCCAATTGGTCTTTCGTTCGGTGCGTCCGCCGCTGGTCAAATTTACGTCAACGCGGTCGACCTCGACGATGCCGCGGATTCCGAACCGCCGGTGGAGCTGTCGCCCGGCCGATCTCGGGGCATGAAACGAGCGACAGGACGCACGATCCTGGCCTTCCGTCGCGTGACGGTTTGTCAGCCTGCTCCTGATGCCCGTCCTGACCATCGCCAACCTGCTTCCCCGGTGGCCTCTTTTGATCGGACGCTGCCGGAGCGAGGGAATGTCCCAGACCCACCACAAGCGTCCGCCTTCAGCCGACACTGGAATAATTCACGAAGTGGTGTGGCTAAATAGCGGCGTCTGCAAGAGCCACCTGTTGGCAGGGTTAAATGTTGGATCGGTGTTGCGCCCTGGCAACAAGGATGGCCGCCGGGCAACCATCGTCCGGTCGACCATTGGACGTCAGCGCCGCCTTATTTCTTGACGCGTTTTTTGACGCGAACCGGTATCCGCTTCGTTCGAAAACGCTATAGGGCGGATTTGCTTTAGACGGATCAGCAGCCTGCGGCTTTACGCCGGACGTTCACGTCTTTGGAGTTTCAGCAAGGAACGACATGGCCCGAACCATGGGGTGGCCGGCGACGCCATCTTCGACCGGCCAAGACCCTGCCATGGCGGCGAAGAATTGATCCCGACAAAAACCCAGCCGGAGATGGTCCGGCGGGGTGCAGTAACTGTTGTTGCTATCCGACCTTGTGAAGGTCCGTCGCGGCGATTGCCGTATGGTTGTCGAAGACGGCCAGCAGGATTCGGTTGGCGTCGGCTGCACCGCCGTTGGGGTCGTAATACAATTGACCGGTGCTTTGCTGGTAAGCGAAATGGGCATTGCCCATATTGATCGTCGTCGGATTTTGCGCGCCGGTAACCTGGATCAGGTCGTCGGTTGCAATTGCGCCCGAGCCGCCGCCGAAAGCGGAGTTCAGCAGATCGATCACGTCCTGGCCGTGCGTAAAGTCGACGATATGATCGCCGGCTTCGCTCGTCGCATTGAACCGGAAGTGATCGGCGCCGGCGCCCCCGGCAAGCCTGTCAACGCCCTCGCCGCCGATCAGGGTGTCGTTTCCACTGCCCCCAAGCAAGAGGTCGAGGCCCGCACCACCGTTCAGCGTATCGCCGCCGTCGAGCGCAACCATTACATCGTTGCCGCCGCCGCCGTTGAGCGTCTGACCGGCCGCGCTGGCAACGATGAAGTTGTTAGCGCCGTCGCCATCGGCGCCGACAATTTCGTTCGATGCTATCACCGACTTCCACGTCGTGTTGATATCGAAGTAATCGTTCGACGGCGTGGCCACATCGCGGGTCGCATACAGGTTGGCAAGCTCGATGTTGGCCGTTTCAAAGCCCGTCGCGGTGGCGTGCCAGGACGTTGCGCCCAGATTGAGCGTGTCACCGGTCGGACCAAGAAGATAAGCCTGCAACTCGTCCCGTGTGGTCCCGGTCGCCAGAATCGCCTGCAACTGTTCGGCCGTAAAGATCAGGTTGATCGTGTCGCTACCGTTTCCACCATCGTAGGCCGTGGCCGACGAACCCAGGTGGCTCCAACTCGTGTAGAGCGTGTCGTTGCCTTTCAAGGAATTCAATGACGTCTCATACACGTTTACGCCAGCGTAATTGTTGGTATCGGGGTTATTGGATTTTGAAAACTGCACATCGTCGACAGCGAAACCCGTCTGCGAAACGGTCGTCGTGCCGTCGTTGATCGAGATCGTGAACGTATCGGTGTCATTGCCATGGGTGTCGAGCGTGACCTTGTTGCCGGCAAGATAGGCGTTGATCGCATCGATCGTGCCGGACAGCACCATGTCAGTGGCGGTGCCCGAGACGGCAACGCCACCCGAACTGGTTGCACTGAGCGTTCCATTTCCGCCAGTCCGAGTCAGATGGACGGTCACACCGCCCGTTGTATCCGCATCGGTGAACATGATCCGGTTGAACGCCGTCGTATCGCCGCTCGCCGGATCGTACTGCAAGTTGGCGGGGGCAACGATAAACGGCGCCTGATTGACAACGTTGATCGTTGCCGTCGCAGGGGTCGTGTCGTGCCGTCCGGTGTTGTCAACCGCCGCATACTGGAACGTTGGCGCGCCATAATAATTGGCATCCGGCACAAAATACACCGTCGCCGAATTACCGGCGGCCGCCACAACACCGGCTGCGCCAATGAGGTGGGTCAACGCCGCATCGCTATAGAGACTGCCGTGGAGCGGCAATTCCGTGATCTCGAACGATGCGACAGAGACATCGTCGGATCCGCTCAGCGTGATTGCGATCGAGGTCGCGTTCTGCGGCCCCGTCGCGCTGACGTCGTTCGTCGTCGGTGGCGCGTTGAGCACGTCAGCCAGCGTCATCGTCGTTCCGTCCGAGAACACGAAATTCTCGAAATTGGTGAACTCGTCGGTGATGCCGTCATGCGTGATCTGCACGCCACCCGCGATCGCCGCGTAAGTCGCATGGTCGTATGCAAAACCGAGTTTCACCGTATCCGTGTCGGCGCCGCCGTCGGCGACCACGCGACGGTTATCGACGCGAGTGGTGAGATCCAGCGTGTCGTTGCCGGCTTCGCCATTGAAGTGAATAGTGCTGTTCAGAATCGCCGTGCCGCTGAAATCGCCCGAGACCGTCAGCGTGTCGTTGCCACCGCCACCGTTGAAGGTGACGGATTCAATATTGCTGGCCTCGACCATGATCTGGCCGGTCTCATTCGAAACAAGCACGTTGGACGCCGCACCGGTATAATCCGGATCGATGCGGGTGTTGTAGGCAGCCACGGTTTCGAGGAAGAAATGCTCGTCGGCCGTGCTGCCATTGACGACAAGCGTGTCATTGCCCGTTCCACCATCGACCTTGTCGTGGCCGTCTCCGACCGTGTAGTTGATGATGTCGTTGCCTTCCTGAGCGAAGATGACATCGTCGCCCGTTCCGCCAGTGATGTTGTCGTCACCGCCGCTGCGTCCGCTCTCCGTCGCCAGTTCGGCAAAGTTGGCCGGATCGGACAGGTAGGCGATGGTCGATGCCCGATCCCACACACCGTTGTGAAGATACGGAGCAAGAGCAGCACTCGTCGGAGTGGCGCCCTCGAGCATCTGGAAGACGGACCAGCCCGAGCCTGGCGGGACTGTCAGTCCCGCCTTAACCGCAAGAGCGTCCGTGTTGACGACGTCGCCAAAGATGACGTCGTTGCCGGCGCCGCCATGAATGACGTCGTTTCCTGCGGCGGCGAGAGCGGTCGACCCACCCAGCACCGCCAAAGCGCCGGCAAGCTGCTCTGCGGAATTTGCGTTGAGCGCACTACCGGTGCCGCCGTTCGCAATTCCATCTTCCACATCGCTCAGATGGCCGAGCGCCGCGGAGCCGACAGCGATTCCGATCGCATCGATCGTGTAGCCCGTACCGAGGACGTTCGCGACGTCATTGACGTTGTCCGCACTGCCTTCTGACCCGCCACCGTAGGTGCCAAGCAGTTCCTGCATGGCCCGCGTCGTGCCGCCGGATGAACCAGAACCGACCCAATCATTCGGCTCACCGTCCGAAACGAAAACAACCTTGTTGATGTCTGCGCCCGACAGGTCATTGTTCCCGCTATTGCCGGTAATCCAGCTATAGGCAGACTGGATGGCCGCTTCGTAATTGGTGCCGCCGCTGTTGCCGTCGCTATAGCTCATCGCGTTCACGGCGGCGTGGGCCGCGCTAATACCGTCGCTACCGTCCGCATTCTTTTGGCCGTTGACGATCAGGTTGAACGTGCCGCGATTGATAGCGCTGTCGCCGAAATCGATCACCGTGATGCGGATATTTTCCGCGCCCGAATTGGCTAGTTGATCGATCAATGCGTTGGTGCCGTTCTTCAGCGCTTGCATGCGCGTGATCGTGCTGCCGCCGAACGAAATGTTTGCATCCATGCTACCGGAACTGTCCAGCACCAGCACGACGTTGGCTGTTTGTCCCTTTGTGATGGTTACGGAGCCCGGATCGCCTATGAGCGTGTCGTTACCGTCGCCGCCATTGATCGGACCGGTCGTTGTCGTCGTAACATCGACCACGTGATTGCCGTCCGGCGCGGCACCATCATCGCCGTCGGCGGAGCCGACGACGAGCCGGCCAGTATCGTCGAGCGTGATGGTCAAAGTCGCCGTGTCGGTGTCGCCGTCGCCGTCCTCCAGCGTGTAGGTGAAGGTATCCGTTCCGCCGGAGCCCGACGTGCGGGCGTAGCTATAGTGCCCGTCCGACGAGATCGTCAGCCGACCGTACTCGCCGTCGATTACCGTGTTCGTGCCAACCGTCTGCGCCGAACCCGCGCCATCCTTGCCGTAGGCCGAAGACACGTGCGCACCGTCCGCGCCCAGCGTGTCCTTGCCGCCAACGCCGCTCGTCGTGTCAGCTCCGGTAATGACATTACCGTCCGTCGACGTCCCGCTCCCGACGCTGTCGGTGTCATTGTTCGCGACCGGCTTGTCGTCCACGACATTGATCTGGATCGTGCCGGTAACGGTGTTGCCGTTGGCGTCGTGCGCGGTGTAGCTGAAGCTGTCCCCGGACACCGTGTTGTGGGGACTATCGCTATGCGGCGATGTTTCGTACGGGCTCGTGAGCGTATAGGTCCACTTGCCGTCGGCGCCGAGATGGAACACGCCGTGGTCCGTCGTCTCGGTCATCGCCGTATACTGGACGCCCGAGCCGCCGGTCATATTGAGTTGCCCCTCGGTCGTCTCGGACCGGCTCGTCGGATCGGAGCCATCGACCGTACCGGCCGCAAGGTCCGCTGGAACATTGCCGCTCGCTGGATCCTTCACCCGGTCCAGCGCCGCTTCGTCGACGGTTTCCGTCGTGTTGTCCGCAACCAGGGTCACGTTGTTGACGGAGATGTCCAGCCTCGCTGTCGAGGTGTCGCCGTCCCCATCCGTGATCGTGTAGACGAAGTGGTCCACCGCGTTCCCGGTAATCTTGTCCGGATGGGCATCGTAGGTGTAGCTGCCGTCCGCATTCAAATGCAGCGTACCGTATTGGCCTTCAAGATTGCCAAGGTTGCCGCTCACGGGATTCGCCGTGTTCGAACCCGTCGCGACGCCCGTTACTCCACCGCCGACCGCCTTGCCGTCCGCGCCGAACACGTCGTTGTGCAGAACGCCATTCGCCGCCGCAACGGTAAGCGTCCCGCCTTCGGTGACCGAATTGACGTCGCCGTTCGCCTTCGCAACGTCGTCCCTGATGTCGATCACGAGCGTCGAGTTGGATGCGCTGCTGCCATCTGTCACCGAGATGACGAAGCTGTCAGCGTTCTGATCGATATTTTGACCCGGCACGGCCGGCGAGTCGGTATACGGCGTGTTCAGGGTATAGGTGTAGTTGTAGGTCGCGGTGTCACCGCTGATTGCCGGATTGGCATCAATCACCAATGTACCGTACTGGCCGTCGACGGTCGTTCCGGCGCCGCCCAGCACGACGGTCAGTGTTTCCGTGCCGCCGGCGCCTGTGATCGTCACGGTTTTAATATCTGAGGCACCGTCCGCGTCGGTCAGCGTGAAGGTACCGTGTGTGACGTTGCTGCCGTCATGCGATGAACCGGCGGGAAGCCCGGCCTCGTTGACGAGATTGTGGCCATCGTCGCTGTTGATGGGATCGGTCGGCGTCACTTTAACCGTCGGCGGCGTGTTCTGATGAACATCGACATTGATGGTGCCAGTCACCGCATCGCCATCGCCGTCGGTCAACGTGACGTTGAATCCAAGATCGAGCGGCGAGTATACGGTGGTGCCGACGTCAACGCCGTCGAGCACGATCTTGAAGCCGCCGGTGGGGGTGCTGCCGTTGCCGGTGAATTCGACATAATTGATCGTGGCGCCCGTCGGAGCGGTGAAAGTCAGAGTGCCGCCGCTCGTGACTGCCTGGCCAGCAACACTCGCAGAGGAGTTGTCGGAGTAGTGCACGACATAATCGACGCTTCCGTCTTGCGTGAAGCTGAAGGTCGCGCTGCTCGTCGCCGTACCCGTGTCCGACTGCTTGAAATCAAAATGCAGTACGTCACCGGTGGTAAACTTGTTGGCGTGGACTCCGAAACCGGTGCCCGAGCCATTGACGTCCCCAGAACCAGTCACCTTCGCGATCGTGACACCGCTATACGTCACGTCCACTTCGCCGGACGGCTGATTCGGATAATCAAAACTGGTGCTGTTGACGGGAGCGACTGTCGTGTGTGTGTTGTCGAAAGCCTGAATCTGCTGGTACGAATATCCTTGATCGCTGGCATCGAGCGTCAGCGTGAAAACCTGGTTGCCCGCGGCAGGCGGCGTCGTGCTGTCGGTGATGACATTGCCGGTGTAGCCGATCAGGGTGTGCCCGTCGGCGCTGACCCAGTAATGCACAGCCTGGCCGCCTGACATCAGGTTGGCCGGCGGCGTGCTGCCGGCGAGACTTCCGCCGCCCACGCCATCCGCACCCGCGTGAAAATCAATCGTGCCGTGGTGAACCGAATAGTCGTCGATCGTGACCTGCTGGATGGCGCCGAGCGTTGGGCTGTCATCATCGACGTTGATCGTGATGGTGGCGGTCGCGGTGTCGCCGTCGCCGTCGGTGACATTGACGGCAAAGCCGAGCGACAGGTTGTCTTCATACTCGGTGCCCGGCGCAACGGTGTTGTCCGCCGTCGTGAACGGATGATTGAGCGGCGCGTTGAGCTTGAAGGTATAGGTGCCGTCCGCGGCGATATGCAGCGCGAAGGCCGGGTTGTCCTGGGTGAAATGGGTGCCGGTCGCCGATACGCCATAAAGCGTGCCGCCGCCATTGTCCGTATCCGCAACCCAGACTTCCTTCAACGCCTCCGGCGTTCCCACGCCGTTCGCGTCGACATAGATCGCGCTGAGGGTGGACGCGGTCGCGCCCGCACTGTTGGTGACCTTGATCCCCTCGCTGATCGCAATCGACTTGAGGCCGTCGCTGCCGGCATCGAAGCTGACGACGCCATAGGCGGTTGCGCCGCTGCCGTCATCGCCGGGACCACCCTGGAGGCCAACGCCGTTGAGATGCGTGTCCTCGTCATCCACCACGACCGTGGAGCCGGTGACCTGCACGTTGGCAAGGAACGTCCCGTAGTTGTCAGCCGTGCCGACATCCCTGAATTCGAGCAGATTAGAGCCGTCCCCGGACCCGCCGATCAGTACGATCTCCTTCGGAGTCATCTGCCCCGGCATTTCAGCGTCTTCGACTTCGAAGATCACCTTGCCGCCAAACAGCACCTGCAAATGCGTGTCACCCGAGGGGTTGGCGCCGTAGTCGAACGACAGCTTGTAGGTTTCGCCCTGAACCAGATTGAGCGTCTGCGAGACCGCCACGTCGTGGGCGGAGGCATCGAGATCGACCATGAAACCGTGGGTCGATGAGTGCATGCCGAGATAGCCGTCGCCCACGCGCTCGAGCTGGATAGCGCCAGAGCCGCCGCCCACGCCAGCGATGGTCCATGCGCCGGATTTGCCGGTGGCATTGATACCGCTGCCGGCGCCCCAAACACCGCCGTTCTCCGTAAAACCGTCGAACATGAACGTGTTCGGCGCGTCGCCGCCCGCGAATTGCGCGACGGACAGAATCGCCGGACCGTCGTCCTGGAAAACGAAGTAGCCGGGATTTCTCGAGCTGCTGATCAGCGTCACCGTGGCGTTGTCGGTCGCGGTGTCGCCATCGCCGTCGGTCAGCGAGCCCGCGTAATTGAGACCGATGCTCGCACCCTGGCCGGTCAGGGCCAGCGTCAGCGAATGATCGAACTGATTGTTGTTGTCGTTCCCGTCGTTCAGCGCCTCGTACAACGTGGTCTGAAGCTGGAGATGGCCGCCGACATCGACAATCCCAATGCGTAGCGCAAGATGACCATCCGCGTCGTAACCGACGATGTCGTGAGAGCCTGCGGCATTGGTCGCGGAAGCGAGGAACAGCTTGATCGCTCCGCCAGCCGTCGCAGAGAGATTGGTCGCGATGCCATCGCCCCAGTGGCCGAGAGCGTCCGCACCCGACGCGACAGTCGTGGAGCCGAGACCGGTGAAGGACAACTGGAAGCTTTCCGAGCCGACGCCGTCCGCGCCGGCATGCTCGACAACGTTGAAGAGTCCGAGCAGACCCGCGCCCGAAAAATCGGTCGTGCGCTGGGCCGGCGCCCCGGCCACGTCGTCCGAGTTGGGACCGCCGTTGACATCGGTATCGCCAGCCACGTTGTCCGTGCTGCTGTAGCGATCCGCTCCGACGGTTTCGTCGAGCGTCACGTCGAGACCGTTGAGAGCCGACCGGTCCACACGGATATCGAGCGTCGGACCGTCATCGCTGAAGCCGATCTGCTGGCCGATGTCGATCGTGTCGCTCACGGAGTCGCCGTCGTAATCGGTGACGGTAAGCTTGGCGTAGACCTCGTTGGCGTTGAGGAAATTGGTTTCGTCCGGATTGCCGGGCGTCGTGTTCTCGATCGACACGTACTGGACTATCGAAATCTGGCCGGTCGCCGGGTCGATCGCGATGGCGAAGGCGGCCGGATCGCTGGAATCAACGGCCCCGTCGCTGATGTCGTAACGGCCGACAATCAGGCCGCCTTCCTGGAACAGGCGGATTTCGTGGTGATCGGTCGTCCTGAGGCCGGAGTCGTTATTGGATGGGTTGAGTTCGATCGACCACTTCGCGGAACCAGGTCCATCCGCGCCGAACTGGACGTCAGCATCGACGAGCGGAGCAAGCAGCTTGCTCTGCGCGTACTGCGTGCCCATGTCGGGATCGGAACCGGTGTGCTGGACGCCGCTGAAAACAGACAGCGAGTGGTTGATGTCGTTGTCCTGCTGGCCCGCCGACTCGTCAATGACGACCGTTGCCGCATGACCGTGGAAATCCTTGTGCGTGCTCAGACTGACGGTCGGAATGTCGTCCTTGATCGAGACGCTGAACGACCCGTCCAGCGTGACATGGTCGCCATCGCCGTCGGTGACCTGGATGATCTGGCCGAAATCGATCGCATCGTGAGCGGAGTTCGCACCATTGTCCTGCAGCGTCGTGTTGGTGTCCGCGCCCGACGGCGGCTTGTCATGGTCGAGCTGGTCGAACAGCTCGAAATTGTAGTTTCCATTCGTCGTCAGCGTCAGCGAGAAGACAACACGGTCGCCCAGGCTCAGCCCGGGCTGGCCGTGATCGACGTAGCCGACCAGCACGCCATTAAAGATGGTGTAGGACAGCGCCTCGCCCTTTGACGACAGATGAAGCGTCTCGAGTTGGCTCGCCGCGTTTGCGGTGAAGCTGAACGAGCCTAGCCCGTCCGCGCCGGGATTAACCGCGCCTGACAGCGAGCCGGTTGCATAGGCTGCTCCCAAAATATCGGTGTGCGCGGGGAAGTCAGGGTGGGTGCCCTGCGACAGCAGCGGCGTGTAAATATTGGCTTCGTTGACCGCCGCGGTAACGCCGTTACCTGTCAGCGTCGGTCCGTCGTCCCTGAACTGAACGGTATCACCGATCGTCACCGAGCGGGTGACGGTGTCCCCGTCGTTGTCGGTCACCGTGAGTTGCGCCGAGATCGTGGACCCGAGCGTCATGACGTCGTTCGGATCGTTTGGATTGTCATTGTGGATCGACAGATACTGCGCGACGCTGATCTTGCCGTCCTGACCGATCGAGATCGCGAACGCCGCAACGTCTGCGGTGCTGCCGAACTTCGCTGCGCCGCCGCCGTCGCCATCGATGCGGCCGACAATGATCCCGTTCTCATTGAACAGGTAGATGTGATGGCCATCCGTCGTCGTCAGGTTGGAATCAACGCCGTCGTGATCGATCGTCAGCGACAGCACCGCGTGCGCAGAATCGTCCGCGCCCGAGACATAGAGCGACTTTACAATCGCCGAGCTATTGAACGCGAACTGCGGAGCGTTGCCCATGTCTGGATCATGGCCGACATGAGCTACCCCGACGAACTGCTGGGCAACCGTGCTCGACGTCGTGTCGTTGCCCTGCTGGCCCGCCGTCTCGTCGATCGTCACCGCCTTGCCGGTTGTGTCGAACGAGATGATCTTCGGAATGTCGTCCGTGATCTCGATTGTCAGATGGCCGTCCAGCGTGACCGTGTCGCCGTCGCCGTCCGTCGCAACGATCAGCGAGCCGAAGTCCAGACCGTTCACCGGTCCGTTCGACCCTTGAAGAGCCGTGTTGGTATCGGCCGTACCGGGCGCAGGCACCACATGGTCGAGTTGGTCGGACAGGGTGAACAGGAAGTTGCCCGTCGTATGATTGAGCGACAACGTGAACACTGCCCGGTCCGGATGCCCATCGACATAGGCAATCAGTGTATCGCCAAGGAAAGTATAGCTCAGCGCGCCGCCCTTCGACGTCAATCCAAGGTCCTGCAGCGTCGAGATCGTGTCAGCCGCAAAGCTGAAGCCGCCCTTGCCGTCCGCGCCGAAGTTCACCGGACTCGCAACCGAGCCCGACACTTCCGCCGGTCCCACGCCAATATCTGCCGTCGGCCAGCCGGTGAACGAACCGTCGCCATTGCCGTCGTTCGGGCTCGTGCCCAATGACTGCAACGTGACAATGTCACCCTCGTCCGCGTGATACGGCGCCGTCTCGCTGCCGACGATCGTCGGGCCGTCGTCCCTGAACTCGATCAGCGCTCCGATATCAGCCGACTGCGAGGCATGATCGCCGTCGCCGTCCGTTACGGTCACCGTGGCAGACAGTACGCCGGTATTCAGGAAAACAGGATCGTTCGAATCGGTCGTGACCGGGTTGTTCAGCGAGAGGTACTGAGCGACGGAGACGACGCCCGTTGCCGGATCGATCGCGATGGCGAACGCGGCCACGCCTTGCGCGCCGTCGACCCGGCCGACAATGACCCCGTCCTCGCTGAACAAGTAGATGTGGTGCTGTCCACCCGTCGTCGTAAGCCCGGAATCGACCAGACCGTTCGGCCCTCCCGACCCGAGCGACAGCGAATAGACCGTGGCATCCTTGGCCGAGCCATCCTTCGGGCCGTCCGCGCCGAAATTGACGTTTACGTCGAGCACGCCTGTGCCGCCGGTGGCATACTGCGCCGTCATGTCGGGATCGACACCGGTATTGCCGACGTTGTGGAACAGATCGGCGATCGCCGCATCGGTGGTTTCGTTGGTGCCGGCCTGAGGCGTGGCGGGCGTTTCGTCGATCACGATCCGGGGCGGCGTGACCGCGACCAGGCTGACGTTATCGAGCAGCGCGCCGAGTTCATCCTCCGCGCCGACGCCCTGGAAGCCGAGTGTGTTGTTCGGGCCGGTGCCGACCACGTTCACCGTGACCAACTGCCAGCCAGCGGGCTGACTGGACGAATCGATCGTGTAGACGACGTTGCCATTCCAGAGGACGTTGAGACCGCTGTCGTCGCTGCCGGCGTAACCCGGCCGCGGCGCGTACCAGAAGGTCAACTGGTAGTCCTGTCCGTCTGCGGTGCCGGCGATGACCTGCTGGATGGTGGCGTTGGTATGCCCGTTCTGATCGGGCGCGCCCTGCCCCTGATGCCCGTTGCCTTGCGTGTCGCCGTCGAGCTCGATCAGCGCGCTGCCGTCCTGCGGCGCAAGACCGCCGGCGCCCCCGGTCTGCACTTCGAACGGGATATGATCCGCGCCATAGGTCCAGACGCCAGGAGTTCCGATCGGCGTCCCGCCGGGAAGTGATGCGTAGATGCTCCAGTCCGATGCGCCGAGATCGCCATGGCCTTCCTCGAAGCTGCCGTTGACGATCAGGTTGCTGCCGATGACATCGTGAATCGCCGCATGCAGCGTCGGCCCGTCGTCCTTGAACTGGAACGCGCCGCTGAGGTCCACGGTGTGCGAGACGTGATCGCCGTCGCCGTCGGTGGCCGTCGCGGTCAGCGTGATCGCCGCGCCGCCGGCCAGATCAAGAGTTACCGGGCTGCCCGCCTGATCCGGATCGTCCGGATCGTTGTGAGAGACCGCGCGCTCCTGCTGCAGCGTGATGGTGCCGTCGGACGACCCGGTGATCGTGAACACGGTCCGAACCGTGGCGCCGTCCAGCACGGTGCCTTCGATCACGCCGCCGACCAGATTGAGCATGACCTCATGGCCCGTGAGCGTGTCCTTCACGCCGCTGGCGACGCCAGAGACGCCGTCGACCGTCGTGACCGCGCCGGTCAGTCCCAGCAGGTAGGATACCGCGGCGGTCGCGTCGCCGCCCTGCGGGCCATCGGCGCCGAAGTCGGCGTGGAACAGGCCCGCGAATGAGGCATGAGCAGTGGTCGAACCCGATGGAGCCTGCTGCGAACCGGCGTCGGGGTTGTTGGCGTCGGCAGCCAGGAAGCTTTCGTCGACAATAAGGCTCGGCAACTCCCTGTCCGACACTGCCAGCATCGGCCCGTCGTCAAGGAACGTGATCGAGATGGCCGCCGACGTCGTCGGCGCAGCTAGCGTGTCGGCGATAACGGTCTGGGTGACGTGAACGAGATTGCCGAGATTGACGGCATCGTTGGGATTGTTCGTGTCGGGATGGCTGATCGCCTCGTACTGCGCGACGTCGAGCTTCAGCGAACCCGGCTCGAGATAGAGCGCGAACACGACCTTGCCGTCGGGGTTGGGCACGCCTCCGGCCCCCTCGCGTCCGACCACGAGATCCCCCACGGTGTAGAGGAAGATTTCGTTTCCGCTGACCGTCGCCTTCAAACCGGAGTCGGCGCCGTTAAACGACTGGCCGAAGCGGTCCGTCAGCGCATAGGTTATCGTGCCGGTCCCGGCGGTTCCGAAGTTCGCCGTGGACGAACTTACGATCGGACCGTGGCTCTGCGCCCAGCCGATCAGCGGATCCGTGCCCGCCGGCGGCGTGAACGGTGGCAGGCCCGGCTGATCGTTAGCGCCGGCCGCG